>DAIDHC010000010.1 GCA_027452065.1 Bryobacterales bacterium
AATCAGTCCGCGCAGAGGATCGCGCTCGTTGTTATGCCAATATCCTTCGCGCGCCATCTCGCCCATGTCGCCCCACTTTGTCCCGGGCGTCGTCAGGTAATCGGTGCCCGGAGTGAAATAGCGAAAGTCTCCGTAATCGAACTTCGAATAGCACTTTTGAAGATCGATGTGACGATCGAACCAGCCGAAGTTCTCGTCGAACATTTCTTCGATTCTGGCGAATCGGCTCGGATCCCGGGGCGAGAGCGGTCCAACCACGCCGGTGGATGTCACATACTGCGGATCGAGCGTTGCGCGCACCGGCCGCAAGCTGTTGTCCCGGACCTTCTGTTCGAACAGAGGCGTCGCGGTCTGTCCCGCCCAAAGACCGAGAACGATGGTCTGGGTCATGGCCACTCCCTGGCGCGCGTCAAGGCATCCATCCTCGGAGGCTACGAAAGCCGTGTAGGGGTGGGGCATCACCGGCCAGTAACGCGTCATCTGGTACGTCGTCGTTCCGAAAGGGTCGTTGGGCAGCAGAGGTTTGGATTTCAGGTGCGCATTCGCATGTTCCGGCCATAGCCCGATGGCCAGACTACTGTCGCCGACGGAAATTTCATTCGGATATCTTTCGTAGAACTCGGGAACCGAAACTCCCAACAACCGCGCCGCATTTGACATGTAGAGCCAACCCGGACAGCGCTCGCCGTTGGCGCCTCCGCTGGCCAGATTCTGGACCCTTCCGTCGGGGTTCCGCGTGCGCGCCCAATAGCGATCGTAGTCTTCCTGAACAAGCCATACCGGCCAGTCCTTCAGGAACGGGCCATCGTAGGTGCCGCGCTCGCATCCGAAGACGAGGTGCCCGGGCTCCCATGCGAACGGCAGCACGAAGCGAATGTCGCGCACCTTTTCCGAGCTATTGCTCGTGGTGTTCATCCAGATGACGGAAAGAACCACCTCGGGCCGGCCGCGATAGACCGTGCAGCGGAGGATGAAATCGAAGAACTCCGCGTCGAAGTTCGAGCGAGTTCGCCCTTCGATGCGGACCGCTCCCCGGACGGGACCGCGTTCCTCAACGGTGACGCGGTGCGGTTTGGCAGCGGATGCCCGGAACACGCTGCCGCCGCGCTCGGTAATCAACAAATCCACCGGCGTGGCCCCCCGAATAACAGGAAAGTACGACCCGGAAGACGACGGCGCCGAGATCTCTTCCACCCACCCGTCGCGGTTCAGGCGAAGCTGGGCGGCGCCGCTGTCGAGGACGACGGACCCGGATTGTTCGGTCACCAGATCTCCGGCGGCCGGTCCATCTTCGCTGGCAAGCGAGTAATCGCCAGGTCCGGCCTCCGGGTCGAAAACAAGATGCAGCCAGCGGACCGAACTGTCCGGCCAGTGTGAGCTCGGGTGCATCTGCGCCAGCACCGGAGCGCCGCGCGGAGAGAGAACCCGGAATTTCGCCGGCCAGCGCAGTTGCCCGCGGGCGAAGGGAATCGCCGTCTCGGCCGGAGACCCGGATGGTGCCGGACCCGCAGGAGCGGCGACATGAATTACGATGCGTCCTCCCGTCTGGCTCAACGCGGCACAGGGGACCGCCGCGGCCGTCTGGAGGAAGGACCTCCGCGAGAAGAGGCCGCCGCTCATGCACCACCCGCGGCGCGCAGAAGCCCGGCGAACTCGTCGGCCCGCACGATCTGGTATTCGTCTCCAAGACGCTTCACGATGTTCTCGACCATGTCGAGGGAAGTCAGCCAGTTCGCGAGAAAGACGTTGAGAAAGGCGGGACGGTGCGACGGTGTGCGGCGGCGGATTTCAGAAACCATGAACGACTCGGCATCGCGCCTGGCCGAGGGCGTGAACGTAAATGGGCCTGGCGACCGGTTCACGGCGCGGAACACCGGCACTCCGCCGGCAACGGTTACTGTGTTCTCGTCCGTCGTGGTCCGGCTGCGGCCGTAATTCGCGAAGATCGCCGAACAGCCGGTGGTCGCGGCGAGGCTCTTCAGTCGCTCAGGCCGCATTTCGCTGTATGTCATCATCACCATGGCGTCGATTCGCTGCCGGTACAGCGCCGACTGTTCTAAATATTCCTTCCATATCCCGGATTGCCGGTCCTCGGCATAGTTTTCCGCATAGTTGTCTTCATGAATATAGCCGAGGCCGGTCAACGCGTTGACGAAGCAATCCCCAGGCCGGGCGTGGCGGTAGTAATAGTCGAGAATGTCGGGCATCCCATCGCTGGCGGTTGGCGATACCTGCCAGCCCATCGGCACCGTGCCGTGATGCGGGTCGTCAAACAACTTTCGGTAGTAATGGCGGTGGAAATTCCAGCCATCGCCGTCGGAACGCACAAAGGCGATGTAGATCTTTCTACGGTCAAGCTGCGCCGCCGGATGAGTCTGGCGCAGCGCGGCTCGCGTTCCTGAATGCACCGAGAGGTTGCCTACGGCCGGCGAATATGCGTCGAATGCCGTGCAGGCAGCATACTTCGCGCATGCGCTTAACAGACGAACTCCCGGTGTTTCGCCGATTCCACCGGTCTTATCTCCGCTGGTGGGCCAGCCGAAGCACGGGATATTGGGCGGCCAGCGCATCAGAATATCCCGCGCGAACTCGAACTCCTCCTGCGAAGCGGCCTTCGGGTTGCGGGCCTCATCCTGCGGCCCGGAGATCCAAAGAATGGGAATTCGAAACTCGACCAGGTAATCCCGCAATGCGACCTCTTCCGGCGCGAGAATGGCAAACGCCTTCTGCGACAAACGGCTGCCCAGGTGCTGAAAGGCCCAGCGGTAAGCTTCGAGATCCTTCTTCCAGCCGAACTGGCGAAGGTCCATGCCGGAGTATGCCGAATCCGGCGTGCCTCCGAAGGGTAGTTGGAATTGATCGGCGATCGCCGGCGTTACGGCGATGCCGTCGTGCACCGCGGCCAGCATCGTGGCCACGTTGACGCTGGCGGGTACGGAGGGGTCCGTGATGAACATCTGTGTCGCGGCGGTGAGAAAGCGCTCGAACACCTGGCCGATCTCCAGCCATTCGACATGGTCCACGTCGCCGCGCTGGCCGAGCCAGTCGAGCCACAATTCGTCATAGCGGTCGTGAACCAGGTAGAGTCGCGGCTCACTTCGGTTTACGATGCCCTGCAGGCAAGTCAGGGCCAGGCGCAGGTCCCAGGACCAGGAAGTGAGGTCCCCGGAGCGGAACGCGGCCAGTGTGCGTGCGGGAGTTCGCGACTTCGGGCACACGTGGACGCCCTCGTTGTTGCCGGCCTTCACAAGCCCGGCTGCCAGAGCGGTCCCCGAGAGCGCGACGAATTCCCGGCGCGTCACCGGGCCTCTCCCGGCTTCAGGAACGTGATCGTCTTCTTCGAAACGCCGGACATGAAGAATCGGCCAGTGCGGCCAAGACGCTTGTCGGTCTCGCCATGCGCCAGTCCGATGGCTTGGGGATACCAGCCGTTGTCGCTCTTGGTCCGCGATACGCCGCTGCCCTTCATGACTTGCTGAATCGCCGCCCGATCAATAATCATGTGCGGAGTGGACCAGTTGCGGGGATCCTCCAGAGATTGGGCGAAGCTGATGTAAATGCCATCGGTGTTCAGCCGCGAGTCGATAGCGTGGTTGAGCAGCATGACGTAAGCGCCAAGATGAGTATTGAAATGGACGCTCGGCCCCCAGAACATCTCCCCGTCGCCACGGTGAAAGTCGCGCCGGCTGGGAAAGATGGGCGATACGCGCCCGCCGAGCCCCGGCTCCTGCCATCGGCCTTCGAACCACTTGATGACCTTGCCGGAAGGATCGGTTCGATCGGCAAATGGTACGCGCGCGGCGAAGACGCCTTGCTGGGCAGGGTCGGAATCATAGCTGGTGGCAAAGAAATAAATATACTGTCTGCCTTCGTCGGGCAGAAAAACGAAGTCTCCCGTTCCACCGGCATCCCACGGACTGGCGGTGGTACATTTCACCGCGCACGGCTTGGCTTCGATCACAAAGCCCAAGTCCTCCCAGGTGGCGCCGTTATTGAACGAACGCAGCCATCCGATGCGTGGCACGGTTGGCAGGTGCTGATTGGAAAAGCAGATCAGGTCGGGCTCATAATGGAAGGCGCCATAGAGGGAGTCGCCGGAGTCCTTCCAGGTGGCCTCGATCCACATGGAGAGCTGATCGTCAAAAGCGCCCAGCCCTGCGCGCGCGCCGCGCTTCAGGTGCAGGAGATCGGGGCCGGAGCTTCTCCAGGGGTGACTGTAGGAGTTAAAGACATAGACCGTGTCTCCATCCCAATGCACCGGACTATTCGAATCGCATTCGTGGTGGAATCCGCGCTCGGGCACCTCGACGCCGGGCATTTGAATTAAGGGTGCGTCTTCGAGAACCACCGTGGGAAGCGTCTTTCCGCTGTCGGCGGCCCAGAGATTCAGCCCTCCTCCCAACAATGCGCCGATCGCCTGACGCCGGTTCAATGCCGCTCCTCCCCTGGCTTATAAAATGTGATTTCCAGGCGCGACATCCCGGTCATGAACACGCGGCACGTCTGCCCGCACAGCTTATCCGTCTGGCCCTTCTCTGTGCCGATGATCTGCGGATACCATCCGCTTGAAATCGTGTCCGCGACCACGAGCCCGTTCTTGGAGGCGCGCAACTCTCCGTAGTACACGCCCGAGGGCACCACCATCATTCCGTCCTGGACGGTGCCCACGGCCGTGGCGTCCAGAATGGTCTTGCGGTCAATCATCATCACCGGTTTCGACCAGCCTTGCGGGTTTCCGAGATCGGAGTTGAAAGAAAGGAAGATGCCGTCATTATTCAGTTTGGTGTCCACGGCATGGTTCAGGATCATGACGTAAAGTCCCAGGTGAGTGTTCCAGTGGATGGACGGGCCCCAGAACATCGAGCCGTCCTTGTGATGGTAGTTTCGCGTGGCCGGCATTACAGGCGTGAGGTGGCCCCACAACCCGGGTTCTCGCCACTCGCCGTGATACCACTTCCAAACTTTCCCCGCGGGATTGTTTCTGTCGGCATAGCGCATTCGCGCGACAAAGATGCCCTGCTCGGCGAAGTCTGAGTCGTAACTGGTGCCGTAAAAGTAGAAGAAACGCTTGTCACGGTCTGGCAGGAAAACGAAGTCGCCGGTGCCTCCGGCATCCCAGGGGCTCTGTGTATCGCAGCGAATGGCGCAAGGGTTGGCGTCGATAACAAAGCCTAGATCGTCCCAAGTGGCTCCGTTGTCATGAGATCGCAGCCAGCCGATCCGGGGCGCGGTCGGAAGGTGCCCGTTGGAGGAGCAGATGTCGTGCGGCTCGAAATGATAAGCGCCGTACAGGGTCCCGTCGTCGTCCCGCCAAGTCGCTTCGATCCAGAGCGGCATCCTGTCGTTCAGCTCGCCCAGTTTTGTGGACAATCGGTTCGACAGATGAGCGAGGTCCGGGCCCGAGGTTCGCCACGGGTGGGCATAGTTGTTGAACAGGTAAAGCGTGTCGCCGTCCCAGTGCATGGGACTGTTGGAATCCACCTCATGAAGCAGACTGCGCTCCGGCACCTGAACCCCGGGCATCTGCATCATCGGAACCTCGCGGATCCGAAACGTGGGCTGGTCACCGTGCTTCGGAGCAGGATCCGGCGGTGCGCCGCTGAGCGGGAGCGACGCCGCCGCCACGAAGAAGCACGCGAGCGAGAGCCTCATGTCAGAACGAGAACTTCAGAGCAAACTGCATCGCACGGGGATCGGTTTGAACATTGGTGATCATGCCAAACTGGCACCCGACGATGTGAGTGGCGTCAGTGGCGCCGTTCGCGTACGGAGGCAGACACCAGGTGTTATTCGGAACACCCAGATTCTGATGGTTCAGCGCGTTGAACAGATCCCACCGGAAGGTGATGTACCGCGACTCGGTGAAATGGAAATCCCGGGACAGCGATGCGTCCACGTTCCAGAATGCGGGCGTGCGGCCGGACGGTATTCGTAAGCCGACATTGCCGTATTGCCACCACTGGTTGACCGTGTTGTAGTCCAGCGGCGCCCCGCTCGGGGTCAGGCCGGTGGAGACTTCCTGCAAGATTGTCGGGTCATTGCCGAACGGCGCCGTGAAGGCGTTCGCGTTCCACCACTGGTTTTGCTGTTGTTGTTTGGTCTCGCTGCCCCGGCCGGCGGCCGGATTGCCGACGAGATTCGGGCGGCAGCTGATTCCATTGCAGGCGCCCGAGTTGAAGAACATCGGCACGCCGCTCTGGAAATTCCAGTTCTGAGAGATTTTCCAGCCGCCGAAGATAGCGGATGCAACGCGGCTGGTAGCGAACGCCTTTCCCTTGCCGAACGGAAGCTCGTAGGTGGAGGAAATATTGAGCACGTGAGGAATGTCGTCAGGCGCCTCGGCCGTATAGCCGTAGACGTTGTCCAGATTTTCCGGGCCCGTGTGAGTATAGCGATCGCCCGAAGCGCCGCCGGCGGCGCCAGGAACAACGGCGATGCGGCCTACGCCCTTGTTGCTGATGGTGGACGGCGACGGAGTGTTGGCGACCAGGGCTCCCAAACCGGGACTGACCATGTTCTTGGAGTAGGTGTAGGAGGCGATGAAATTCAGTCCGTGCGAATACCGCTTCTCCACTCGAAGCTGCCCGGCGTTGTATCGATTGAAGCCCTGCGGCATGAGCAGAGCCGCCACCGCGTAATACTGCGGGTACGATTCCAAAGCGTAGTAGCCGGGACAGAGAGAATTCCCATTGGCGGCCGTGGGGCAGCCATACAGCTGCGACAGCACCGGGTTGCCCTCAAAAGGCAGATTGATGTTGTTGCGCAGCGAGAGCTGAGTCGCCGTCGGCACGTAGTCCATGTTTTGCAACTCATTCCCATACAGATGCAGTCCATGGCTGCCGACATAGCCCGCGCTCACCACCATGTTCCCGGGTAGTTCGTGCTGTATAGAGAAGTTCCAGTTTTCTACATATGGATCTCTCGATCCCTTCACAAATGCATCGATGTAGGTGCCCAGCAACTGATTGTTGGTTTGGGCGTTCGTGGCGAGATTGGGTATCGGCAGAGTGGGGGCGGGTTGTCCCAGGATAAAGCTGGGCTTCGTGTTGTAGGCATCGGTGATCGTTGCGCTCACCGGAACCGAAAAGCCCGGTGTGCTCTCGGCGCCGTTTCCCTGCCCGAACAGGGCGGACATGCTGTTGCTGTATACGATGCTGAAGCTGCCGCGGATCACGGTCTTCGACGTCGGCGCATAGGCGAATCCAAACCGCGGGCCGAAATCGCCCAGGTTGGCCGGATAAAGATTCCGGCCGGGATGGTTAGGGGTTCCCATATAATCGAGCGCGCCCATCATGCCCGGCGCCGCCGGATTCATCTCGCTCGCGTTGAAGTTGGCAAGTGCGTTATGACGCTCGCTAATCCAGCCCGAGATGTCCCAACGCAGCCCGTAACTCAAAGTCAGGTTGCGGGTGACCCGAAAATCGTCCTGGCCATAAAAGCCCCAATCTGTGTTCGTCTGCCAGGGAGCATACTGCACACCGGAGCTGGGTTGTCCCTGGTCGACCCAGCCGAGCAGGAACGTAGCCAGCCCATTGCCGCCCAGACCGGTAACCGGATCGTTGGTCGAGCCGGTGTTAAAGCCGAGATTGTATCCATAGGCGGCCAAATTCCAGAGGCCGTTTCTGCGCCACGACGCCCCAAACTTCAGCGTGTGTTTTCCCAGAACCTTTGTGATGTTGTCCACCGCGGTCCATTCCTGCTGCCCCATGGACCCGTTCTGGAACTCCTGCGGGCCCCAGCAAAACGAGTCCACGCAGATGTCCGGCACCGACTGCAGTGGATCGTACAGCAGGAAGTTCATGCCGGCGAGCTTCTGCTGCACCTCCTTGGTGGAGGTGACGCTGTCGGGATTAGGCTGAGCCTGCATCGCCTGGCGGCCGAACGACAATCTCCACTCATTGACCAGTGTCGGCGTCAGGGTGGATGTGAGGCCGACGATGGCGAGTTGATTGCGCGTATTGTAGGGCTGCGATCCCATGACGCCGGTGTTCGTCTGAGCCGTGGGGCCGTTCCACGGATAGCGGAAGTTGCCGTAGAAACTCGGATTGTATAGCCACGTCAGGAAGGCCGCTTCTTTTTCGTTAAAGCGGTGATCGATCTTTACGGACGCATTGTACGTAGTCAGGCTGCTTCCGACCGCGCCCATATAGTTGTTGCAGAGATTGCCGCAGCCGCCGGGCCCCTGCTGAAGCGGGTCGAGGAAATTCGGGTTCGGAATCGAGTTCAAGAAGTACTGGGCGAGGGGATTGATGCGGCTTGCCGGAATCACCGGCGTCAGAAAAGGCGTTCGATGCTGCTGTCCGTTCGCATCGGGCAGGGTCGTGGTGAACGGATCGTAAATGCAGTTGGTGATGCCGGCGGCCGGGTTGCAGGCCGCGGCATATCTCGGGTCGCCCGTGAAATTGCCTTGCCTCTCGGCAGGGAGGGGAACGGTAAGGAGGCGGTTTACGGTCTCGTGCAGCAGGGAAGTGTCGTCGGAGACGAAAAAGAACGTGCGGTTTTTGCCATTGTAAACATGCGGTATGACGACGGGGCCGCCGAGTGAGAAGCCGGGATCGTTCCAGTTTACGCGGGGATCAAGCATCGGGTTGCCGTTGGCATCCCGGCGCGCGAAGGGATTCGTCGCGTTGAAGTACGAATTGCGATTGTATTCGTAGATGTCGCCGTGCACAGCGTTGGTTCCGGACTTCAGCACGACGTTGATCACGCCTCCACTCGTCTGCCCGTACTCGGCGGCGAGACCGTTACCGACGAGGCTGAATTCCGAAACCGCGTCGGGCGACGGATTGACGATGGCCGCTTCGGCGCCAACGGTGGCGTTCAGCGTGCCTTCCAGGAACCATGCGTTTGCCCCGGCCTGTGATCCGTTGACGCTAATGCTGGAGCCGACCAGGTGCAGAGGATCGGGGAAGCCCCCGAACTGGCTGTCGAATCCAAAATTGGCGCCTGATGGCCCGGCCGACTGGATCACGCCCGGGATCAGAGACACCAGCGTCTGAATATCCCGGCCATTCAGCGGCAGGTCCTGAATGTAGCGCTGGTCAATGCTGGTAGTGAAATTCGACGACGTGTTTTCGACGAGCGGCGCTTCGGCGGTGACCTGCACACTCTGGGTGCTCTCTCCGACACGCATCGCGGCATTGGCAATCGCTATCGTCCCTGCCGTCACCGTCACGCCGGAGATTTCCATAGCACTGAATCCGGCAGCCTGGATGCTTACCGTGTAGTTGCCCGGCACCAGGTCGGTCACCAGGTAGAAGCCGACCGAATTGGTTTTGAGAGTGTTTTGAACGCCGGTGTCGACGTTCCGGACCGTGACCTGGGCGGCCGGAATGAAGGCGCCCTGCGGATCGGTCACTGTCCCCTGAAGCGTCCCGCGGTCCGGTGCCGCTGTTACGAGAGTCGAAATCATCAGCCATAGACTGCAGGAAAAAAAAGCGCGTTTGGAGTTCACGTTTACCTTCCACGTCCGATCAAAGACTAGTCGATTATAGGGAGGGAAGGGGGGGCTGTCAAGTGAATAGTTTCATGAACATCTTGCGACTCGTGAACCAAACACCGCCTGGCCACAGCGTTCACTGGCTAGCGGTGGAAGGAGGTCGAGTCGTCCCGCGCTTCGCAAGTGTCACCGGAACTACGACTTCCGGGATCCGCACGCCCGGGTTTTGCAATTTTTCGATCGCCATTTTCGCCAATTCCGAGCCGACCTGCGCCTTATTGATCCGTACGCTGGTCAGCGCGGGTGATTTGAACTGCGCCTCGTCGTTATCGCCGTAGCCGATCAGGCTGACATCGCGCGGTACCTCGAGGCCGTGTTTGCGAAGAGCGTCCCAGGCACCGAAAGCCATCTCGTCATAAGCCGCGAAGATAGCCGTAACCGGCTGTTTTTGCTCAAGGATAACCTCAGCACAAGCGTAGCCGTTGCCGTACCAGTTGTCCGATAGGCTGACGGTCTGGCCTCTCGGCTCGAACCCCGCCTCGACCATCGCCCGGCTGTAGGCGGCGTAGCGCTGGCTGTACCAGGGCAGCGAGGTGTCGCCGATGAACCAGATGTGCTCGTGCCCGAGTGCAATCAGATATTTTGTAGCCTCGAGAGCCCCTGTCGTATCGTCCCAGCCGACGCGGTCGAATGGCGGCCGGTTGGCGGCGCCTACGTGATGATTGGAAAGTGTAACGAACGGAACCGACATCGATTCAAGCGCTTCGAGGAAGTTGTCGTAGTTGGTGCCAGCCAGAATCAGGCAGTCGGCCATCCCGTGGCTCCGCAGTACACCCGGAAGCTCGAGCGCGCCCGAAGGCGTCTCGCGCGAATAGTCATACTTGGTGAACATCACGAAGTATCCGGCCCGCGCGCAGTACTGCTCTACTCCCTGCAAGATGCCCGAGTGGAAGGGGTTCAGCAACCCGCGATTACTGAGAATGAAGGATAGGACGGGCGTGGAGTTCTGTACAAAGAGGCGGGCGCGGGCGTTCGGCCTATAATTCAATTCCCGGATCGCCGCTTCCACCCGCTCCTGGAGCTGTGGATCAACGTCAGGGAACTTATTGATAACGCGGGAGACCGTGCCGATAGAGACGCCTGCGGTCCTGGCGACATCCTTGATCGTGGTGATGGAATTCACCGAATCTGTCCGTTTGACTCGCCGAGCCATGAAACATTATACAGGTTTTGAAATCCGCTGCATCCGGATTTGTCTTCGCGAGCGCAGAATAAAAACGTATTGACAGCGTTTTCAATCGCTGATAGTATGCTCCCTTGATGGTGAAACAGTTCATGATCGATTCCGCTCATTCTTCCCTCGGCCCCGCAACCCTCCTTACCGACTCCGGTGACCTTTGTGGCGAATGCCCTGTCTGGGACGCCACCAGCCAAAAGCTCTACTGGACCGACTGTGTCGGCTTGAAATTCCATTGCTTCGACTGGTCGAGCGGCGCCTATAGAACGCTTCGGTCAGGACTCGAAATCTACGGGTTCCGAATCAATCAGCACGGCGGGTTCGTTATCACCAACACCAGTGGCGTATGGCTTTGGGACGGAACGAACGAACCGCGGCTCGTCGCCAGCGAGGCCGAGGGTGCGCGTCTGCAATTGAACGACTGCTGCGCCGACAGCACCGGGAGGCTGATCACCGCTTCTTTCTATTACAATCCGGCGGGCGACTATGAGCTGGGCCGGCTGATCGGTGTCGATCCCACCGGGCGGGTGCGGGTGCTCGATGACGGATTCCATCTGGCAAACGGCATCGGCCTGTCGCCCGACGAACGGACTCTTTACGTAACCGACACGGTGGCGCGGCAAATCCGCGCCTACGACTACGACGCGCCGACCGGTGCCGTCGCCCGGCGGCGCGTGCTTGTCGAGGTGCCGGACGATGAGGGGATCCCGGACGGATTAGCGGTTGATTCCGAAGGCTTCCTCTGGTCGGCTCAGTGGTATGGCGGATGCGTTGTTCGGTACGACCCGGATGGAAGCGTCGAGCGGCGGATTCCAGTGCCGGCCAAACAGACTTCGTCGGTCGCTTTCGGCGGCCCGGAGTTGAAGCATCTGCTCATTACCTCAGCCGCCCAGTCGGAAAAGCTCCCCGTCATGCCTCGGGGCTACGACCCGGATTGCGGCCCGTTCGGCGGCGGAGTGTATCAGGCCGACGCGGGCATCGCGGGCCAGCTTCAACGTCCGGCCGCGATCCGGCTGCCGGCTTGAGTCGCACCGGATCGAACCGCACCGGAGCTAACTGCAAATGACAAGCCCAATCGACTTCCGAAGCCAGGCTTCCGCGGCGGCAGACCGCCTGCTCGTTCATCAATGGCGCCTTTGGTTCTGGGGAGATTCCATCGGCCTTGATGGCCTCCTCGATGCCACCGAGCTTACGGGCGACGGCAGATACCTCGGATTTGTCCACGGACTGCTGAAGGGTTGGATCGCGCGCGAGCAGCACCGCAGCAAGTTCGACTACACGGCGCCCGGCGTGGCTTTGCTCCGCGCCTGGCAGCACACGGGCGACCCTGCACTGCTGGCCGCCGCCCGCCGCCACGCCGATTATATGGCGGGATTCCGCCAAACCACCTCCGGCGCTTACATGCGCTATGAAGATGCTGCGATCGAGCTGCCGCCGGAGCTTCCTCCTGACCACAAGGACTACGACGCGATCCGTCAACGACGGGCGGCGGAGAACGGAGGCCCTTGTGTCTTTGTCGACTGTGTTCATTTCGATGCGCCGTTCTTTGCGAAACTGTATGAGGTCACAAGGGAGCCTCAATATCGCGAACTCGCGTTGCACAACATACTGCCGCAGATCGAGCTGCTCTGGGACCGGGAGGAACATCTGTTCCATCACTTCTGGATGGAGCGAACCGGCCGGCCGAACGGCGTACTGTGGGGCCGGGGAAACGGTTGGGGTCTGCTGGGAGTCGTGCTCACGCTTGAATACCTCGGCGCCTCGGAAGAATCCGCCGCTCCCCTGCGGTCCGTGCTCATCGCGACGCTGGAACGGCTGGTCCAACTCCAGCATGCGTCGGGAGCGTGGCATACGGTGCTGAATGATCCGGATTCCTACGTCGAGAGTTCCACCGCTGCCTTCTATGCCGACGTGATCGCACGGGCATTACGCCTCGGTCTGATCTCCGGCAGCCGTTATTCTGAAGTTCTGGAACAAGCGATGCACTTCGTACTTAAACGTGTTGATGACCGCGGCGTGTTCCAGGGTGTTTCCTACGAAACCTTCCCCAGTACACGCGCGCAGCATTATCGTGAGATGCCGCGAGGCGCGTCGGTTCCCTGGGGTCAGGGACCGCTGCTGTGCTGCCTCCGGTCGTATGCAGACCTGTATCTGCCATCGGGCAACTCCGGCGGCCGCAGGGAGACGCATGCCACCCAATGATCGAGTCGCCATCGTTACCGGCGCGGCCAAAGGCATTGGCGAGGCGATCGCGACGCGCTTTCTCGAGGCGGGCTCGGCAGTCGCGGCCTTCGACATCGATTCGGCGGCGCTGAAGGCCGCCGTGGAGCGATTCCGCCAAAAGGGACGGGTGATTGCCATCGAAGGCGACGTTGCCCGCGAGGAAGACGTCTCCGCCGCGGTCCGGCGCACCGCCGATGAACTCGGCCGAATCGACGTGCTGGTCAACAACGCCGGCATTGAAGTCCCTGGACGCCTGCCGGACTATTCCAGTGCCGACTGGGACCGACAGATTGGGGTGAATCTCAAGGGAGCCTTTCTGTTCGCCAAGCATGTCATTCCTCACCTGGCGGGACACGGCGGCGCGATCGTGAACATCTCCTCCGTGCATGCCTTCGTCTCCTACCCCGGCAATGCCGCCTATGACGCTTCCAAAGCGGGCATGCTGGCCCTCACGCGTACCCTGGCGCTCGATCATGGCGCCGACGGTATTCGCGTCAATGCCATCTGCCCCGGCTATATCGACACGCCGATGATGGACGAGTGGCTGGCGACGCTCGAAGATCCGGACGCCGCGATGCGGCAGGTGCTCGCGGTTCATCCGCTCGGCAGAATTGGAAAGCCACGCGACATCGCGGACGCGGTGCTGTTTCTTGCCTCCGAGAGCGCCGCGTTCATTTCGGGCGCCTTCCTGGTGGTGGACGGCGCTATGACCACGTCGGGGCATTAATCGGGCTATGGAGACCATGTGAAGATCAACAGGATCGAGTGTCTGGAACTACGCTCTCCGCAGGCGAACGCAGCCGACTGCGACGGGGCAGTCGATACGGCCGTCATTCGAGTTTCCGCTGAGGACGGCACCTATGGCGTCGGCGAAACCGACGCACCGCCGAACGCGATCGCGGCGCTGCTGGAAACGCCCAGTGCGCACATCTGGAGCCGGAGCATTCGCGATCTGCTGCTCGGCGAAGACCCGCTTGACGTGGAGCGCCTTTGGGACAAAGTGTACGAGGGCACGATCTACCACGGGCGCCGCGGACTGGGCGTCATGCTTCTGTCGGCCATCGATATCGCTCTGCACGACCTCCGGGGCAAGCTTCTGAACATGCCCGTCTACCGTCTTCTGGGCGGCAACGCGCGGCCCGCCGTAACCCCTTACGTCACACTCTTTCAAAGCATGCCCCAGGGCCGCTCCTGGGAGGAAATGAAGCAATGCTCGCTGGCCCTGATGCACCAGGCGGTAGAAGCGGGATTCCAGGCGATGAAGATGGAAATGCTTTTCTACGATCTGGTGGACGACCGCGAGTTGGTCCGCTTCATCCACGAATGCCGCACCATCGCCGGCGACGACCGCGGTTTTATGATCGACGTCGGCTACCGCTGGAACAATTGGAATGACGCGCTGTGGGTGTTGCGCCGAATTGAAGAGGACAAGCTGTTCTTCGTCGAGACGCCTCTTCACACGGACGATCTCGACGGCCTTGCCCGGCTCTCCGAGGCGACCGCTACGCCGGTAGCAGCGGGCGAGTTCCTGCAGACGCGCCATGAATTCCGCGAGCTCATGGATCGCGGCGCCTGCGACGTCATCCAACCCGACATGGGGCGCGTCGGTGGTCTCACCGAAGCGATGCGTTGCGCGCGTATGGCCGCGGAACGCGGCGTCACTTGCGTGCCGCACGCCTGGAAGACCGGGCTCACGGTAGCCGCGACGCGCCACTTCGGGGCCGCCGCGCCAAGCTGCCCGTATACCGAGTTTTTTGCGCGCGACTTCTTCCCCTCCTATCTCCGTTCTCACCTCGCCGGGCCCGAACCCGTACTGCAGGCCGGCCGATGGGAACTGCCCTCCGGGCCGGGGCTGGGCGTTGAGATGGACGAAGACGTCGTGCAACGGTCGCTCGTCAAGCCACCGGTGGTGATTGAGTAGGCCGGTATGAGCCAGGATTGTGTGTGCCGCGAGAACGAGATCAGTGGCTTTCGCGCGATCACCCTCGAGAACGAACTTATCGCGGTCACCGTACTCCCCGACAAAGGGGCCGACATTTACTCCCTCGTCTCGAAGCCGCACAATCTGGATGTGCTGTGGAAGTCGCCCTGGGGCTTGACGCATGGGCCGGTGCCCGGTGCTGCCGCCTTCAGCGAAGCTGCATGGCTCGATCAGTACGAGGGCGGTTGGCAGGTGCTGTTTCCCAACGGAGGAGATGCCTGCGTCTATCGCGGCGCGCCGTTGAGTTTCCATGGCGAAGCTTCGGCCGCCCGGTGGACGTGCTCGCATCGATCGAGCGCGACCGAGGCGGCCATGGACTTGACTCTGACTCTTCGCCGAAGCCCTTTCACTATCTCGCGCACCTTATCGCTGCGGCGCGGCGAGCCGGTGCTCCACATTGAAGAATCAATTGCGAATCTCGGCCAGACTCCGCTCCACTATATGTGGGGACACCACCCGGCGTTCGGGCGGCCGTTTCTCGATGGCGCGCGCCTCCAGGTGCCCGCTCGCCGGTTTTTGGCGCATGACACTGAGATCTCGCCGGCGTGCCGCATCGGCGCGGGCGCTTCCGAACCCTGGCCTGTAGCGGTCGGAAAGAACGGAACCCCCGTCGACCTCAGCATCGTTCCCTCCGCCACCGAGCGCGTCACCGAATTCGGATACTTGTGCGACCTGGAAGCGGGCTGGTACGCGCTGGTGAACTCCGCGCGGAATCTCGCGTTCGGATTGGCGTGGCCGTTGGAAATCTTCCCGTTTCTATGGTTCTGGCAGGAGCTCGGCGGCAGCCTCGATTACCCCTGGTATGGCCGTTGTTCGGTGATGGCGGTAGAGCCGGTCACCAGCATTCCGGGCGCCGGACTGGGGCGCGCCGTGGCGTCCGGAACCGCGCCGGTGTTGCGGCCCGGGGAAACACTTCGGGCGAAATTCGCCGCAATGTTCTTTGAGCCGGGAGACGTCGAATCCATCGATACCAGCGGCCGCGTCCGGATGAAAATGTCCTTATGACCAACGACTCAACAAGTATGGGAACCGCGAATAGCGGGAATGCGCCCCGGTTCTTTGATCTGACCAACCACACCGTAATCGTCACCGGAGCGGCAGGCGCCATCGGAGCCGCCATCTGCGCGCGCTGCGCAGCCGCGGGTGCTCACGTGGCAGTCGCCGATCTCGACTTCGACGCGGCCGGCTCAACCGCCGCCTCTCTCAACGAACAGATATCGGGACAGCTCTGCCGGCCGGTGCGCATGGACGTAACGGACCCGGAGTCCGTGGCGGAGGCCGTCCGTCAGGTGCGGGGATGGACCGGCAAGATCGAGGTGCTCGTCAACAACGCAGGCATCGCAGGCCCCGCGGCGCCCGTATGGGATCAAACGTATGAGAACTGGCGGCGCGTCCTGGCGATCAACCTCGACGGCGTCTTTCATTGCACTCGGGCGGTGATCGGATTGATGCGCGAGCGGAAGTACGGCCGTATCGTCAACATCGCCTCCATTGCGGGCAAAGAAGGCAACCCGAACATGACTGCTTACTCGGCGAGCAAGGCCGGAGTTATCGGCTTCACCAAGTCCGTGGCGAAGGAAGTGGCGCAGCAGGGCATTTGCATCAACGCGGTAACTCCCGCCGTGGTGAAGACCAAGCTCCTGGAACAGCTCACCCCGGAACAGGTCACTTATATGACTGACCGGATTCCGATGCGCCGGACGGGTTTGCCGGAGGAAATCGCCGCCGTCGTTCATTTTCTTTCCAGTCCGGACTGCTCTTTCGTCACCGGCCAGGTTTACGACGCCAGCGGCGGCCGCGCTACCTACTGAGTCTGAGAATGCGAAAAGCTCCAACGGAGGTGACGCGGCGAGAATTTGCACAGATGCTCGCCACAGCTTACTGCCTGAGCGGCGCGGCAGTGGCGCAGGGCGGCGACGGGACGCGCGTGTGGCGAATCGGCAACGCCGGTATCGAGCAAATCCTCCAGCTTCGATCCGGAAAGTTTTCCTGCACCTCGATCCGAAACGTGCGCGCAGACCGCGAGTGGATCCATCCTTCCGTGCCTTCGCTGGAATTTCGTATTGATGGCGAAATGGACGGCAAGACGTTCCAGTTAACCGGCGAGGGGCCGTGGACTGTTCTTCGCGAAGGCAACAGTACAGCCGGAGCATGGCGGCAGCTCACCATCGAGTTGAAGAGCGGCGACCTGCCATTCCATGTCGTGCGCGATTATCTTGTTCACGAGCGCCTGCCGATTCTGCGGACGCGGACTTCGGTCATCAATGGTAGCCAGCGAAGTGCCATCCTGCATCGAGTGGATACGTTCCATCTTCGCGTCGCTCCGTCGGCCGAGCCGCTCGATCTGAAGTGGTTGAACGATTTCGGGCGTGCGATGCTCCCCGAACCCGGGAATCCTCTGCATCTTTGCTCGATCACGGAAAATGTGCGCCAAGTACTGCGCACGGGGCCATACTCGCCCGACTTTGGCTGGTTCAGTCTTGCGATGCCTGACACAACGGAAACGCTGATCGGCGGCTGGGAATGGTCCGGCCCGATGGTGGTTGCCTTCGGCGACCTTCAGGAACCCTGTCCGATTGAAGGCGGCCTCGACCCGGATGGTATGCGCGAACCGTTCGCGCCGGGCGCCCGGTTTCAAGCTCCGGTCGGATGGTATGGTTTTTCGGGGACGCTGGAGGAGCAGGCTGCGCTGAGTCATGAGCTCGTGCGGACTTCCCTTGGCCCACCGCTTCCGGCTCACGATTTTCCCTGGGTCGGCTATTGCACTTGGGCGTGCTCGCTCGATGAGAAGAGCCCCTATAACGAGCCCGGCACGCATCCCTGGTTCCCGACCGAGAGCAATTTGTTGTCCCAGGTGGACGCCGCCGCCCAGGTGGGCTGCGATCTGTACCTGTGGGATTACGGCTGGTTTCCGCGCGTCGGCGATTGGTGGTGCGACCCAAAACGTTTTCCCGACGGACCGCGAACCGTGTCCCGTTCGGTGAAGCAGCGCGGGATGAAACTCGGCCTTTGGTTCGGATTCGGCAATGCGGACGGGCAGTCGCGCGTGGCTCGCGAACATCCCGATTGGCTTGCCACGTGGAACGGCAGTCCGCTGCCGGATAAGTTCTTCACGCGGACCGGCGCATCGGTTTGGAAGACGCGCGTGCTCTGTCTCGGGCACCGGCCCGCGCGCGAGTGGGTGAAGCAACAACTGTCCCGAGTAATCGACGCGTTCGAGCTCGACTGGCTGAAGCACGATTTCGACCTCGTCACCATGTGTGATTCCACCTCCCACACGCACACCCCAGGAGACAGTCGAATCGCTTCCTGCGAGGGGTTCTACGAGATCATGGATTTCGTCCGGCAAAGGTACCCCAACCTTGTTTGTGAAAACTGGGCCAACAACAGCGGACTTCCTGATTACGGCGCGCTGCAGCGTCATCACGTCCAGTTGATCGGCGATACCTACGCCGCCTTTACGCTGCGGCAGATGTTCTACGGCCACTTGTTCGTGTTCCCTGCCGACCGGCAGCACCGGTACGTGCGCTTTGAGGACTCGTCGGGCGATTTGAAGACGATGCTGCGCAGCGGCCTGATGGGAGGGCCGTGCACAATCCTCAGCGACCCCAGGCAGCTCAAGCCGGAGCAGCGCCAGGTGCTCGCGGCCGAGGTCGATCGTTACAAGCACTGGAGGGGCTTATTCGCCACAGCCGAGGTACATTCGATTCTTGGCCGGCCCCATCCACGCACCTGGGATGCCACGCAGTTCCAGGATTCCGCTTCCGGGCGCGGTATCGTTTTCGCATTTCGCAACGGCACGCCCGAGGCCGCCCGGCCGCTGCGCCTCCGCGGACTGGACCCCGACGCCGACTATCGGGTGGAGATGGTGGAGGCAAATGAATCCCGCGTCATTCGAGGCAGCCAGATGCTCTCTGCCGGGCTGACGGTCCCGATTCCCCAAGCCAACCAATCCGAAATCGTCCTTCTCACAAGAACCGGGAGAAGCGCGTGAGCGCTGCCCCGCGGAGGCGCTTCACGATGGCGGCGCTTGCTCTGGTCAATCTTCTCTGGGCGGCGCAGTACCCGGCGTATAAGATCGCCAGCACTTCCATGAGCGCGGCGACGATGAACTTCTGGACGCTCGCGTTCGGAATCTTGTTCCTGGCGCCGTTCCTTCGCCGCCGGCACAACGCCCCGCGCGCCAACCCCGCCGGACCGTGGCAAAGAAGCGCCGTGCAGTTCACCCTGCTCGGAGTCTTTGGCATCGTGCCGCCATCGGTGATGCTGGCATGGGGCATCGCGCGCTCCACCGCGTCCGATGCCGCGATCCTGTCGCTTACCATTCCCGTACTGATGACCGCCCTGGGCATCGTAATGCTCGGTGAACGGATCACCACGCTGCGCGTGGCGAGTCTCGCGATGGCGCTGGCAGGAACGCTGATCATCTCCCGGTCCGATCTCAGCGGAGAGCTGTTTCACTCCCGTCTCCTTGCGGGTAACGTGGTGATCTTCATCGCGGGCCTCGGCAGCGCCTTCTACAATGTTTATGCCAAAGTTCTTCTCGAGCGGTTCAGCGAAATTGAGGTGCTGGTAGGAAGCTATGCCGTCGCCGCCGTTTGCTGCCTGGTCACGTCATTGATTGGCGATACCCAGCCCTTTTATCGCGTCAACGCGTTCCCTGTTGCCGCGTGGCTATCGGTGGCCGTACTGGGATCGCTCACCTGGGGCGTTGCCATGATGCTTTGGATGTGGGTGCTCAAGCGAATCGAGGCCGGCCAGGCGTCGGTCTCCATCTACCTGTTGTCCTTCTTTGGCGTTTTACTGTCGGCGCTCACCCTGCACGAAAAGATCGGGCTGGCTCAGGTTGCCGGCGGCGTTCTCGTCATCCTCGCGACGTACCTTACATCCGAATATGAAAATCGCAGATCCTCCCGGCGAGACGCTGTCCTGGCGGAAGGACTGCTCAATCGTCGGGAGCCTACGCAACCGTGATGGTCATTCGTGGAGTGCTCCGGGACAAACATGGGTATTGAGGTCCTTGTATGATTGTCGATTCGCCCATATCTCCTCCTCCGGAAATTGAACGGCGGCAATTTCTGAAGCTCGCCGGTTCCGCCAGCGCTCTCGCTGCACGCTCCTATGCTCGGGTGATCGGAGCCAACGATCGTATCCGGGTTGCGCAACTCGGATGCGGCGGCCGAAGCGGCGGCCACGTGAACATGGTCCACGCGGCCGCCCGCCGAACGCCTGTGGAAACCGTCGCTGTCTGCGATATCTGGAGTCTGGCGCGCGAGCGGCGAGCGGCTCAAGTGAAGCAGTTGTCCGGCATGGCGCCGGCGATGTACAAGTACTCCGAGCAGATGCTCTCTCGTCACGACATTGACGGCGTGATGATCGCCACCGGCGATCATCAGCACGCCAAACTCTGCGTTGAAGTCGTGAATGCGGGCAAGGATTGCTACGTCGAAAAGCCGTTCGCGAATGTGCTCGATGAAGCCAAAGCCGCACGAGCTGCCGTCAAGAGTTCCGGGCAGGTCGTCCAGATGGGGACCCAACACCGCAGCCAGCCGTACCCTCTCGCCGTGCGCGACCTGATTCGCTCCGGCCGCATCGGTGAAGTGGTTCGCATCACCCAGGAGTGGAACGAAAACAAACGTCGCTGGCGGTACATCCCGGGCATCGATGACGGAAAACGGCCGCCGCTGCTCAGGCAGGAGGACACCGACTGGGAACGGTGGCTGCTGGGCAAGCCGCATCGTCCGTTCGACCCTCATGTCTACCTTGAATTCCGGCTCTATCGCGAGTATTCAGGCGGTATCTTCGATCAATGGCTGAGCCACGCCTGCGATCTGGTTCACCTGTGGACCGATGAAACCTGCCCCGTCAGCGCCGTTGCTACCGGTGGCATTCTCACCTGGAAAGACGGACGCGAGAACCCCGACAATGCCACTGTCTCGTTGATGTATCCGAAGGGTTTTCTCTACACCTACTCCACGTCGTTCTCGAACAGCTACCGCAGCTACAGCCGTATTCAAGGCCGCCTCGGCACCATTGAAAACTACGGAGGCGAGGGTGCGTCACTGTTCATGGTCACCCGCGAGGGCGGACCTCATGAAGCCGATCCCGAAGAGAGCCTGGGTCCCCGCTACACGGCTCCGCCCGGAATGGGACCGGCGGCCGACGCGGCGGAAATCATTCACATCGACGGCGCGCCTAAGCCTGACTCCGTCGGACCGGACGACGACGATGTGGACCACTTGATGAACTGGCTCGACGCGATGAGGGATCGCAAACAGCCCAATGCGAATGTCGATCACGGATTCTCCCACGCCATCGTCTGCATGATGGCCGCTCAATCCTACTGGTCCGGAAAGCGATTGTACTGGAATCCCCGGACGGAGACAATTGAGAGCCACGAGGCCACATAGGCCATCGCGGTCTCGCGCTATTGGGGAGGTCCGGACTTGATCACATGCATTCGATCGAATGCTTCCTGCGCCTGTTTCGGTTGGCCCATGGCGAGCAGCAGCCGGCCGAGACGGTAATAAGGACTGGGGTCCATCGGAGCCAGTTCGATGGAGCGCGTCAAAGCCAGACGGGCCTGCTCGTTCTGGCCGGTGGCGAGGAAAACCTTGGCGCGCAGGTAGAACACTTGGGCGTCGGAGGGAGCGCTCTTTTCCGCCAGACTCAGTTCGTCGAGTACCTTCGCGTAGTCGGCAGGCTCCTGGTTGAGCATGGCGCTGGCGACGAGGACGTGGATGGATGGGTAGTCGGGCCTTCGGCGTTCCAGATCGCTGAGGATCTGGACCTCTCCGGCGTGATTGCCGGTTTTGCGGTACGCATCGGCCAGACGAAGGTGAGCGTCGGAATCGTCGGGTGCCTGTTCCAGCAATTGCCTGAGAGCGGTAATGGCGGCCGGATAGCGCTCGACGCGTACGAGGTTGGAACCGAGCGGGAGCAGGAGCGCGGCCGATTGAGGAAACCTCCGCCGGGCTTGTTCCAGGACCGCGACAGCGTCGCCAAATTTCTGGAGTTTCTCGTACAGAAAGGCCAGAGCGAGATAGGAGTTCTCTTGCGAAGGGTCCAACTGGATGGCCTCCTGCAAGCGGGGAATCGCGGCTTCCGGATGGCCGGCGCTCTCTTCACTCAGGCCGGCGACGCCGGCTGCCGAAGCGCGTAACGAAGCGGGCAGTCCGGCTTGGCTGCCGATCCACAGCGCGTTGCGGATGGCATCGTCATACGCGCCGACCGTGTTCTCGAGGACAGCAAGCTCGATGCTCGCCTGGGCGGAAGGATGGGGATCAGCCTGCTGGGCTCGGAGCGACTCGGCGAGGGCCAAGTCGAGAAGCTTGTTCTGAACGAGAAACTGCGCCAGCATGGCATGCAATTCACCATCGTGAGGGAATTGCGCGGCCAAGGCGCGTAGCGACGCCTTCACGCCGTCGATGTCGCCCAGGGAAAAGCCCACCCGAACCAGCATCGCGAGCGGCAGAGGGTTGCCGGGCTCCCTCTGGCGGACGGCTTCGAAAGACTTGCGGGCCGAGAGGAAGTCGCCGGAGGCAGCCTGGGCGACGCCGAGGCTGTATAGAATGCGGGGATCCTGAGGCGCGAGACAGGCCGCCTCGCGAAGCTCTCCGGCGGCTTCGGCGAACCGATGCCCCTCCATGTCTGCCTGAGCGGCGCGTTCCAGTTGGCTGAGGCGCGACTGGACTTCGGCGGCACCGCCGGTCGGAATCGGCGGGCATGCCTGTGGCAGCGCGAACGCGGGCGCCGCCAGCAGAGCGATCTCAACGCACAGTGCAAGAAAGCGGCGCACACCAGTTGAGCTCATAAATATCCTTCCGCGACTTGTCCCGCACGAGAGGCTGTTTATTGCCTTGCGAGTCGGAAGCGCGGCTCATGACTACATACTCGCCCGGCCCAGCCGGCCAAACGTAGCTCCATCGGACCCAGTTGAACGGACCGGGCGTGGTTTCCAGACGGGCGGCGTTCCACGTGGCTCCGCCGTCGACGGAGACCGATACCCGATTGACGGCGCCTGAGCCGGTCCAGGCGAATCCCCAGACAAGGTGCCGGCCGGCGGGCAGGCTGGCTTTATCGCCAGGCCATGCAACGACCGACTTGACCTGGAGTGTGGAGAGGCGCGCGACGGCCCGATCGCCGCCCGTTTGCGTGACGCGGTTGTAGACCAGATTCATTCCACTCTCATAAAACGGAGAGTGCCGGTCGTCGGGTCCAAGGGCGGTAATCCTGCGCAGCCATTTCACTGAGTTCATGGCATACCATCCGGGCACCAGCGCGCGCGCCGGAAAGCCGTTGCGCCGGGGCAGGAACAGATCGTTGAGTTTGAACGCCACCATACTGGACGAATCGAGACACTTCTGCAGTGGAACGATCTGGGCGTAAGGAAGCTGTGGCGAGCGCTGGAGCAGGCGCCCCGAATCATAGCCTTCGAGGGCCAGGAAGGCCGCATCGTGTCCGATACCCGCCTGCTCCAGCAGAAAGGAAACGGGAACACCCTCCCATATTCCATTGGCCGCAGCCGAGCCGTTGGCGGCATTTCCGGAGCATTCGAGCACCGCCTCGACGCGCTTGGTGGGAAGTTCCAGAAGATCGCTAAAACCGATCCGATACGGATTTTGGACGTGCCCGTCGATGGTGAGCTGCCAGGATTCGAGCGAAAGCGCCGGCGGGGGGAAGTGGTCCCGGACGAAGAACAGGTCCGGCGGAGTGATCGAGTGGGAAATGCCGCGGAGCGGGTAGGAGACGTTCTGGGGTTCATCGGCCCAAAGCGCCGGGGCAAGGTAGGCACCGGCGCTCGAGAGCAGAAGTAGTTCGCGGCGCGTCACCCTAAAAGATTAGCTTGAGCGCCATCTGCGTGATGCGTGGGTCGCGCGCCGTAGTGATCTGGCCAAACGTGCCGTCGGTGACCGTCGTATCGGGGTTGTTCAACAACGCGTGGTTGAAAAAGTTGAAGAACTCGGCGCGATACTGCAGGTGATACCGTTCGCCGAAGGTGAACTCTTTGTGGATGGAGAAATCCACGTTGAACGTCCCCGGTCCCATCAGGATGTTGCGTCCGGCATTGCCGAAGCTGTTGAGCTGGGGCGTGGTGAACGCGCTGGTGTTGAACCATTGATTGATCTTATTGTTCAGCGAGCCCTGGGTATAGGACGGATTGCCGATCAACTGAGCCTGGTCGTTGGAGACCTCGGGCAGAGAGAAGGAGTAGTCGCCTCCGGATGTGATGTTGAGCGGGAAGCCGCTCTGCCAGGTCCAGATGCCGGACGTCTCCCAGCCTCCGAGGAGCGCTTTCGCAATGCCTTGTTTCGGTGACGGAAGCTGATAAAGATAGCTCAGCACGAAGTGTTGCGGAACGTTGAAGTCGGAGACGCTCCGGTAGGCGTTCAAATCGTAAGGGTTGATGATATTGATGCCGCAGAGGTCGGTTTGATAGGAGACCTGATCGATGCTCTTGCTCCAGGTGTAGTTGGCGCTGAGGTTCAGCCCGTGTGAGAAGCGCTTCTCAACGGAAACCTGCAGAGCGTTGTAGCTGGAGTTGGCGCCGGAGGTGTCCTGAGTGATCTGTTGATACTGCTGGTACGGCCGGCGGGCGTTTTCGTTGTCGGCTGTGGCAGTGGCGCTCGGCAGCGGAGCGTTGACGTCGGTGTTGTAGGCCAGGTGCCGGCCGACGGATCCGACGTAAGCGACGCGGAAGAGGATATCGTTGGAAAGCTGGCGCTCGACGGTGAAGTTCCAGTTCATCACTCGCGCCGGTGTCCAGTTGTGCTGGTAGGAGACGGCGAGGCTGAGCGGATTGTCGAACGCGACGCTCGACGGGGGGATCTGCGGCGCATACGCTCCCGGGAAGGGATTGTTCTGCCCCTGATAAGGGTTCATGAAGGGAACTTTGAAGAAGCTGTATTGGGGACTGAACGGCGCGCTGTCCACCATGTTGTTGAACGCCTCGACAAACGGCGGCTGATCGAACAGGCCGACTCCGCCGCGAATGGTCGTTTTCGATGTGCCGCCCGGATTGTAGGCAAAGCCGAGCCGGGGGCTGAATTCCATCCAACTCGCGGTAAAGCCGCCGCTCGGGCAGCCGCGGTCGCCGGCAAAAAGATATCCGCCGGGCGCGTTCGGGAAACGCGTGGACTGAAGCCCGGGCAGGAAGCACTCGGTGCGGCCTTCCGAATCGGTGTAAGGAATGAACGGATCCCACCGGAGCCCGAGGTTCAGCACGAGATTGGGGTTGACGCGATAATCGTCCTGAAAAAACAGACCGGCCATGTTGCCGCTGCGGTTGGCGAACTCGCCGCCGCCTTGAATGAAATGGTTGACGTCGCCGATCAGGAAGTCGGCGAAGGGATTTCCGCTGTTGGCGGTGCCGCTGAAGTTGAAGCTGCCGTTCTGGCGATAGGTGTTGCTCAACTGGACGTTCATGCGGACGAAATCGCCCCCGATGGCGATCTGGTGGGCGCCGACGACCCAGTGGAGGCTGTCGCTGAAATTGATGTTGCGGCGGTCGAACTCTCCCGGATGACCGGAACTGATACTGAAGTAGCCGGCGACGGAAAGCGCCAACTCTGGCGGCGTCGTGCTGGCGATCGGAATCCCGAGGCTGGAGAAGCCAAAGGGCGCGCCGCTCACGACCGTCCCGTTGTTCTGGTTGTAGGAGAAGATCGCGCTATTCAGCATGTTCGGACTGATGTTGTACGTGTCGCTGAGAGAGGCGCCCTGGTCAAAGAGGGCGAGACCGCGGCCGGCGGTGATCAGGTCCGTCGTTCCCAGCGTCGGATCCTTTCCGTAGCGCGAGTAGAAATAGCGGCCGTAAATGCGCTGCTTGCTCAAGTTGTAGTCGACGCGCGTGAGGAACTGGTTGTCGTGCTCGTTGATCGGCAAATTGTAGTGGATCACCTGGCTGGGGCCGGTCGGGATCGGAATGAGAGACAGGATCTTGCTGCTGGCCGGCGTGATCTGGTCCGAAGGGATGATGTTGCCGGGGTATGGGGCGCCGGTGTAGGGATTGACCAGTTGCGTGCTGAGGGCTGAAAAATCGCCGCCGCGTTCGGCGGCCGTCGGCACCGTGGTCGAATTGCCGCCCGAGATGTCGCGCGACTGGGTTCCCTGGTAGGTGCCGAAGAAGAATAGCTTGTCCTTCACGATCGGCCCCCCCACGCTTCCTCCAAACTGGTTCCGCTTGAGCTGATCCGGCTGGTCGGCAAAGAAGTTGCGCGCGTTCAGATCGCCATTGCGGAGAAAGTCGAAAGCGGTGCCATGAAACTGGTTCGTGCCGGACTTGGTGACAACGTTGACGATGGCCCCGGCTCCTCGTCCGTATTCGGCGCTGTAGCTGTTGGACTGGACGCTGAATTCTTCCACCGCGTCCGGATTCGGAAACGGATTGTTGGTGTTGGTGTAGGGGTCCTGGTTGCTGCCGCCGTCCATGTTGTAGTTGATCATGTCGGCGCGGGCGCCGTTGGTGGAGATGGACTGCGACCCCGGATAATTGACCGACTGAACCGTATCACCGGAACCGTTGGCATTACCGGCATTGAGATCGTTGGTGCCCGGCGTCAACAGGATCAGCGCGGCCGCATTGCGTCCGTTCAAGGGGAGCTTGATGATATTTCGCTGGCTGACCACCTCGCTCAACGCCCCGGACCGTGTCTCAACCATCTGGGCGTTCGCTTCCACCGTAACCGATTGCGTGGTGCTGCCGATCTGAAGCGTGAGAGGCACCGTGGAATTCTGGTCCGCCCGAACTTCGATTCCTCGCTGTTCCAGGCGCTCAAAACCCGGCGCCTCCACCGAGACGCTATAGAAACCGACCGGCAGAAGCGGGAAGACGTAGGTGCCGTCGTTCCGGCTCACGGTCTCGCGGGTGAGGCCGGTGGCCAGGGCGGTGGCAGTAACTCTGGCGTTGGCTACCGGAGCGCCGCTCGGATCGAGGATGGCGCCCGCGATGGTTCCCGTTGGATCCGCCGCGTGAAGGAGCGTACAGAGCGCGAAAAAGGTGACGATGCTTTTGAAATCGATGCGTTTAAGACCCATGCAGAGCTCCCGAGTGAAAAGTGAACATCAGTTTGCCTGGACGGCGAGACATTGTCAAGGGTTTTGAGAGAACTTTCCCGGTTCCATGATATTTCTTTCCTGTCAGGCCGGAAATTCTACGACTTGAAGCCAGAAAATCGTCTCTGCGAGACCTGCCTTCCCTCGCCCAACAGCCTGCCCGGGAGTCGCAGTGAAATGCAACGCCCGTCAGCGGTTTTGATGATAAACTGCCCTGCGCCGCTCGGTCCTCCGAGTGCAAACAGTAACCGGAATCAATCTGGAAAATTCTCGATTGTGAAAGGTTTCTTGACTCCGGGAAACAAACATGGTTGACTGCTAAAGGGATCACGTCACGAGTGCTGCGTCGCGCCAAACCGAATCCTGAAGGTGCTCAGTCGGCTCGCGGCCTCGCGACCCTGCTGACAAGGCGCCAGGCGTTCGTCCTGCCCGCCCTCGGGTATGCTCAGACTCGGTTCCCGGGCGTCGGCTATCGAAACTATCCGGCCTGTCTGCCCGCCTATCTGGCTGAACTTGCGGCCGCGGCGCGGGAAAAGCGCGACGGCCAACTCGCACGGCTGACTTCGAGGGAAGCAATCGCCCAAAGACAGTCCTGGGCCCGGAGGACGCTCATCGACCTCATCGGTGGACTTCCCGAGCGCACCGCGCTCAACGCCCGAACGCTCGGCTCGTTGGATCGGGAACAGTACCGCGTCGAAAAGGTCGTTTATGAGAGCCGCCCGGGCTTCCGCGTTTCGGCGAATCTTTACGTTCCCAAGCACGGACACGCTCCGTACCCGGGCGTCTTGTTCCAGCTCGGACACGGTCTGAACGGAAAGGCCTACGCCAGCTATCAGGCGGCCTGCCAGGGCCTGGTGCAACTGGGATTCGTGGTGTTGTCCTTCGATCCGATGGGCCAGGGCGAGAGAATCTACTACCCGGAACCGGATGGCCTGCACTCCCGGCTGCGCGATGCCGATCTGGAGCACACGGTCCCAGGCCGCCAGATGGTTCTCGTCGGGACAACCTGCACGCAGTTTCAGTTGTGGGATGCGATCCGCAGTCTGGATTATCTGGCTGGGCACCCACTGGTGAATCCGCGGCGGCTGGCCTCCGCCGGACAATCCGGAGGCGCGACTCTCACCATGTTGCTTGCCGCGGTGGAAGATCGGCTCCATTGCGCCGCCGAGTTCAGCGGCAACACCGAGAACGTGGCCTGTCCGGATTTCCTTCCGCCCGGAGCCGTCGATGACGCCGAGCAGAACCTGCTGGGTTCGGGACCAGCGGGCTTCGATCGCTGGGATCTGTTTTATCCTTTCGCTCCGAAACCAATGTTGATTTCGATCAGCGACAAGGACAGTTTCGGAACATATTCGCCGAATTACGTGAAGGATTCGTGGCGTGAGTACCAGCGTCTGGTGGCCGTCTACCGCGCCCTGGGCGCTGCCGGCAACCTGGCCTGGACGGAGACGCCGCTGCCACACGGGCTGTCCTATGACAGCCGCCTGCAGCTTTACAACTGGCTCCGCCTTCATCTGCTGGGTCAGACGGAGCCGATTCAGCAGGAGCCGCCCATCGTCCTCGAGGCCGAGGAACAACTCTTCGTCTCCGATAGCGGGAATCTGGTCCGGTCGTTCGGCGGCGAGACTCCGTTCACCTTGACACGAAAACTCGCCGTGGAGCGGAAAAGCCCGGCTCGTCCCGTTCCCCTGGAACAGCTATTGAAGCTCGATCGGCCGCGCCGCGAGCCGGCTTCCGTCCTGCGGCGCGTGAACTCAGCGGGCCAAATCAGCATCGAGGCGCTCGACATTCCGTCGGCGCTCTCGGTCGGGTTGCCGGCGTGGTTATTTCGAGGCCCCGAATCGAGGCCGGACGCCCCCGTTGTTCTGGTTCTGAATCCGCGCGGCCGCAACGCGGCCTGGCATGAAGGGGAACTCTGTCAGGCGCTGGCCGGGCGCGGGTTCATCGTGTGCGCGGCCGACGTGAGAGGCATCGGAGATCTGACTCCGCAGGTCAGCCCGGGAGCCCCGGGATACGCGATCTCGCATGAACGGGAAGAAGACTACGCATGGTCGTCGCTGATTCTCGGGCGCCCTCTGGCGGGCCAGCGGGTGACGGACATTCTCGCCGTCGTCGGTGCGCTTCGGAAGATGACGGGCGCCTCGCGCCCTGTGGCCATCGCGGCCTTGGGTGCATTGACGGTGCCGGCGCTTTTTTCCGCCGCCGTCGATCCCTCCATTGCCTCGCTGTACCTGGCCGGCGGGTTGGCTTCGTTTCGCAGCGTGGTCGATGACATGGATTATGAGCACCCCTTCGCGAATTTTGTGCCGCGGCTTCTGGCTCATACCGACCTGCCGAAAATTGTAGAAGAGCTCGTCCCGCGCCGGGTTCTCATTGCCGGCCCCATAGACGGCCGGGGTGCGACAATAGCCGGGGAGAACGCCCGGGAAATCTACCGGGCGGCGCTGGCCCACGGGCACCTCATCATCCACGAGACGGCCCGCTGGAGTGACCAGGCCTTGACGGATTGGCTGGCTCAACCAAAGCAGGCCTGACAGGATTTTTATCTTATATGGACGACAACGGAAAAATGGAACACTACACGTATGGCAAAGCCTCCGTTCAGGTTTTTGCCAATGCCGATGCGCTGGGAGAGGCCGCGGCGAAAGAGGCGGCTCAAATCATTGCCGCCGCAATTGCCCGGAACGGACGGGCGAGGATCATTGTTGCCACCGGCAATTCCCAACTGGCTCTCGTCGGCGCCCTCGTGCGGCGGACCGATGTCGACTGGAAATCGGTGGACTTGTTCCATATGGATGAGTACGTCGGAATTTCTCGGGATCATCCCTCCAGCTTTCGTTACTGGATCCGAACGCGGCTGGCCGAGAAGGTTCATCCGCGCCGTGTGCACTACATCGAGGGCGACGCCGCCGACGTCGAGGCGGAAATCGCACGCTACGCCGGCCTGCTCACCGCCGAGGCCAACGATCTGGCGTTTGTGGGCTTTGGCGAGAACGGGCACATCGCCTTCAATGATCCGCCGGTCGCCGATTTTGAGGACCCGGCTATGGTGAAGCGAGTGACGCTCGACGAGGCCTGCCGCCGGCAGCAGGCCGGCGAAGGCCACTTCCCCACCATCGCCTCCGTTCCCCGCGAGGCGATCACGTTGACCTGCCCGGGACTGTTCCGCGCCGCCACCTGGGTATGCTCGGTGCCCGAGGCGCGAAAGGCCGAGGCGGTGTTCAATGCCCTGGAGGGACCAATCACCAGCGCTTGCCCGGCCTCGCTGGTTCGCCGCCACCCGCACGCTTCGGTTTATTTAGACACCGGATCGGCCGGGCTTTTGCCGGCGTTCGCTTCCGGTAAGGTGGGGTGATGTTGCCATGGCCGACAAGGTGAGAAAAAAGCCCTCCTTCCAGAACGTCGCCACGCTGGCGGGCGTCAGCATGGCCACCGTGTCGCGGGTGGCGCGCGGGCAGATGAACGTCGATCCCGCGATTCGCGCGCGCGTTCGCAAGGCGGCTGCCGAGTTGGGACTCAACCTGGAGGAGAGGCGGAAAGAAAAATCCACCATCATCGCCTTCATGCTGTCTAACCGCGACCTGCTCCACAGTTTTCAGGCGCGCGTTTTGCTCGGGGCCGAGGCATATTGCGCCTCTCAGAATCTCGAGCTCCTGTTCATGTCGCACCGCTATTCCCCGACCGTGCCTCCCAACGAAATTCATCTTCCCCAGATCCTGAGCCAGCGGACGATCGTGCGGGCGGTGATTCTGGGCGGCACCAACTCGGCCAACATGCTGGCCGCGCTGCGCGAGCGGGAAATCCCCTTTGCCGTTCTCGGCAACAACGTGTTCGGCCAGTGGTCGCCTGCCGAATACGACGCTGTCTATTCCGACGACGTGCAGGGCGCTTTCGATCTCACCTCCCAGCTCATCGCCGACGGCCACCGCGATATCTGGTTTATCGGAGACACGGAGTTTCCCTGGTACGCGCGTTGCGCGCAGGGCTATCGCGACCGGATGCTTCACTCCGGCCTTCAACCCCGCCTGAGCGAGCTTCATTCGCAGGACCGGGATCTTGGCTATCTGGCGATGCGGTCAATCCTCTCCCGGCGCGAGCCGGTCACGGCGGTCTTCGCCGGTTCCGACCAGATCGCACGGGGCGTTTACGAAGTGTTGCGGCAATCGGGACTCAGCGTGCCGGATGACATCTGCGTGGCCGGCTTCAACGACAGCGAGGCGATGCTGATGGACCCTCCGCTGACCAGCGTGGCCGAATTTCCGGAAGAGCTCGGAAGATATCTCGCCGAGTTTGTCTTCAAGCGCGTACGCGAGCCGGATCTGCCGCCCCAGCAGATCACCATCCCCACCAAAGTGATTGTTCGCGGATCGACGCGCCTGGTCGCACCTCGCCTACAGGAGTCGGAGGGGCCGGGCGCCTCCGTTCGTACCGGAATCAATGAAAGTTGAGCCGGCTGGATCCGGCGATTATCAACCAGGAGAACGGTATTCATGCACTCGATTTTTCTCAAAAACAGGATGGGGAATCTGGGGCGCCTTGCCGGCGCGGCTTGTCTGTGTTCGGCGCTCGGGGCCGGTCCGGTTCAATTGCATCGCGGCACGGACCGCATTGACGTATCGGTGGATGGGAAGCCCTTCACGACGTACATTTATGGCCCCGCGACCGCGAAGCCTTACCTGATGCCGCTGCGTACTGCGAGCGGCGTGATCGTCACCAGAAATTTCCCGATCGGCAACGACGCCTCTACCGAGAGCCCCAGGACACCCGGCTTCGAACCGCACCAGCGCCCGCTCTATTTCGCTCATGGAAACGTCGACGGCCTGGATTTCTGGGAAGAGCCGGTGTTCGACAAATACTACACTGACCACGGACACCAGGCCTATGGCCTCATGGTGCTCGACAAAATCGAAGAGGTCAAGGAATCAGGAGACGCGGGAGTCATCCGGGCGCGGTTTCGCCTGGAGGATCCGAGCGGCCGCACCATTGCCGAGGAGATTCAAAGTTATCGCTTCCAGGGGACGGCCGGCACTCGAATCGTCGACTGCGAGTTCACCATTCATGCCACCAACGGGCCGGTTGTTTTCGGAGACACGAAAGAGGGAACGTTCGGCATTCGCCTGGCGCCGGAATTGAGCGCGCCCCACGACCACATGACCAATTCCAACGGCGCGCAAGGGGAAAAGGCGATCTGGGGCAAACCGGCCAACTGGGTGAATTATTCCGGCACCATCGGCGGGAAGCCCTTGGGCATTGCCGTCTTCGACCATCCAACGAGTTTTCACCACCCCACCACCTGGCATGCCCGCGCCTACGGATTGTTCGCCGCAAATCCGTTCGGACTTCGCGAATTCAGCAAAGACCCGAACAAGGACGGAAGCTGGACGGTGCCCGAGGGCGAGTCGCTGAAGTTCCGCTACCGGGTCCTGATCTACGATGGCTCCTTTGACCCCTCGCGGATCGAAAAAGATTACCAGCAATATGCCGCTACCAACTGAGGTGTCCGCCCCGCCGGTCGCCTCGTTGCTGGTTCGCCGCCGATGGTGGATCGTCTGGACGCTGTTTGGCTCGACGCTGATCAACTATGTCAATCGCCAGACGCTGTCCGTGCTGGCGCCGGTCATTTCGAAGGACCTGCATCTGTCGCACAGCGCGCTGTCGCAGATTTTCGGTTCGTTTCAACTCTCCTACGGCATCACCTGGCTGTTGGGCGGCATGTTCCTCGACCTGGTCGGCACCCGATTCGGTCTCTCCTTCGCCGTGATCTGGTGGTCCCTCGTCAGCGGTTTGACCAGCTTCGTCAACTCCGCCGCTTCCTTCAGCGCGCTCCGATTTCTGCTCGGCATCGGCGAGGCGTTCAACTGGCCCGGCGCCAGCAAGGCCGTGGCTGAGTGTTTTCCTCCCCAGGAGCGTAGCCTTGCCGTGGCGATTTTTGACAGCGGATCAAGCGTGGGCGGTGCACTGGCCGCGCTCTGCATTCCCTTCATCTCCATCCGCTTCGGATGGCGGGCGGCGTTCGTGTTCTCCGGGTTGCTCGGCATTGTTTGGCTGGCCGTATGGCTTGCCGTATACCCCCGTAACAGCGCCGCTGCCGCACGGCCCGAGGGATTTGTGCGGACCTACTTCCGCGGCTGGGGTCCGCTCTGCAAGCGACCCGAGACGTGGGCCATCGTCATCGGACGTTCGTTAAGCGATCCGGTCTGGTGGTTCTACGTGTTCTGGCTGCCGCAGTATCTCAGCGACGCCCGCGGATTCAGCCTGAAGCAGATCGCTTTCTTCGCCTGGATCCCTTTCATCGCCGCCGATCTGGGCAACTTCGCCGGCGGCCTGGGCTCCCGGGCGCTGGTGGCGAGAGGAATGCCGGTGTTGCGCGCCCGCAAGCTGGTCTGCGTAGCCAGCGCCATCCCCATGCTGTCGGCCATTCCCGCCTCGCTCGCCGCCACTCCCTTTGCTGCGCTGGCCCTCATTTGTGTCGCGTTATTCGGATTCGCCAGTTTCTCGACCATGGCGCTTACGCTGCCCTCGGATTTGTTTTCCCCCGACGTGGTCGCTTCGATCACCGGCCTGAGTGGTTTGGGAGCCGGTCTTGCGGGGACTGCGTTCACTCTCGTGGTCGGCCGGCTTGTGGACCGGTTCTCGTATACTCCGGCGTTCTTCGTGGCCGCTCTTTTGCCCGTGTTCGCGACGGCGGCGATCCTGTTTCTGATCCGCCCGGGAACCGAACCGGTCCCTTACACGGCGTAGATGCTCTCCGGCTGAGCTCAGGCTGACAATCGCGAAATCAATTCCTCTGCCGTCCAGCCCGGGCTTTCCAGAATGGACAGCGTGCCCGAGGCGTGCGCTGCCGCGTAAATGCCTTGGAGCTTACCGGCGGGCACCCGCTCACCCGCCCCGTCCACCGTTCCCGCCATAATCAGGCGGCGCGGAGCAAGGCTCGATGCGATTGCGGGCAGGTCAGTGTGCTTGAGCAGGTTGGGTACGAAGTTGGCGAACGGGTGATCGTAAATCTCGGTCTCCATCAGGTTTTGAAACGACACCAGACCTCCGGCCAGATACAGGCGCTCAATCTTCGGCTCGATCGCTGCCGCGAACAGCGCCGGCACGGTGAGCTTACCCGCGGCCGCGAGATACACGGGCCGGCCGGCGGTCACTGGATAGCGGCGCAGAGCGGCGACCAGCGCGAGGATGTCGACGGCGCGCTGCCCCGCCAGCGGTTTGCCCAGAATCAGAGAACCCCAGGCGAAGTTCTCTTCCTGCTGGTGCCATGCCGCGTACCCCGCCATGCCCGGGCTGAATTCGGGGGTCGAAACGCCCACGCCGCGGATGTCGGCGGCGCAGATGATGGGCGAATCCTCCGGCAGCACCTGATCGACCTCGGGATGAAACCAGAGCCTGGTCGACTCGCTGTCGTCCAGCACGAGCAGCACCGGTTTGTCTCGCGCGGTCTTGTCGGGAACCAGCAGGAACGCGGGCACCGACACCTCGGGCGCCGAGGCAACTTCCAGAACCTCCACTCGAATGTTGCGGCATCGCGTTTCTCCGATCCGCCGGGCCGTGGCCTTCGCCGGCAACGAACTCAGTTTCAGTAGCGATTCGATGCGCGCCGGCTCGGAACGAGTCTTCCGCGCTTGAAGGAGCGAGAACGGCGTTTCGCTGCCCAGCGAGCGCACCACGCTGCCGGATTCGGTTGCCCACAATGTTTGCTCCGGCTCCGGGCTGACCGGCGGCTCCGCCGTCACCGCCGGCGCACCTGGCTTCAACCACCGTGTGAACCAGTTGTAGAACAGAAGCCGGCTGTCGTAGGCGAGCGCGTGGGGAAGCGGCGTATCGGCCCAGGAAAGCCGCTCCGGATGACTCAGCCGCTGATAAATGGCCTTGAGTTTCTGATATTCCTCCCAGCCGTTGCGAATGTATTGGGACGAGTAGGTGGCCAGAAAGTCCCGATCGCTCGGCAGGATCAGCATGGGTTTGGGCGCGAAGGGATAGAAAAGATCCCAGCGATCGAACCCCACCGGCCCGGAATCGACGAAGTTCTGCTCGGCGTCGTCGACGGCGCCGGGCGGCAGGAATGGTGCGGCGGCAACGTTTTCCGCATTCCCCATACACACCGCCGCTGCCGAGAGCCGTTCGTCGGCCGCCGCCAGCAGCATTGTGAGGGTGCCGCCTCCCGAATGGCCGACGGAGGCGACTCGCTTGGCATCGACCACCGGCAGCGAAACGAGGTAATCGAGGCTGCGGATCGCGTCCCAAAGCTGAAACCGCGTGGCCGTTTCGCCGACAAGCAGGAGTTGCTTGCCCGGCGTGGTGTGCTCGGAATCCGGATCCGGCAGGCGGCTTTTCAATCCGGAAGAGTCGGGGTAGTTGATCCGCTCGCCTTGCCCCATCGGATCGAACGCCAGAACGACGAAGCCCAACTGCGCCAATCCCTGGCAGAAGCGTTGGTAACTGGTGTAGGCTTTGCCTTCCCAATAATGTCCGCTCTGAAACAGGACTGCCGGAAACGGCCCACGCCCCGCCTGGGGGATGTATAAATTCGCGGAAACGAACATTTTGGGGCGGCTCTCGTATAGCACCCGATCCACCCGATAGTTGGATCGCTCAAAGCTCCCGGTTACGCGGGCGCCGAGCGGGCTATCATCGGGCTTGCCTCCGATGAGATTCCAAAGGGTTTTGCGAGCCCACGCCTGGCGCTCCCCGATCGCGGCCGGCGAGGTAAGCCGGGCAAGCGCTTCGGCCCGCTGCCGTGCCGCGGCCGCCGCAAGCCCGGAAAGGTAGTCGGGCAGGCAGCGGAAGTAGGGTCTAAACTGAGTTCCCGGGAAGGTGGACCTATCGCTCGCCTCCTGGGGCCTCGCCGCTGTGCCGGAGATCGCGCAGAGGAGCGCGGATTGGAATAATTCTCGACGTTTCATTTGGTTGAGGCCCGGACTAGAGGATTTTCATATGTAGTGAAACATGATCTGTTTCACAGTGTCAAGAAATATTACTTGAAAGTGACTCATCTGATGCTAGCGGCGACTGATTACTTTCTTGACCTCGAATCCCGAATGTGATTCACTAGTTGAAATGCAGCGGCCGAAGCGGGCGAGGGAAAACCCCGCACACGGTCACGTCCAGAGGAGCGGGTCCGATCGGGAGGGGGTCTTGTGAGCACATCTCGCAGGGATGTCTTGAAAGGTCTGCCGCTGTTCGCCCTTTGCCCGGCCGTGACCGCCGCCCCGGACGCACCTCGCGCTCCCGCGGCTGATTTCCCGTCCGAGGTGACCGAGCGCCTCGCGGTTACATCGTGGCCTTTTCGAGCCCTCATCGACGCTCCGTCCAACCATTACTTCGACAAAACGAAGCCAGGCATGGACCTGAAGGAATTTCCGGCGATGGTGGCCCGGCGATTTGGCGTCCACAAGATCAATCCTTTGACCAGCCACTTCCGGTCGCTCGATCCGGCTTACGTGGATGCGTTCCGCCAGGCTGTCGAGAAAGCGGGCTCGTCGGTGGTGGACCTTGGCTTGGGCGGCGGCAACTTTTATGACGCTGACGAAACTAAACGGCGCGACGCCGTCGCGCGGGGCCGGCAGGGAATCGATATTGCGGTCGCCGTCGGCTCTCCCAGCGTACGGCAGCATGTTTCCGGGCCCCGAAATGCAACCCCCGACGTGACGCGCGCCGCGGAGAGCCTGGGCGAGCTCGCCGCCTATGGAGCCAAGCGAGGCGTCGTCGTGAACCTGGAGAACGACGATCCCGTCGCCGAAGACCCCTTCTTTCTGGTGAACGTCATCGAAAAGGTGAGCAGCCCGTTTCTGCGCGGCTTGCCGGATTTCGGGAACTCGTTGAATCACTATGATGCCGCTCGGAACGAGCAGGCGGTCGCCGCGATGTTCCGGCACGTCTATAACATGTGTCACGTGAAGGATTCGGTCCAGTCCGCAAGCGGCGCCCGGGTCGAGGTCGACCTGCCGGCCATGTTTCGGATTGCGAAAGCGAGCATGTACAAGGGATATTTTTCGATGGAGTTTGATACGGCCGGAGGCGAGCCCTTTCGCGGTACCGAAAGGCTGCTCGAGTTGACGCGAAAGTATCTGGCCTGAAGAGCGCGAGCCGCGAAGCGGTTCGGCCGCGGTGAGAAGACGGAACAAGGAGAGTTGCGGTGAAAGAATCGGGAATGAATCGGCGTGATTTTTTCGGGACCGCCAAAGGACTGGCCGCCATCGGCGGCATCGGTCTGCTGGCCGACGGGCAGCGTGTCAAAGGCGCCAATGAGCGCGTGCGAGTGGCCATCTGCGGCTTGCACGGCCGCGGCAAGGACCACCTGCACAATTTTTCGCAGATTCACAACGCCGAGATCGCCGCCATCTGCGACATCGACGAGAGCGTGATCCGCGCGCGCTTGGCCGACTTCTCGCGCATGGGTCTTCCGAAACCGAAAACATATGCCGACGTGCGACTCCTGCTGGAGGACAAATCGATTGATGCGATATCGATTGCCACCCCGAACCACTGGCACTCGTTGATGGCCATCTGGGCCTGTCAGGCGGGCAAGGACGTCTATGTCGAAAAGCCCTGCTCCCATAATCTGTGGGAGGGCAAGCAACTCGTAAAGGCCGCGGAGCGATATAACCGCGTCGTCCAGCACGGGACGCAGACGCGCTCTTCGACTTCGGTGCGCGAAGCGATCCAGAAAATCAAGGACGGCATGATCGGTGAGACGTACATGGCGCGAGGCATCTGCTACAAGTGGCGGGACACCATCGGCCGTGCCCCCGTCGAGGCCGTGCCGGCCGGCGTTAACTACGATCTATGGACGGGCCCGGCCCCGCTTCATGCGTTCACCAAAAACCGCTTTCACTACAATTGGCACTGGTTCTGGGCTTACGGCAACGGTGACCTCGGCAACCAGGGCATTCATCAGGTGGACGTCGCGCGCTGGGGTATGGGCCTGACCTTCCCCACCAAAGCCAGCGCGATCGGCGGACATTTCATGTTCGATGACGATCAGGAGACGCCGAACAGCCTGAACTGCGCTTTCGAATTCGATCCGCCGGGACGCAAGCGCCGGATGATCACTTTCGAGGTGCGGCACTGGATCGCCAATCATGAAGCCGAGATCGGAACCCGGTATCTCGGCACTCCCGAAAAAGTCAGCCCTCCCGGCCAGCCGCGGCTCGGACCGCTGGCAGGCGCCCACAATAGTATTGGCGATATCTTCTATGGCTCGAACGGCTACCTGTCCACGGGCGATGAGGACGCCGACACCTACGCCGCCTGGATTGGCAGAGACCAGTCTCCAACCAAGCCGGTGAGCGGAGGAAGCGAGCGGGATCACTTCCAGAACTTCATCGATTGCGTCATCAGCCGGAACCGGGCGAATCTAAACGCGCCCGTTGAAGAGGGCCACATTTCGTGCGCCATGGTGCATCTGGCCAACGCCTCATACCGCCTGGGACGGACCATACACTTCAATCCGGAGACACAAGAGGCCATCGGCGACGAAGAAGCGAATAAGTTACTCGGCAACATTGACCGCGACTACCGCAAACCATATACCGTCCCGGAGAATATCTGAGACGGTAAACAAACCGAGCGGACGCGGGCATTACTCCCAGCGCAGCGCCGTGAGAGGATCCACCTTCACCGCCCTGCGCGCCGGAACGTAGCAGGCGGTAAGAGCGGCCAGCGTCAACACCACTGGGGCGGCGATAAACGCCACCGGATCGCGTGCCGTCACGCCATAGAGCAGTCCGGCGAGCAGACGCGTCAGTACGAGCGCGCCCGCCGTGCCGGCCGCGATGCCGGCCGCGGCCATCACCAGTCCCCGAGCTACGACCATTCCCAGGATGCGCGACGGCGCCGCCCCCAGAGCCGCGCGGATACCGAACTCGCGCGAGCGGCGGGCCACCGCATAGGACATCACTCCGTAAATGCCGATCGTGGCGAGCGCCAGCGCCAGCAGCCCAAACGCCGCAACCAGAGCCATCATAAAGCGCTGGCTATGGATCGATCCGCCGGCCACTTGTGCCATCGAGCGCACATCGTACACCGGAAGCGAGCCTGCCGCCCGGTGAATCTCGCCCACTGCCTCGCGGCTCAGCGCCAACGGATCGCCGCCCGTCCGCGCCACCACCACCATGGGCAGGTAATGACTGACCAGCGCCGACACCGCGTCGTTGATCTGCGGCAGCGGAACAAAAGCGGAGGGCTCCGGCTCCGAGGCGAGGCTCTGCTCATGCAGGTCGTTGACGACGCCGACAATCTGACGCAGGCGGTCTGCCGCATCCGGGCCCACCATCGACCATGCGATCAGGATCTGCTTTCCGATCGGCTCCTGCCGGGGCAGATATTTGCGCACAAACGCCTCGTTGACCATCACAACGCCCGCACCCGCGGCGTTGTCTCGCACATCGAACGGGCGCCCGTTTTCGAGCCTCATGCCCATGGCCTCGAAAAAGCCCGGTGTCACGCCGAACCACTGCAGATTTCCCAGAAAACGCCGCTCCGGGTTCGGCTGCCCGGCGATGCTTTCGAGTGGAATGTTGAAGCCGCCCTCGAGCGGCAGATAGTTGGTAACCGCCGCGGTGCGCACGCCGGGCAGCCGGTTGAGGCGGTCCACGGCGCCGTCGGCGAAGCGGGCCACCTGCCCGGCCGTCTCATAGCCCGGTCCGGAGACGCTCACCTTCATGGTCAGTACATGCCGGGTGTCGAAGCCAGGTTCCACCCGCCGCAGCTTCATGAAAGTTTCCCCCAGCAATGATGCCCCGATGAGCAGGACCAGGGAGAGGGCGAATTGCGTGGCGACAAGCACCTCACGGAGCCTGTGGCCGGCGCGGGAATCGCCTCCCCGCGCGCCGCCCTCGGCCAACGCCTCGTTCCCATCTCCGCCCGCGGCCTGCAGCGCCGGAACCAGCCCAAACAGAATCCCCGTGAGCATCGAGGCGGCCAGCGTGAACAGCAGCACGGGCCCGTTCAGCGACACGCGGTCCAGGTTCGCCACGTCCGGCGGATTCAGGCTAACCAGAGCGGCGATGGCGAAATGGGCGAGCGTAAGCCCGAGAAGCCCGCCCGCCAACGCCAGGCACAGACTTTCCACGAGGAGTTGGCCCACCACCTGAGTCCGCGATGCGCCGACAGCCAGCCGGATCGCAATTTCGCGGCGGCGTCCGGCCACCCGCGCCAGCAGGAGATTGGCGACGTTGGCGCAGGCAATCAGCAGCACCAGGCCGACAGCGGCGGCCAAAACGAGCAGCGCTGGGCGCACGGCCGCCGTCGTCTCCTGTTGATACGGGAAGGCCCGTGCCGATTCCTTCGCGTCGCCGTGTTTCGGGTGCGCGGCCCGGTACTGGCGCGCCACCACCTCGAGGTCGGCCTGCGCCTGCTCCATCGGGACTCCGTCAGGCAGGCGGCCCAGCACAAGAAAATTCTGCCCGCCGAACTCCGGGTCGTTCCTTACGTCGAGCGGCGTCCAGATATCGGTGGCAAGCGTGGGATCCAGGTTCGGCGGCGCCACGCCGGCAATCGTGTACGAGCGTGTCCCCAGCGTCAGCCCGCGTCCGAGAACGCCCGGCTCGCCGCCGAAGCGCCGCTGCCACAGTCCGTAGCCGAGGATGGCCAGAGGCGCCGCGGCGGTGTCCTCGCCCGGTTGGAAATCCCGGCCCAGCACCGGCGGCGTTCCGAGCAGACGAAAGAATCCCGCGGTGACGCCGCGCATCCGCACGCGCTGGGGCTCGGAGCCGCCCGCCAGGTTCTGCTCGCCGCCGCCGCCCACGATCGCGACGTCGCGCAGCGCGGTGATGTGCCGCTGCCAGAATAATGCACGCTCGCCGTCCGCGTTCGAGGCGCGGCCGGCGGCGAATACTGTCTCGATCTGCACCAGACGGTCCGGCTCGGGGTAGGGAAGTGGGCGCAGCAGCACCTCGTAGAGCAGGCTGAAGATCGCCGAAGTGGCGCCGATGCCCAGCGCCAGCGTTGCGACGGCGATCAGTGAGAATCCCGGCGAGCGTCCCAGCAGGCGGAGCGCGAAGCGAACGTTGCGGCCGGCAGTGGCGATCATAAACTTTCAGTACGCCGCAAGCCGCCGCCGGGTTCCCGCCGCATTCAGGAGGCCAGGATCGCCCGCGCGGCGTTGTAGCCCGGCGCTCCCATGACGCCCCCGCCGGGATGCGCGCCGGAGCCGCAGAGGTACAGCCCCCGCACCGGCGTACGATACCGGGCGCTGCCCGCTACCGGCCGCAGAACGAACATCTGGTCGACGCTCATCTCGCCGTGGAAAATGTTGCCGCCGGTAATGCCGAAGCGCTGTTCCAGATCGTACGGCGTCAGCACCTGACGGTGGACGATGCGGCTGGAAAAGCCGGGCGCGTATTCATCGATCAACGCGACGACGCGATCGGCGAACGGCTCGCGAAGCTCCTCCCACGAAGCGCCCCGCAGAGTGTACGGCGCGTATTGAAGAAAGATCCCCATGATGTGCCGTCCCTCGGGCGCCAGCGCCGGGTCGTACATCGTAGGCAGCGTCATCTCGATCATCGGCGAGCGGGACGGCGCGCCGTACTTGGCGTCGTCCCAGGCGCGCTCCACGTACTCGATCGACGGGCAGATGTGCATTGTGGCCCGGTGCTGCGGTCCCGGCGTTCCCGGCGTCGCGCGAAAGTCCGGCAGGCCGTCCAGCGCCAGATTGATCTTGCACGAAGTGCCCTCGCACCGGTAGCGGCGGATCGAGGCGGCGAACTCCGCGTCGAGATGGCGTTCTCCCACCAGACCCAGGAACGTCAGCTTCGGATCGACGTTGCTGGCGATCACCTGCGCCCGATACTCGTCGCCGCCCTTCAGCACCACCGACCGCGCGGCCCCGTTTTCTACGCGAATGCTCTCCACCTCGGCGCCGGTGCGAATTTCCGCGCCGTGGCTGCGGGCCGACGCGGCGATCGACTCCGCAATCGCTCCCATACCGCCCTTCACAAATCCCCACAGCCCACGCTTTCCCGCTACACCGCCCATCACGTGATGAAGCAGAATGTAGGCCGTGCCCGGCGACCTCGGCCCTCCGTTAGCTCCAATGACGCCGTCGGTCGCCAGCGTCACCTTCACCTCGGGCGACTCAAACCACTGGTCGAGGAAATCGGAGGCGCTCATGGTGAAAATGTTCACCAGGCCCGTCATTTCCTTCCGTCCGAGCTTGCGCAGCCGCCCCGCCAGTTTGAGATAGTCCAGCAGGTCCCCGACGCCGGAAGGAGGAAACTCGGGAGGTATCGTCAACAGCAGGCTCTCCACCACTTCGGCCAGACGCTCGAGATGGGCCTCGTAGGCCGGAAATACTTCGGCGTCGCGGCGGGAGAACTTTGCCAGCTCGGCAAGCGTTTTCTGGCCGTCCTGCCACATGAAGAGATGCCGGTCGTCGGGAAACACCGAATAAAACGCCGGATCTTTCGCATCCACCCGGTAGCCGAATCGCTCCAGCTCCAGTTCGCGAATGATCCGCTCCTGCATCAGGCTGCAGAGGTAGGCCGCCGTCGATACGCGGTAGCCGGGCCAAAGCTCCTCGGTCACCGAGCACCCGCCCAGCAGTTCCCGGCGTTCGAGCACCAGCACCTTCCGTCCGGCCCGCGCCAGGTAAGCCGCGGTCACCAGTCCGTTGTGTCCGCCGCCGATGATAATTACGTCGAATCGGTTAGTGTTCAATCCAGCATTGTAGCCCTACGGCCCCTCATTCGCGCAGTCCGGCCCCCGCGGCCACCGCTGCGCCGACGAAGGAGTCCGCGCAGCCGTAATACAGAAACCAGCGGTCATGAAACAATACCAGGCCTTCGGTGAACGTAGTGCCCGCCGCGTATTGCCCGCTGCGCTCGAACGGCTCCGACGGTTGGAAGAAGGGCTGCTCCAGCCGGTCCAGGAGCCGCTCCGGATGGTCCGCCGCGAACAGCGCCTGACCGGCGGCGTAGGCGCCCGCCGCCAGTGCGCGATCCCCATTCGCCGCGTTCTTACCGTTGTAAACGAGCACGATTCCCTTCGACGTGAGGATCGCGGGAGGTCCGACCTCGGGGAAGTCGCTGTCAAAATGCCCGGTCCGCGGACCGAGCACATCTACCAGCGCGCCGTGGCTGTCCTCCAACGGCTGCCACGCGGCCAGGTCCGCGGAACTCGCCAGATGGATGTGCCCTTCGCCCCAATACATCCAATAACGCCCCCGAATTTTCGCCGCCACCAGCCGGTTTCCCGCCACCCGCGTCACAATGCCGGCCGATTTGTACGCGAGGTTTGAATACTTTCCCCCAGCCGCCGTCCCGAACAGAGGCCCGTGTTTGGTCCAATGCACAAGATCCCTCGACGTCGCCGATGCCGCTCGCCAGATCGTACCGTTCCATTGCGTGTATGTAAGGACGTAGCCGCCGTCCTCTGTCTCCACCAGCCTCGGGTCCTCGCACCCGCCAGGCCATTCGCGAGACTTCTGATCGTCCTCGGCGGGACCGAACACCGGCGCCGGCCGCCGTTCAAAGTGCATGCCGTCGGTGCTCTCGGCCAAACCCAGCCGCGAGGTGTGGCTGCCGAGTTGCTTCGAGCCGCTGTCGTCCTCGGCGCGATAAAGAACGTAGATCCGTCCGTTCCTCACCACCGCGGCCGGGTTAAAGGTGTGCAGCGCCTCCCAGTGGACCGGAGAGCGGCGAACCGGGCATTCGAATACCGAGTCGCGCTTGGGAACGATCACCGGATTCACACCCGCCGGCCGGGCGAACGGCCCGAGTGCCCAATCGGGCGATGCGCCCCGGCACGGCGCCAGCGCCACCAGCGCCGCCGCGGCCCAGATGCCCGTCCTCATCGCCGTCCGGCCGTATCGGGCGACTCGAACACCACCACGCCCAGCGGAGGCAGGTTCAGCACAATGCTATGATCCCGCCCGTGCTGCGGCACCGCTTCGGAGGCCGCGACACCGCCATTGCCCACATTGGAGCCGCCGAACGCCGCCGCGTCGGAGTTGAAAATCTCCCGCCACATCCCTGCATCCGGCACCCCGACGCGGTAGCCCTGCCGCACCACCGGCGTGAAGTTGCAGCAGAACAGCAGCGCCGGATGCCCGTGTCTCGGCCGCCGCAGAAATGCGATGATCGAGCTCTCCATGTCCCGGAAATCCACCCACTCGAAGCCCGACCAGTGATAGTCCACCTCCCACATCGCCGGGTGTTTCCGGTACAGGTGGTTCAATTCGGCGACGAAATGCTGCAGCTTCTTGTGCAGGTCGTGCTCGAGCAGATCCCAGCGTACGCTGCCCTCGCTGTTCCACTCCGCCCACTGTCCCACTTCGGCGCCCATGAACAGCAGCTTCTTACCCGGGTGCCCGAACATGAATGTCATAAACGCACGCACGTTGGCGAACTTCTGCCAGCCGTCCCCTGGCATCTTGTCGATCAGCGACCTCTTCCCGTGCACCACCTCGTCGTGCGATACCGGCAGCAGGAAATTCTCCGAAAACGCATACAACAGGCTGAACGTGATGTCGTTGTGATGGTATTTGCGATACACGGAATCGATGGAAAAGTACTTCAGCATGTCGTGCATCCATCCCATGTTCCATTTCATCGTGAAGCCCAGCCCGTTCAGATAAACCGGCTTGGAGACGCCCGGAAACGCCGTCGATTCCTCGGCGATCGTTACCACGCCCGGCTCCTTGTGCGCCAGTTCGTTCATCTTGCGCAGAACGTCGATCGCCTCCAGGTTCTCGTTGCCGCCGTACTGATTGGGAACCCACTCGCCCTCCTCGCGCGAGTAGTCCAGATAAATCATCGACGCTACCGCGTCCACCCTCAGCCCGTCGATGTGATAGTGCTTCAGCCAGAACAAAGCGTTCGAAATCAGGAACGCCCGCACCTCGTTTCGCCCGTAGTTGAAGATCAGCGTGCCCCAGTCGCGATGTTCGCCCTTGCGCGGATCGGCGTGCTCGTACAGTGCCGTCCCGTCGAAGTACGCCAGCCCGTGCGAATCTTTGGGAAAATGCCCCGGCACCCAGTCCACGATTACTCCCAGCCCGGCCTGATGGCAGCGATCGACGAAATACTTGAAATCCTCCGGGGGCCCGAAGCGCGCCGTTGGCGTATAGTATCCGGTCACCTGATAGCCCCACGACCCGGAATAAGGATGCTCCGCCACCGGCATCAACTCCAGGTGCGTGAATCCCAGCCGCACGGCGTAGGGCACCAGCGTTGCCGCCAGCTCCCGGTAGCTGAGCGGCCGGTTCCCGGGCCCCCGGATCCACGAGCCCAGATGAACCTCATACACCGAGAACGGCTCATCCAGATAATTTTTGTGCCCGCGGTGCTCCATCCACTCCCCGTCATGCCACTCGTAGGCGTCAAACCGCGCCACGATGGATGCCGTCCTGGGCGGAAGCTCGGAGGCGAAGGCGTAAGGATCGGCCTTCAAAACCTCGTATCCGGCGATCCGGGATTTGACCGCATATTTATAGGTCGCTCCTTCGCCCACCGAAGGCAGGAAGATCTCCCATACGCCGCCGTCTCGCGCCCGCATCGGATGGCGCCGCTGATCCCAGCCGTTGAAATCGCCCACCACCGACACCACCAGCGCGTTCGGCGCCCAGACCGCGAAACGTACCCCCTTCACGCCCTCCACCTCGACGCAATGCGCTCCCAGCGTTCGGTAGCTCTCGAAGTTCGTGCCTTCGCCGTGGAGATGCAGGTCGAAGCTTGTGAGCACCGGAGGGAAGCGGTAAGGATCGTGGATCGATTCCACTGCGCCGTCCGACAGCCGCGTCCGAAGCAGATACCGGCCCGGCACCTCCGGCATCCGGGCGGCATACACGCCCGCCCCATCCAGCTTGATCATCGGCGTCAACTTGCCCCCGTCGCTCACCCACGCCTCCGCGGCCTGGGGTAGGAACGCCCGCACCTCCCAGTCGCCGTCCGCGCGCTGGTGCTGCCCGAGAACGCCAAAGGCGTCCGAGCAGTATCCATGGACCACTGAGTCGAGTTCTTGCCCGGTCATCGCAGCTATTATGGCAAGAATGGACTTCCGGCAAATGCCCAAAGCCGAGCTTCACCTTCACCTCGAAGGTTCCGTGCAGGCAGCGACCCTGATCGAGCTCGACCCTTCGCTCGATCCGGACCAGATCGCCGCCCACACCGCTTACACCGACTTTGCCGGTTTTCTGAAGGCCTATGTGTGGGTCAATCGCCTTTTGCGAAGCCCGGAACACTATGCCCTGGCTGCGCGCCGGCTCTTTGAGTCGCTCCAGGCTCAGGGTGTCGTCTACGCCGAAGTGACGCTGTCGGCCGGCGTTGTTCTCTGGAAGGGCCAGGACCTGGAGGCCGTCTACAACGCCCTGTACCGGGAGACGCTGCGAGCGCCGTTCCCCGTCCACTGGATCCTCGACGCCGTCCGCCAGTTCGGCCCCGAAGCCGCGGTGCCCGTGGTCGAGTTCGCCGCCGCCCATCGCGGCCGCGGCGTCATCGGATTTGGAATCGGCGGCGATGAAGTCCGCGGCCCGGCGCGGGATTTCGCCGGCATTTTCGATCGCGCCCGCAAGGCCGGCCTGCGCCTCACCTGTCACGCCGGGGAGACCGATGGCCCGGAGTCAGTCGCCGCCGCCCTCGACATCGGCGCCGAGCGCATCGGCCACGGCATCGCTGCCGCCACCGACCCGGCCCTTTCGCGCCGCCTCCGCGAGCTCGACGTCCCCCTCGAAGTCTGCCTCTCCAGCAATCTCCGCACCGGCGTCGTGCCTTCGCTCGATGCTCACCCCCTCCGCCGCCTCTTCGACAGCGGCGTCGCCATCGTTCTCAATACCGACGACCCGGCTTTGTTCGATTGCTCGCTCGAATCCGAATACGCCCTCGCCGCTTCGCGTTTTGGCTTCGCCGAGTCCGAGCTTCGCCATCTGGCCGAAAACAGCCTTCGCTATGCCTTCGCCCCCCGCGGCGCGCTCAGCTCTTCCTGACCTGCTCGCTCTCCGATGGCGCCGGCGCCACCTCGCGCAGCCGGTCTTCCAGCTTCTCCACCCTCCGCATCAGATCCTCGATCAGTTGCCCCTCCGGATCCGGCAGCCGCCCGTGATCCAGGTCGTCTCCCGGCTCGGCAGCGCGGCTTCTCACCACCCGTCCCGGCACGCCCACGACAGTGCAATGATCCGGCACCGAGCGGATCACCACCGAACCCGCGCCCACGCGAACGTGGTCCCCAATCGTGATGTTTCCCAGAATCTTCGCTCCCGTCCCCACTACGACATTGTTGCCCAGCGTCGGATGGCGCTTGCCCCGTTCGTGTCCGGTGCCTCCCAACGTCACGCCCTGGTAAAGCAGCACGTCGTCCCCGATCTCTGCCGTTTCGCCGATCACGATCCCCATCCCATGATCGATGAACAGCCTCCGCCCCACCTGCGCGCCCGGATGGATCTCGATGCCCGTCAGCGCCCGCGAAATCTGAGACAGCAGGCGCGCCGTGAAATAAAGACGCCGCTTGTACAGCCAGTGAGCCGCCCGGTGAAACAGCACCGCATGAAAGCCCGGGTAGCAAAAAACCACTTCCAGCACCGACTTGGCCGCCGGATCGGCGTGAAATACCGTCTCGATCTGCTCCCTGAAAGCGCGCAACATAATGATTTCCTCCATTATCGCGCGCCCGCCCGCGCCCCGTCTTTTTGCCGCCGCCCGCATCGGCACCCGACCGCCCGGTATAATCTTGGATTCATGCGGCAAACTTTTGGATTCCTGCTCGTCGCCATCCTCCTCACCGGCTGTTCGTCCTCCTCCGACGCGCCAAAGCCCAAAGCGAACACCGCTCTGGTCACCGCCTCCAATCCCAATAACCCCGTTGCCAAGTTCATTGAGCTCGTCGGCTTCCGCATCGCCGAGAAGGGCCCCGGCAAGCTCGCCATCACCTTCGGTGTCGTCAACCACTCCGATGCTGACATCGGCGATCTCGGCCTCAATGTAAATATCCGCACCACGGCCTCGAAGCCCGATGACCCGCCTTTGTTCTCCTTCGCCGCCAAAGTCCCCTCGATCGGCCCCAACGAGCTTAAGGACGTCACCGTCGAGACTTCGACCAAGCTCCGCGTCTATGAGGTCCCGGACTGGCAATTCCTCAAGGCCGATTTCTCCGTCACCTCGCCTCAATAAGCCGGCTCCTGCCTCCGGCACTCCACGCGGCCAGTGTTTTCTGGCGGCGCGGGCCGTTCGATGTTGTTATCCTGAAGTCTGGTAGGGGGCTGTCGCTCGCCGATTCCCGTGGTCTGCCGGTTCAGTCATGGTTCTGTGTGTCTCAATCCTGTGGCGAAAAGAAACTGCAATTGCGCGCCCCGGTTCCTGAATTAATGAGGTTTCCGATGTGGCACTCCAACTGCACATTCGCGCCACCAGGAGAAACACTCTCCCGGCCGCCAGGCCCGCGCGGCCGGCTCGCCCCACATTCGCACATCGGACGTCGGCAACCGCGCCGCCGCCGCGAATGTATCCGGGGAACAGCTCGCACATTTTTGAGGAGATATTGATTTTTATGAACTTCAGAGCTTTGCTGCTGGGCACGGTCCTGGCTCTCGGAAGCACCGCCGCGCTCAGCGCCGCGCCCCAATTGCGCCTCACCTCATCGGCTCTCGGACCGTACGTCGTCGCCGCGGGCTCCAATCTCAATAATGGTCAGGCCGTCGTCGTCAACGCCGCCAACATCGGCTCCGGTTCCCTCAGTCTTCAGGTCTCCTCCTCGGTCACCTGGCTGTCGGCCACCGTCGGCGCCGCTCAATCCTGCACCGTTTTCAAAACCTGCTACCCCATCAGCATCACCGGCCAGACTTCTTCGCTCGCCGCCGGAACATACACCGGCCTCATCACCGTCAACGACCCCAACGCCGTCGACGCGCCACAGTCCATCAGCGTCACCGTGCAGGTCGGCTCAGACGTGCCGAGTTCGCTCCAGTTCTATCTCGCCCCCGGCGGCACGGCGACCTCCTCGTTCACCACGTCGAGCGCCGTCACCGCCACCTCCTCCGCCTCCTGGCTTTCGGTCGGGCTGCAAGGTACGGGAACGTACAACTTCGCTGTTCCCTACAAAGTCACCGCCACCGCCGCCTCCAACATGGCGGCGAACACATATAACGGCACATTTACCCTGGCCGGCTCTAAGCTCGCCGATGACAATAAGACGGTCAACGTCACTCTCCAGGTCACATCTTCGCCCATCGCCCAGCCCAGCGCTTCCGAGATCGATCTGAAACTTGCCGCCAACAGCATCAAGCAGACCGTGCCGGTGAGCATCGCGAACTCCGGCATGGGCACGCTCACCGTCAGCAGTGCCACCGCCACAGCCGCCAGCAACGGAACCTGGCTCACCGCCACCAACAACGGAAATGTCGTTTCCGTCGTCGCTGACCCCACCAATCTTTCGCCCGGCCCCTACACCGGCACGGTGACGGTGAAATCGAATGCCGTCAATTCCGTCACCATCTCCGTCAACCTCACTGTCGTCGCCCAAAGCGCGCCGCTGGCCAACTTCCAGGGTGTCGTCAACAATGCCACGTTCGTGCCCGGCGAAAAGGTCGCCCCCGGCGATATCATCGCTATCTTCGGCGAACAGTTCCTTTACAGCGACAGCCCGCTCTACGCCTCGGCCACTCCGCTGCCGACCAGCCTCGGCGGCTCTTCCGCCACCCAGGTGCTGGTCAACGGCCAGCCCGCCCCGCTCTACTTTGCCAGCTACAACCAGATCGATTTCCAGATGCCCTACGAGACCCAGGCCGGTCAGGCCGTGATCCAGGTCGTCCGCGCAGGCCAGACCGGCAATAGCATCGCGGTCGAGGTTGCAAAAAATCAGCCGCGCATTCTCCCCTTCGCCTACGGCAACTACGGCATCATCCAGAACGCCACCCAATCGGGCTTCGCGGTTTCTCAGGCCGCGGCCACCGCTCTCGGCCTTCCGGTCGCCCATCCGGCCAAGGCGGGCACCGATTATCTCACCATCTACGCTATCGGCCTCGGCCCCACATCGCCCGCCGCGGTCACCGGCGCTGCCGCCTCCGGGACAGTCCTCTCCCATGTTTCTCTTGCCACCAGCGTCGTCTTCTCCGCCAACAATCCTTTCGCCACCTCCGTCACGGCAACGCCCAGCTTCGCCGGGCTCGCGCCCAACTTCGTCGGACTCTACCAGGTGAACGTCCAGGTCCCCGCCAACTCGCCCAAAGGCGACAGCGTGCCCCTGTATCTGGTGAACGGCGGCGTCCTCAGCAACATCGTCAACATCGCCGTCCAGTGACCCAGCGTCTTTACTACGACGACAGCTACCTGCGCCGGTTCGAGGCTCGTGTCCTCGGCACGAGTCCCGACCGCCGCCTGGTTTACCTCGACCGCACGGCCTTCTACCCCACGTCCGGCGGCCAGCCGCACGACCTCGGAACCCTCGCCTCACAACCCGTCCTCGACGTCTCCGATGAGGACGGCGGCATCGCCCATCAACTCGAAACCCCGCTGCCCGAAGGCGCCGAATCCGGCCCCGTCGCCGGCCTGCTGGACTGGACCCGCCGCTTCGATCACATGCAGCAGCACACCGGCCAGCATCTGCTTTCCGCCGTTTTTCTTCGTGATCTCGGCGCCGAAACCGTTAGCTTCCATCTGGGCGCCGAATCCAGCACCATCGATCTCGCCGCTCCCCTGCCCGACGCGGCATCGCTGGTCCGCCTCGAGCGCGCCGCCAACGCCATTGTCTTCGAGAACCGGCCCGTCGCCGTCACCTACGCCGACTCCTCCGAGCCGCTCAACCTCCGCAAGCCTTCGGCCCGCGCCGGCGCCATCCGCATCGTCGAAATCGACTCACTCGATCGCAGCGCCTGCGGCGGCACCCACGTCAAGGCAACCGGCGAAATCGGACCCATTCTTCTCCGCAAGATCGAAAAGATCCGCAACAACGTTCGCGTCGAATTCCTCTGTGGCTTCCGCGCCGTCGACGCCGCCCGCCGCGATTTCGACGAGCTATCCTCTGTCGCCCGCTTCTTCTCCGCTCCCCGCGAGCAGGTCCTCGCCTTGGCCGAAGCCCAGCGCGCCCGCCTCGAAGACGCCGAGAAAACGCGCCGCCGCCTCGGCGCTGAGCTGGCCACTCTCCAAGGCCTCCGCGCCTACGACGAAACTCCGCCCGATCCCTCCGGCCTTCGCTGCCGTGTCGTCCGCCTCGGTTCGCTCAACGACGAAGTCCGCGCGGAAGCACAGAGCTTCACCAGCCGCCCCGGGGCGTGGTTTCTCGCCCTCGGCTCCCGCCCGCCCGCCGTTCTTCTGGCTGTCTCCGCCGACGTTCCTTCCGCCGGTCCCCGCCTGCAGTCTGTCCTGTCCGGCTTGGGCGGCCGCGGCGGCGGCAGCGCCCGCCTGGCCCAGGGCAGCCTCCCCAACGAGTCTCTTCTCGCCGAAGCCGAGCGTCTCCTGCTACCCTGATTGGGAACCAGATGCCGCACGGCTCCCGACGCGCTTTCTGCGCCCAGGTTGGACTCGGTCTCACGCTCTCGCGCCGCCTCGGCGCTGCGCCACCTCCAATAATTACGCTCGACTCCGTCCGTTCCGCCCCGCCGCGCCTTTCCGCCTCCAACGCCTCCGCGCTCAAGCTCACCCGCCCCTGGAACGGCAATCTCTGCCGCCCCACTCTCACCAACACCGGCACCACTCCGGTCCGCGTCCGCGAGGTGGTTCTCTTCTCCATCGAACATGCCCTGCCTCCGGAGACCGGCCTCTACGGCGAGAGCTTCCAGATGCTGTCCCAAACGTCGGGCACGCTCGGCCGCCCGATTGATCTCGGCATGTCCGAGCGCCGCCACTACCGCATTCCCCAACCGGACGACGCCCTCGCGCTCACCGGCCTGCTCGCTCTTTCCCCTCCTTCCCATCCCGTCGCTGCCCTGGCCTTCACCTCCTGCCGCCGTTTCGCCGGCCGCTTCTACCTCCGTCCCGGCTCCGTCGAGGTCGTCATCGACACCGAGAACCTGTCGATCAATCCCGGCGAAACCTGGCCTCTCGAAGAATTTTCCTTTTTCGACGGCCCATCCCTTTCCGCCCTCCTCGACCGTCTCGCCGCGCGCATCGTCGAAAATCATCCCACGAAGCTTTTTCCGTCCCCGCCCGCCGGCTGGTGCTCCTGGTATTGCTTCGGTCCCCGCGTCACCGCCCGCGAGGTGCGCGAAAATCTCGACGCCATCGCCGCCCACATGCCCTCCCTGCGTTACGTCCAACTCGATGACGGCTACCAGCGCGCCATGGGAGACTGGCTCGAAACCGGCGACGCTTTCGGCGGCGGCATCCTCAGCCTCCTTCAGGACATTCGCCGCCGCGGCTTCGAGCCCGCCATCTGGGTCGCACCCTTCATCGCCGAGGCCGGCTCCCATCTGTTCCAGAATCATCCCGACTGGTTTGTCCGCGACGACGCCGGCCGCCCGCTCTCCTCCGATCGTGTCAGCTTCGGCGGCTGGCGCCGCGGCCCCTGGTACAGCCTCGACGGCACCCACCCCGAAGCCCGCCTCCACATCGAGTCCGTCTTCCGCACGATGCGCCGCGACTGGGGCTGCACCTACTTCAAGCTCGACGCCAATTTCTGGGGAGCCATTCACGGCGGCCGCTTCCACGACCCCAACGCCACCCGTATCCAGGCCTACCGCCTCGGCATGGAGGCCGTCCGCCGCGGCGCCGGCGACGCCTTCCTGCTCGGCTGCAACCACCCCATCTGGGCGTCCTTCGGCCTCATTGACGGCTCTCGCTCCTCCAACGACATCTCGCGAGAATGGCAGGCCATCCGCTCGGTCGCCCGCCAAGCCCTCGCCCGCAACTGGCAGAATGGCCGCCTCTGGTGGAACGATCCCGACGCCGTCGTTCTCACGGGCGCCCTCACCGGGGACGAAATTCGCTTCCACGCTACCGCGGTCTACGCCTCCGGCGGCCTCATCCTCTCCGGTGACGACCTCTCCCAGCTCAGCGCCGGGCGCTTCGCCATGCTTGCCAAGCTCCTCCCGCCCGCTGCCCATGCCGCCGCCTTCGACGATCTCTCGCTCCGTTCTGGTTTCGTGGATCTCCCGGGAACCCGCATGGCTTGCCTGTTCAACTGGGATGATGCCCCCTCGCCGGCCACCATCCGCCTCGAACGTCCCGCCGAAATCTCCGACTTCTGGACCGGCCAGTCCCTCGGCCGCCACCAAGGCGAATTCAACGTCGGCGAGATGCCGCCCCGCTCCGCGCGCCTCCTGGCCTGCCGCGCTCCCGCCCTCGCCTTCGATGTTGCCGCCTTCGATCGGCGCCGCGTTCTCGATGCCGCCGCCCGCTTTCTCGCCGACCCACCGGTCACCATCACCGCCGCCACCTCGTCGCGCAGCGCCGGCGGGCGCCACGATTTCTTCTCCGAGGGCGATTACTGGTGGCCCGATCCCGCCGGCCCCCAGGCGCCCTATGTCCGCCGCGACGGTTTGTCCAATCCGGCTAATTTCAATAGCCATCGCGAATTCCTCATGCGTTTCAGCGTCCGTATGCCGGCCCTCGCCGCCGCCTGGAAACTCACTTCCGATCTCCGCTACGCCCGCCATGCCGCCGCCCATGCCCGTGCCTGGTTTCTCGCTCCCGAAACGCGCATGAATCCCAGCCTCGAATTTGCCCAGGCCATTCACGGCCGCGTCACCGGCCGCGGCACCGGCATCATCGACACTATTCACCTGGTCGAGGTTGTTCAGGCGCTCCGCGTCATCGAGCCCTCCGGCGCTCTCTCGCCGGAAGAAATGCGTGGCATCCGCATCTGGTTTACCGATTACCTCAACTGGCTGACAAGCTCTCCCCACGGCATCGAAGAACGCGAGGCGAAGAACAACCACGCCTCATGCTGGGTGATGCAGGCCGCCTGTTTCGCCCGCTTCACAGGTAATGACACCGTTACCGGCTACTGCGCAGACCGCTTCCGCACCGTCCTTCTGCCCAACCAGATGGCCCCCGGCGGCAGCTTCCCGCTCGAGCTCCGCCGCACCAAACCCTATGGCTATTCGCTGTTCAACCTCGAAGCCCTGGCCGCCGTCTGCCGCATTCTTTCTATTCCGGGCGATTCGCTGTGGGAGTTTCAGTTGTACGACGGCCGCTCGCTCCGCCGCGGCGTCGAATACATGCTCCCCTTCATCTCCGACAAGCGCCGCTGGCCTCTGCAGCCCGATGTAATGTATTTCGACGACTGGCCCATGCGCCAGTCCAGCCTTCTGTTCGCCGCCGAAGCTTACGGCGACCGAAGCTATCTCGATGTCTGGAAGAAGCTGCCCGCCGATTCGAGCGTCAACGAGGTCACTCGCAATTTCTTCCTCCGTCAGCCCGTCCTCTGGGAAGGCGAATGGTCGTAGCTATCGCGCCCCGGCCACCAGTGTGCTCTCACACAAATTCCTCGTAGCGCTGCCGTACCCGGGCCGCAGTTTCCACCGGCGGCGCGTTCCAGATCGATTCGTTGAAAATCTCCACCTCGATCGCTCCGTCGTAGCCCGCCGCTTCCACTGCTTGGCGGATTCTCCGCAGCTCGATGCACCCGTCCCCCATCATGCCCCGGCCCATCAGTATGTCCGGCAGCGGTACGATCCAGTCCGACACATGGAACCCCACGATACGGCCCCGGGCCCGCTCGATCTCCGCGTAAAGCTCCGGATCCCACCAAACATGGTACGCGTCGATCACTACCCCGACCTCGTCGCCGAATTGCCGGGCAATGCCGTTCGCCTCACCCAGGGTCACAATCACGGATCGGTCTGCCGCAAACATCGGATGCAGCGGTTCGATTCCCAGCTTTACCCCCAGCCGCTTCGCCTCCGGCGCCAGCTCTGCAATTGCATCCTCCACCATTCGCCGCGCCCCGTCCAGATCCCGGTCCGGCGCCGCCCCGCATACCAACACCAATACTCCCGCGCCCAGCCCCGCCGCCTGCTCCAGCGCCACCAGGTTATCGGCAATCCGCTCCCGCCGTTCCTCCGCCGTCGCCGCCGGAAACAACCCGCCCCGGCAGAGGCTCGATACCCGCAGCCCCGCCTCGCGGATCAGCCGCGCGTCCCTCCGTACGTCGCCCGCCGCCAGCTTGTGCCGCCACGGTGCAATCCATCCGATGCCCGCGGCATTGCACGCCTCCACCGCCTGCTGGAGCGTCGCGTGCCCCGACGTGATCTGGTTAAAGCTCAGCTTCGCTAAGCCGGCCTCCATCAATCGATGCCTCCCAGCGCCAGCACGTACTTCATCCGCTGCGCCGCCATCTCCGCATCCCGGATCAGCCCCGCGCCATCCGCCAGCACGAACAGGTCGGCCAGATGCGGCAGCGACCGCCATCCCTCCTGCGCCCCCAGCATCCGGAAATGTCTCTGGTGCCCGTTCAGGTATGCCAGAAACACCACGCCCGTCTTGTAAGCGTAAGTCGGCGCCTGGAAAATGTGCCGCGACAGTGGGATCGTCGGTTTCAACAATTCCCTGTATCGCTCGCTGTCGCCCCCATCGAGCGCCCGCAGCGCCGCCGCCGCCACCGGCGCGATCGCGTCGAAGATCCCCAGCAGCGCGTCGCTGTGCCCACGCTCGTCGCCCAGAATCAGCTCATCGTAATGAAAGTCGTCGCCGGTGTACATCCTCACCCCGGCCGGCAGTCTCCGCCGCATCTCAATCTCCCGCCCCTTGTCGAGCAGCGAGATCTTGATCCCGTCCACCTTGGCTCTGTTCTCGGTGATGATCCCCAGACACACATCCATCGCCAGCGCCGGATCCCGGCTCCCCCAGTAGCCGCCCAGCAGCGGATCGAACATTTCTCCCAGCCAGTGCAGGATCGCCGGCCGCCGCAGTTCTCCCAGCACCGTCCCGTAAATCCGCGCGTAATCCTCCGGCCCCCGCGCGCACGCCGCCAGCGCCCGGCTCGCCATCACGATCGCCTGCGCCCCCAGCGAATCGGCGAATTCGCACTGTTCCCGGTACGCCGCCAGTACCTGCTCCAGGTTCGCTCCCGCCGGCGCTGCAAGCTGGTCCGTTCCCACGCCGTAGGCGATTCGCCCGCCTCCGCTCTCGGCCACCGACCGCCGCATCAGCTCCCGCGCCTGCTCATAGCTCAGCCCCCCGCCGCGCTGCGCCGTGTCCATCGCCTCGGCTATCGCAAATCCCTGCTTCCACAGGTACCGCCGGTAGGCCAGCGTCGCATCCCAGTCGATCGCCGCTCCGCACAACGGATCTCCCGCCGCCAATGGATCCACCACCACGTGCGCCGCTGCGAACGCAACCCGGCTGGTGAACGGCGCCGGAGCCGTCTCCCATCCCCGGTTCTCCCTCATCCGGTACTCTTTCACCCGGCCTCCACCCACCGGCAGCGTCACCGAAATCGCCACGTCCTTATACCTCCGCCAGCCGCGGCACGTCCACCCATTGCCGCTTCTGCCACGACTCGTAGGCCAGTTCAGCCAGTTGCACTCCCTTGGCCGCCTCCACGAATCCATGCGGAAACGCCGCATCCTCGGCCACGTGCCGCAGAAACATCTCCCACTGCGTCTTGAACGCGTTGTCAAACACCATGTTGTCCGGCACGTCTTCCCACCCGTCCCGGTACTTCAGCGCTGAGGGCACGTCCGGGTTCCACACCGGCTTGGGAGTGAAGCTCCGATGCTGCACTTTGCAATCGCGCAGGCCCGCCACCGCGCTCCCCTCCGTCCCGTCCACCTGGATCGTCAGCAGATCGTCCCGGTACACCCGGAAAGCCCACGATGCGTTCAGTTGCACCAACACGCCGCTGGCCAGTTCAAACATTCCGTATGAGCTGTCATCGGCCGTGCAGGGGTACTTCACGCCCCGCTCGTCCACACGCTCTGGAATGTGGATCGCCCCGTGGCACAGCAGCGACTTCACACGTCCGAACAGCCCCTCCAGTACATACTGCCAGTGCGCGTACATGTCCAGAATCATCCCTCCGCCGGCCTCTTTGCGGTAGTTCCACGACGGCCGCTGTGCCGGCTGCCAGTCCCCCTCGAATACCCAGTATCCGAACTCGCCCCGCACCGAAAGGATCCGCCCGAAGAATCCTCCCTCCACCAGCCGCTTCAGCTTCCGCATGCCCGGCAGAAACAGTTTGTCCTGCACAATGCCGTTCTTTCGTCCCCGTTCCCGCGCCAGCCGCGCCAGCTCCAGACACGCTTCGATGCTCGTCGCCAGCGGCTTCTCGCAGTAAACGTGCTTGCCGCTCTCGAGCGCCGACTTCACGTCCGGGAATCGCCGCGCCGTCGCCTGCGCGTCGAAATATACCGGATACTCCTCCGACGCCAGACACTCCTCCAGGCTCGTGCTCCATCGCGCCACCCCGTGTTCGGCCGCCAGCCGCTTCAGCTTCTCCTCGCTCCGCCCCACAAGAATCAACTCCGGCATCACCCTCTCGCCGCCGCTCAGCTCCACCCCGCCCTCGCGCCGGATCGCCAGCAGCGACCGCACCAGGTGCTGGTGCGTGCCCATCCTCCCCGTCACTCCGTTCACGATGATCCCGATGTTTTTCATGTCCGGCCTCCCATCATAGCTTCCGCGAGCGCCCGCCCACCCGCCATCAAGGCATCGTTCGGATAGTGATGGTCCACGTTCTCCGGCGTGATTAACTGGTGCTTCACGAACACCGCCGGCGGCACCGGCCTTCGGTTCAACAAATCCATGGCCACGCGCACCAGGTCGCGCCCGTAGCGCTCCGGAAAATAACCTACCGATCCGATCAGCCTCGTGCCCGGCTCCCTCAGCTCCATCCGCGCTTCCGGCGACGCGTTGTGCCCGACAATCGCGCAGTTCGCCGTTCGCCCCGTTTCCTGAAACGCCCGCAGGGCCCCCAGCGCGCTCGCGTCGTTGATCGCGCACACCAGGTACTGCCCCATCCGCCCGCCCCGCAGAAATTTCCTCACCGCCTCCAGGCTCGCTCCCAATTGCCCGTTCCCGTCCAGCCGCGTCACCGGCCGCTCGTCAATGTCCGGCAGCGCTTCCTTCATCCCCACCAGCATCCCCGTCAGCCGCATCCTCGGCAAACTCCCCGCCCGCGGCAGCTCCAGGAACACCACCTCGTCCACCTTTCCCTGCCAGTGCTGCTTCGCCCATCGCCCCAGATGCCGCCCGCCCAGCAGCCCCGCTCCGTAATTATTCGCCCCGTAATATGTCGCCCCGGGATGCGGAATGTCGATCGCGATCAGCGGTATGTTCGCCTCCCGGTATTTGGCCGCGATGATCGGCGCCACGGTCTCATCCGTCTGGAACTCGATCACCAGGTCCACCTTCTCCCGGATCAGCAGATCGGCGTTCCGCTGCGCAATCCGCGCGTTGTAGCGGTTGTCCACCGTGATCACTTCAATCCCCTCGGCCCGTGCCGCCGCCAGCAGGCTCTCCGATACCCCGCGCGAAAAATCGTCGTCCGCCCCCTGCGCCGCATACCCCAGCCGGTGCCGCTTCTGCCTCACCGGCCTCACGCACGAGCGGTACTGGTTCTCCCCCACCTTCTCCACCATCCCGCACTTCTCCAGCGTGTACAGCAGCCGGAACGACATCCCCTTCGTCAATCCCGACCGCGCCGCCACGTCCCGCAGCCGCAGCGTCTCCCCCGCCGTTTGAAATGCCGCCAGCAATTGCGACGCATGCACCAGGCTCTTCACCAGGTATGGATCCCGCGTTGCTCCCGAATTCCCCATATCAGCTCCACGTGGTGCCGGACAATTTTCTTACGATGCACAATACCACACCGCCGCCCCGAATCCGTTCCGCTTCTCGAAACAAGGCCCCCGCCGCCGCCCTCCCGGAGCCGGGCTCCCGCTCGCCGCAGCCCCCGCCAAACGGTCGCCACTCAGCCATCTGCGTCCCGCCCCGCCGCCAACGCCTCATTTCGCAGCCTGAAACGCCGTGCCCCCCGCGCGCCCGGCTTGAGCTATGAGCTGCCCGCCGCTATGCTGGTGATCGGATTCCTGTTCGCCGGAGACAGCATGCGCGCCTCTCAATTCGATTCCATCCTCGCCACGCTCGACCGCTTCCGCATCGAAATCCCCTCCTGGGGCTTCGCCAACACCGGAACCCGCTTTGGCAAATTTGTCCAGCCTGCCGCCGCTTCCACCATCGCCGAAAAGCTCGCCGACGCCGGCTTCGTCCACTCACTCACCGGCTGCTGCCCCACCGTCGCCCTCCACGTCCAGTGGGATTTTCCCCGCGGCATCGAGAGCGCCCCCGAAGTCGCCGGCCTCGCCGCCGCCCACGGCATTGCCCCCGGCTCCATTAATCCCAATCTTTTTCAGGACCAGATTTACAAGTACGGCTCCTTCGGCAATCCCGACCCCTCCGTCCGCGCCGCCGCCGCCCAACACGTCGCCGAAAGCATCGATATCGCCTCCCGCCTCGGCAGCCGCGACATTTCCCTCTGGTTCGCCGACGGCTCCAACTACCCCGGCACCGCGAACATCCGCCATCGCCGCCGCTGGTTTCAGGAAGGCCTCGCCGCAGCCCATCGCCTCCTCAGCCCCTCCCAGCGCCTCCTCGTCGAGTACAAACCCTTCGAGCCCGCCTTCTATCACACCGATATCGCCGACTGGGGCATGGCCTTCCTCCTTGCCCGCGAGGCCGGCCCGCAAGCCCGCGTCCTCGTCGACACCGGCCACCACTACGCAGCCCAGAATATCGAGCAAATCGTCGCCTGGCTCCTCGATCACGGCATGCTCGGCGGTTTCCATTTCAATGACCGCCGCTATGCCGACGACGATCTCACTCTCGGTTCCATCGATCCCTATCAGCTCTTCCGCGTCTTCCACGAAATTCTCCTCTTCGAGTGGGAGCGTGGCGAGCAGGCCGGAATCGCCTTCATGATCGACCAGAGCCACAACCTCAAGGGCAAAATCGAAGCCATGATCCAGAGCGTCGTCACCGCTCAGGAGCTCATCTGCAAAGCCGCCCTTGTCGATCACGCCGCCCTCTCCGCCTTCCAGCTCTCCTGCGACCTCGTTCCAGCCGAGTCCTGCCTCCAGGACGCCTTCTCCACCGACGTCCGCCCCGTCATCGCCGAATGGCGCCGCGTCCGCGGCCTCCCCGAAAATCCCCTCGACGCCTTCCGCCACAGTGGCTACCTCGAGCGCATCACCGCCGAACGCTCCGCCCACAGCAACGCCGGCGTCTCCTCCTATGCCTGACCCGGCCCGCTGACCCGCTCATGGAACGCGTCTGCTTCCTTCTCCGTCTCCGTCCCGAGCGTCTCGATGAGTACAAGCGCCGCCACCAGGCCGTCTGGCCCGAAATGCTCGACGCCCTCCGTCGCGCCGGCTGGTGCAACTACTCTCTCTTCCTTCATCCCGACGGCCTCCTGATCGGTTACTTCGAAACGCCCGACCTCGCCCGCGCCCGCGCCGCCATGGACAGCGAGGACGTCAATGCCCGCTGGCAGCGCGAAATGTCCCCCTTCTTCGTTCCGCTCTCCAGTCCTCCCGACCACGCTTTCCTTCGCCTCGAAGAAATCTTCCATCTCGACGGCGCCGCTCTCCCGTCTCCATGACCGTCCGCCTCGCCGCCGTCCCCCTCGCCCTCCTCGCCTCCCTTCTCGCGGCCCCTCCGCCCGCCCCGCCCGCCGCCGTTCCGCTGTCCTTCACTGAGCTCCACCGCGCCTTCGCCCACCCTCCCGGCTCCTCCCGCATCATGATGCGCTGGTGGTGGTTCGGTCCCGCCGTCACCCGTGACGAGCTCCATCGCGAGCTGTCCGCCATGAAATCCGGCGGCATCGGCGGCGTCGAGGTCCAGCCCGTCTATCCCCTCGACCTCGACGACCCGGCGCGCGGCTTCTCCAATCTCCCCTATCTCTCTCCCGCCTTCCTCGACGTCCTCCGCTTTGCCTCTCAGGACGCTTCCGCCCTCGGCCTCCGCCTCGATCTCACGCTCGCCAGCGGCTGGCCCTACGGCGGCCCCTCGGTCCCGGTCACCGAAGCCGCCGGCCGCCTGCGCCTCGAACAGGTGCCCGTCCCCTCCGGCGTCTCTTCGATTCCCGCTCCCGCGCTCTCCACCGGCGAGAAACTCCTCGCCGTCTTCCTCGATGACGGCCCCTCTCTGCCCGCCTCCGCCGTCGTCTCCGGCCGTCTCGCTGTCGCGCCCGACCCCGCGCGCTCCCGCCTCGCCCTTTTCTTCATCTCCAGCCGCACCGGCATGATGGTCAAGCGCGCCGCCGCCGGTGCCGAAGGCTTCGTCGTCGATCACTACGATGCCGCCGCCGTCCGCCACTACCTCGCCGCCGTCGCCGGCACCCTCGCCCGATCGTTCGGCCCGCATCCCCCTTACGCTGTCTTTAGCGACAGCCTCGAGGTGATGGCCTCCGACTGGACGCCCGACCTGCTCGACCAGTTCCGCCGCCGCCGCGGCTACGATCTCACGCCCCTTCTGCCCGCCCTCGCCCTCGGCCGCGATCCCCGTTCCGCCGCCGTTCGCCACGACTGGGGTCAGACGCTCACCGAGCTGGCCAACGAAAACTACCTCGTCCCTGTGGAGCATTGGGCCCGCGCCCACGGCGTCCTGTTCCGCTCCCAGACCTACGGCGATCCTCCCGTCGCCCTTTCAAGCAACGCCCTCGTCGATCTGCCCGAAGGCGAAGGCTTCCGCTGGCGCGAGTTCTGCGAATCCCGCTGGGCCGCCTCCGCCGCCCACCTCTACGGCCGCCCCGTCGTCAGTTCGGAAACCTGGACCTGGCTCCACTCCCCGGCCTACCGCGCCACTCCTCTCGACATGAAGGCCGAGGCCGACCGCCACTTCCTCCAGGGCATCAACCAGCTCGTCGGCCACGGCTGGCCCTACTCTCCGCCCTCGGCCCCGGAGCCCGGTTGGGCCTTTTACGCCGCCGCCGCTTTCTCTTCCCACAACCCCTGGTGGTTCGTCATGCCCGACGTCGCCGCCTACCTCCAGCGCCTCAGCTTCCTCCTCCGCCAGGGCGCCCCGGTCATCGACGTCGCCCTCTTCCTGCCGACCGACGACGCCTGGGCCCGCTTCAGTCCCGGCCCCGTCTCTCTCAACCGCTCCTTCGCCTCCTTGCTCGACCCTCATGTCATCCCCTCCATCCTCGACGCCGGCTACGGCCTCGATTTCATCGACAACGATGCGCTGCTCAACACCGCCGCCCGCTATCCGGTCCTCGTACTGCCCAACATCGAGCGCATCCCCGTCCCCGTCTACCGCCGCATCGAGTCCCTCGTGCGCTCCGGTGTTCACCTCGTCTTCACCCGCCGGGCTCCCTCGCTCGCCCCCGGTCTCCCGGACGCCGAATCCCAAACGGCCGAAATCCGCGCCATCTCCGGCCGCCTCCTCGCCAGCCCCAACGTCCGCCTCGTCCCGGAAGAAGGCGCCGCCCTCGCCGAGGCTCTTCATTCCTTCGTTCCTCCCGACCTCATCGTCCAGCCCGCCGCGCCCGCCCTCGGCTTCGTCCACCGCAAGCTCCCCTCCGCCGACATCTATTTCCTCGCCAACACCTCCAACCAACCCGCGAACATCCGCGCCTCCTTCCGCTCCGCCGGCCCGGCCGCGCAATGGTGGGACCCTTTCACCGGCGTCTCCACTCCCGCGGACCCCGCCGCTCCCATCACCCTCGCCCCCTACGAGTCCCGCGTCCTTGTCTTCTCCTCCGCCCTTCCTTCCGCGCAGCCCCCCACCTCTCCGCCCGGCCTCGCTTCGCTTGAGCTCGACCTCTCCACCGGCTGGCGCGCCACCTTCCCCGATCTCCATCGCTCTCTCACCCTGTCCACCCTCCATTCCTGGACCGACGATGAAGCCCTACGCTATTTCTCCGGCCGCGCCATCTACGAGAAGTCCGTCACCGTCCCCGCGTCCTTCCTCCGCCCCGGCGCACCCGTCCGCCTCGACTTCGGCCCCGGCATCCCCGTTCCCGACCCCGGCGGCAACGCCCCCGGCATGCGCGCCCTGCTCGAAAGTCCGGTCCGCGAAGCCGCCCGCGTCTCCATCAATGGATCCCCCGCCGGCGCCGTCTGGCACTCGCCCTACTCGCTCGCCATCGCCCCCCTCCTCCGCCCCGGCTCCAACACCATCCAAATCGAAGTCGGCAATCTCGCCATCAACGCCCTCGCCGGCCGCGCCCTCCCCGACTACCGCCTCCTGAAGCGCCGCTACGGCGACCGCTTCTCCCCCCAAGGCCTCGCAAACATCGCCCCCCTCCCCTCCGGCCTCCTCGGCCCCGTGAGACTCGTCTCTCCCTGACCCGGCCCATCCCCGCGCACACGTTTCACTAGTGCGCCAGCCTTCGCACGCTGCGCCACACGCACGGGCCGCACCTTCTCGCCGCCGGTCTGCCACTGACCGACGTCGGCAAGTCCCTCGGGCACACCAACCCGGATGTGACGGCGACCGTCTACGCTCACGCAATGCCGTGCCATGACGATCTCGCCGCCGACGCGTGGGACAGGTTTCAAAATGCAGCGCGTGCGCCCATCATCGTGAAGTCGCCAAACCGGGGGCAGGCGAGGAAGACGGCTTAGGACCCGGTCCGGTTTACGATTCAGTCGATTTGTGGACCTTGGGTTTGCAAAAAAACCGATTTCTCAAACCGGTTGCGATGGAGCGAGTGAATAGCTCGTGCTGCGACCCCCCTCGGGGTTCTGAACCAGGACGCGGTGCTCGACCAGAGCGAGGATGTCCCGATAAGCGGTGTCCTGCGAGCATTTGGCGAGAGTGGCGTATTTTGATGTGGTGAGCTTGCCTTCGAACCCGTCGAGCAGCCGGTTGACGGCCAGCCGTTGCCGCGAGTTGAGATGCACATCTTGGATACGGTCCCAGAAACGCGCTTTCTCAAGCACGGTGCCTAGTGTTACCTGTGCGCCGTCGATGGCGCGGCCGAGACATCGTAGAAACCACTCCATCCACGGCGTGATGTCCATCGTGCCTTTCTGCGTGCGTTCCAGAATGTCGTAATAGTCGTTGCGCTCCTGCCGGATCTGCGCCGACATGCTGTAAAACCGTTGCGGGCTGTGCTCCGAGCGCGCGAGGGCCATGTCCGTGATGGCGCGGGCAATGCGCCCGTTGCCGTCATCGAAAGGGTGAATGGTGACGAACCAGAGATGCGCGAGCCCTGCTTTCAGCACCGGGTCAATCTGGTCTTTTCCTTCGAACCAATCGAGGAATGAGCCCATCTCGCCGGCAAGACGGTCTGCCTTCGGCGCTTCGAAGTGAACGCGTTCTTTTCCTATCGCGCCGGAGACGACCTGCATCGGCCCTGTGTCGTCGTCGCGCCAGGCTCCGGTTTTGATTTTTGTCATTCCGCTGCGACCCGTCGGGAACAGCGAGGCGTGCCAGTCGAACAAACGTTCGGAGGTCAACGGCTGGCTAAAGTGTCGCGTGGCATCCAGCATCATTTCCACGACCCCTTCAACGCCTCGGTCGGCGGGCGTGAGGGCGCCAATGTCTATGCCCAGTCGCCGGGCGATGGACGAACGGACCTGTTCCGCATCGAGCTTCTCCCCTTCGATCTCGCTGCTCTTGAGAACGTCCGCCGTGAGTGTTCGCAGCACGGCTTCCTGCCGAAGGTTGAAACCGAGCGCCTCCATATGCCCCGTCAGGCGGCCTTGCCGGTGACGGACAGAGGCGAGCGGTTCGGCTATTCGTTCGGCGCTCCAATGAAAACGGGGCCAGTCCTTCAGCTCATGGATATACATTCTCCGCAATTCCTGCGGATATTATAGTTCCTAACCTCCGCATCTGTCTATAGCATTCTCCGCAGCGATGCGGAGAATACAGACTCTAATCTCCGCAAGTCAATTTGTTCAAAGGGATAGAGGCAGACGGGCGCATCCGGCGTGAACGCCGGACCGGGCTCTCAGGCTTCGCACGAGCGTCCGCAGTGTTCTTCTCGCCTGTCGCGCGTCCGAGAAAGCTTCTCCCCTGTGAATGATAGACAGAGATGGAAGTTCCAACTCTGTTGCCCGCCGAATCGAATATCATAAGGAGTTCCCAAAAATCTAGACCGCCCGCTCGAACAGAGGAGAACGCCATGAGGATGTTTGGCCCCTATTACTATGGCAAACATAAATGGGACAACTATCTCCTGGATATTCAGGACACCATTAAGGCCGGAGATGACGCTCACCGGGACGTCGTGCAAGCTCACGCCAAGGCGTTCGGGACAGCCCACCAGGAGCAGCTAGACGTTCTTCGACAACAGACAGAGCAAATGCGCCGCATCGAGGACGCATTGCAAGGCGGTTTCGAGGAACTGCGCGCTGAATTTGAGTGGGGATTCTCTTTGATGGTGGATCGCCTTGACACGCAGATCGACCATCTCTCGCAGATCGCCGCGAGGTTAGACGCAATCCACAAAACCCTGCAATCGCCTCTCATGACCCAGGCAAGGGAACTCTTTCAATTGGGCCAGGAGCATTTTCGCAAGGGTCTGCTGGACAAGGCGCTTGAAGCCTACCTTAAGGCAGAGGAAAAAAACGAGGTCGACTTTCCGCTCCAACTTCAGATTGGGAAGCTCTATCTTTATGGTCGGGACGAGGACGACGACGTTATCGACTTGCCGAAGGCAGAAAAGCATTTGCTGCTCGGCGCGCGCTACGCGGACGCGGAGAAATCCACGTTTCCCCAATGGAATGAGTATTGCGGCCAGGCGTACTTCCATGCTGCGGTTGCCGCATACTTGATTGGCGAGAGCGAACAGGCCGAGGGGCATTTAGATTCCATGCGCCAATGCCTGGAGCGTGCTTTGGGCTATCTAACCAAAGCTGCGGTATTGTGGCCGCGCTTTACGGAGATAGTCTACACGCAGGCAAAGTGCCACGCATTGCTTGGACAGGTTCAAGACGCGACGCAGAAACTGGAAATCCTCTCGGATCGAGACCGAAGGTACTTCTCAAAAGCGTCACAGGACGGCGACTTCAACACGTTCAGCGCCCAGGTGGAGGAATTGTTCAAAAGAGCCACAGTCGCGCCTGGTCCTATAGCGCGAGCAACCGACGCCAAGATCGGCGAGGTTGAAGAAGCCCTCGCTTGGGCCAAACGATCGGGCCCGCAGTCTGCCCAGGAGATCGCAACCCTTGAATCTATTCAAAAGGAACTTGCCAGCGCGAGGCGTTCCATGCCCACGTTGGAAGTGGACATCGAAACTCTCAGTGAGGAATTGGATCAACGGCGAGCAACGCTGGAGAAGATCACTCTAGCCTCGCTGAACGCCAACATCAATGATTCTCAAAAGGCGATCTTGGAGTGTGAAGGTCGCAAAGGCAGTTGCGAATACGCGATCGAAGAGTTAAAGGCGACGATGAAACAAACCTCCGGCGCCGGTATGGGGTGCTTGTTCGCAGCTATCGTGGTCTTCATCGTTCTCCCTGTAGGGACAAGCGTTTTTGTTTCGACGCTGCCCCAACAGATGCAAAGCGACAGGTCCTTCACCCAATCGCTCACCGCCTTCATAGAGATCGGGGCTGTTGTAGGCGGAATCCTCATTTGGATCGTTGGGGCGAAGCTATGGAAAGATCACAAGAATCAGCCGCACCGGCAGAAAATGGAAGAGCACCTCGGTGTTATCCATGAATGCGCCAATACTTTCCCAACGCTTCGGGAGAGGTCAGAGGCTTGGAAGCGGGAGCTTCAAAATTTCGAAGCGTGGCGTGTGGCTCGGCCATCTCCGCCTCCCGTTCCACGGCCCAGCAAGGGCGGCACCCTTACGATTACTCTCATCTCAGCCGGCGCGAACAAAATTAACGTCATCAAAACCGTCCGGGAAGTCACGGGCTTCGACCTCAAACAGGCCAAGGATCTAGTGGACGGCACACCGGCTGTGATCATACGTAATGTAAGCCGCGAAGACGCCAACGCGATCCAACAAAAATTTGTGCAAGCGGGCGCTAGGGTTGAGATCTCTTAGCCGGATCTTGGCGAGCGCATCCTCGCGCCGACCGTTCGTCGGCGGGAACCCGTTGGGGCAAGCTCTTGGCGATTTGTGTGATCAGGTGTGATCATAACCGCCGTAAGTATATGAAAACTTGGTAGCGCTAACGGGAATCGAACCCGTATTTAAGCCTTGAGAGGGCTCCGTCCTAACCGTTAGACGATAGCGCCACGCGTCGTGCCAACTCCTCTTATCTTATCAAGCCCGTCACCCCGAACGAAACCCTCGTCCC
>DAIDHC010000011.1 GCA_027452065.1 Bryobacterales bacterium
TCCGGACGCACCTCGCCGCGCTCCAGCATCCAGGTATTCGTGTGTGGGACAAACACCGCGTGCAGTCCTGCCTGCAACGCCGGATTGATGTCGGAGCTCGGACTGTTGCCGATCATCCACGTCTGCTCGCGAATGAGCCCATACTTGTCGACCACAGACTTGTAAGTAGGGGCGTCCTTTTCCGCGACAACTTCGATCGCGGTAAAGTGCTGCTTCAGTCCGGAGCGCTCGAACTTCCCAGTCTGCTCCAGGATGTTTCCCTTGGTCATGCAGAACAGGTGATGACGCCCGGCCAACTCGGCCAGCGTTTCCGGCACTTCGGGCAGGATCTCCATGGGATGTTCGGCGATAGCATAGGCGAAGCCGTGAATCGTGTCGTGCAGCGCGGTGGTGAGCGGCTCAACCGATAACTGCTCGAAGCACTTCACCAGCGATGCCGCAAAGCTGTTCATCCCATAGCCGTGCTCACGGATGCTCTCGCGTTCGACCTCCCAAAGCACTTCGCGCACCTGGTCGGGCGTGTACTCGTGATGGTTTAGGAACGAGATGAAGTTCGCGATCGCCCGCTCGAAGTAGATGTTGTTCTCCCAGAGCGTGTCGTCGGCGTCGACCATCAGGGTGCAGCGCCGGGCGCTCATTTCTCGATCCCTCCCGGCCACTTCCCGTGCCCATTGCGTGGCGCGGCCTCGCGCATGTGGGCGATGGCCCGCTCCTTGCTCACGTAGCCGGAGAGGAAGTCGGCCACCTGCTTCATGCGCTCGGCCTCGGAGCGCGTGGCGAGCAGCAGTTGGCGGAAGTCGAGGTCCGGAATCGGCTGGGCAAGGCGAAAGCTGAGCTGCGATGCGGTGAGGTCAGCCTCGGCGATTTCGTCGCCTTTGATCTCCCGCAATTCCTGATAGCGCTCGATGGCCAGCCGCAGCGTCTCGGGCGGCACGGGTCCGAACTCGTCGTCGTCGAAATAATCCACCGCTCCGCGCAGAAACGGTTTTTCGTCGTTGAGAACGAGAATTTCGAAGCGCCGCCGGCCGACGACGAGGATGTCGAGCTGGCCGTCGGCGTCGCGCCTCAGGACGCGCTCGACGACGGCCGTGCAGCCGGTGTTGACGATGCCCCGCTCACCGGCTTGAACGACCCCGAACTCGGCTTGGGCGGCGATGGCCTGGCCGATCATTTCCTTGTAGCGCTCCTCGAAGATATGCAGCGGCAGCGTGGCGTTGGGAAACAACACCAGTTGGAGAGGAAACAAAGGCAACAACTCCTGCTGCATGTGTACTATTATGGCCTTTGCCCGGAGGGACGGGCAATCGAACCAGGATGCAAGCGAGCGGAAAAGTGGCGCTGGTGACAGGCGCCTCGGCCGGAATCGGCGCGGCTTGTGCGCGCGCGCTGGCCGCCCGGGGAGCGCGGCTGGCGGTGACTTCGCGGAATGCGGACGCGCTGCAACGCGCCCTGCCGGAGGCTTTTGCGGTGCCCGGCGATCTGACGGTGCCCGCCGACCGCGGGCGCATCGTCGAGAGTACGCTGGGCCGCTTCGGACGCATCGACATTCTGGTCAACAACGCCGGCGCCGGGTTATACGTTCCGGCGTGGCAAGCCCCCGACGAGGATGCGCGGCGGTTGTTTGAGCTGAATTTTTTCGCCCCGCTCGATCTCATCCGGCTGACGGCGCCTTCGATGCGGCGCCAGGGCTCGGGCTTCATTGTCAACGTGGCCTCGATCGCCGCCCTTGTGGCGCTGCCGTGGATGACGCTGTACTCGTCGTCGAAGTTCGCCCTCGCCTCGCTCACCGACGGGCTGCGGATGGAGCTGAGGCGCGACGGCATTCGCGCCATGACGGTTTGCCCGGGCTATGTCGACACCGGCTTCCAGCGCAGCGCGATCGCCGGGACGCCGCCGCCGGGCGTTGTGCGGGCGCGCCGGATGGCGATCACGGCCGAAGCCTGCGCCGCCGCCATCGTCGCGGGCATCGAGCGGAACGCCCGCATGGTTGTGACACCCCGGTCGGTGTGGCTGCTGGTGGCCGCCGCCCGGCTGTTCCCTCGTCTGGTGGATGCGAGAATGGAGCGTATGCTCCGGCAGGCTAGCTGATCCATGATTCTCAAGCTCAAACGCACTCCCGGCATCTACCTGGTAGGGTTCATGGGCAGCGGCAAGTCGACCGTCGGCAAGCTGCTGGCCTACGAGCTGGGCTGGAGCTTTGTCGACCTGGACGACGACATCGAGGCGGCGCAGGGACGCACGATCGCCGACATCTTCGACAAGGAGGGCGAGGAAGAGTTCCGCCGGCTGGAGACCCAGGCGATCCAGAAACGGGTGCGTACCATTCAGACCGGACGGCCGATGGTGGTGGCCCTCGGCGGCGGAGCTTTCTCGGTTCAGGCGAACTACGAACTGCTTCAGGACAACGGCGTCACCGTGTGGCTCGACTGCCCGCTGACGCTGATCCGGGCGCGCCTGGGCGGCGGCGTCGACCGGCCTCTGGCCCGCGACCCGTCGCATTTCGAACATCTCTACTTCGCCCGCCGCGCCGCCTACCAGCGCGCCGACTACCGGGTGGAAATCACCGGCGACGATCCCGGCCCGGTCGTATCGGCCATCCTGCGGCTGCCGATCTTTTGAGCGCCGTGGCCCGCCTGGACCCCACGCTCCGCCGCGCCGCCCGCGAGATTTTCCAGGCCGCGCTCGACGCCGCCGACCCCGGCCTCGCCGTGCGCCGCCTGCTGAGGGTCGAAGACGAAACCCTTAATGCCGGGCGCGCGCGCTACGATCTGCGCCGTTTCGAGCGCGTGTTTCTTGTCGGGGCGGGGAAGGCATCCGCGCTGATGGCCCGGGCCGCGGGCCGGGCGCTGGGGGAGCGCGTCACCGGCGGCATCATCAACGTGAAGGACGGCCACGGGCTGCCGCTGGCGCGCGTCGAATGCCGGGAGTGCGGGCATCCCGTTCCAGACGAGCGGGGGCTCGATGGCGCGCGGCGCATGGCCGAGCTTGCCTCCAGTGCCACGGCGCGCGACCTGATCGTCTGTCTCATCTCCGGCGGCGCCTCCGCCCTGACACCTCTGCCCGCCCCGCCGGTCACCCTGGCCGACAAACAGCGCACGACGTCGCTGCTGCTCGCCGCCGGCGCCGACATCCACCAGCTCAACACCGTGCGCAAGCACCTCTCACTGTTCAAGGGCGGACGCCTGGCCGCGCTTGCCAGCCCGGCCACTGTGTTGACGCTGATTCTTTCCGACGTGATCGGCGACGACCTGGACGTCATCGGCTCGGGCCCCACCGTGCCCGACCGCTCCACTTTCGCCGGCGCACGCGCCGTGCTCGAGCGCTTTCGCCTCTGGCGCAAGGTTCCGGCGAGCGTGCGCCGCCGCCTGGCCGAGGGAGAACGCGGACTCGTTCCCGAAACTCCGAAACCCGGCGATCCGGTTTTTGCCCGCGTCCGCAACATCATCGTCGGCAGCAACGGTCTGGCGCTCGACGCCGCCGCCGCCCGCGCGCGAAGCCTGGGATTCCGGCCGTTGATCCTGTCCTCCACCATCGAGGGCGAAACGCGCGACGCCGCCCTGGTTCATGCCGCCATTGCCCGCGAGGTGTCCGATCATCGCCGCCCGGCGCGCCGTCCGGCCTGCCTCATCTCAGGCGGCGAAACCACGGTCGCTTTACGCGGCGCCGGCCTCGGGGGCCGCAACCAGGAGTTCGTTCTCGCCGCCGCCGGCGCTATTGCGGGCCTCCCGGCCTGCCTGGTGTTCAGCGCCGGCACCGACGGCACCGACGGGCCCACCGACGCCGCCGGAGCCTTTGCCGACGGCTCGACCCTCGAGCGCGCCGCCGCGCTCGGCATGAACCTTTACGATTTCCTGCTCCACAACGACTCCTACCGCTTCTTCGACGCCCTGGGCGACCTGCTGCGCACCGGCCCGACGCGCACCAATGTCATGGATATCCATCTGGTGCTTCTCGGCTGACGGCGCGCGCCCGGGCGGGGAACCGGCCCGCGCTGGTTTATAATGAAGAATTCAGGAGGCTTATGTCTGCAATCCGGCGCCGGCGCTCGGTAGCCGTCAACGTGGGTGGGGTGTGGGTCGGCGGCGACCATCCGATCGTCGTCCAGTCGATGACCAACACCGACACCGCCGACACCGCCGCCACGGTGAACCAGATCATGGCTCTCGCGCGCGCCGGCTCCGAGCTGGTGCGCGTCACCGTCAACACGGACGCCGCCGCCCGCGCCGTCCCGGTCATCGTGGACACCCTGCGCCAGTTCGGCGAGACGGTACCCGTCATCGGCGACTTCCACTACAACGGCCACCTGCTGCTGAAGAAGTATCCGGACTGCGCCCGCGCGCTGGACAAGTACCGGATCAATCCCGGTAACGTCAACATCGGCCGCAAGCACGACGACAATTTCCGCACCATGATCGAAGCCGCCGTCGAGCACGGCAAGCCGGTGCGCATCGGGGTGAACTGGGGCTCGCTCGACCAGTCTCTGCTGACGCGCATGATGGACGACAACAGCCGCCTCGCCGAGCCCGAGGACGCGCGAACCGTGACGCTGCGCGCCATTGTCCGCAGCGCCATCGAGTCGGCCCGCGCCGCCGAGCGCTACGGGCTCGGCCGCGACCGCATCATCCTGAGCGCCAAGGTGAGTGGCGTCCAGGACCTGATCGCCGTCTACCGTATGCTCGCCTCCGAGGACGACTACGCGCTCCATCTCGGCCTCACCGAAGCCGGCCTCGGCTCCAAGGGCATCGTCGCCACCACCGCCGCTCTTTCGGTGCTCCTGCAGGAGGGTATCGGCGATACCATCCGCGCCTCCCTTACGCCTCTGCCCAACGGCGACCGCGCCGAGGAGGTCATCGTCAGCCAGCAGATCCTCCAGGCGCTCGAGTTGCGCAGCTTCACGCCCCAGGTCACCGCGTGCCCCGGATGCGGCCGCACCACCAGCACTTTTTTCCAGGACATGGCCGACCAGATCCAGACCTATCTTCGCGAGCAGATGCCTTCGTGGAAATCGCGCTATAGCGGCGTCGAGGAGATGAAGGTCGCCGTGATGGGCTGCGTGGTCAACGGCCCCGGGGAGTCCAAACACGCCAATCTCGGCATCTCGCTTCCAGGCACCTTTGAAGAGCCGGTGGCTCCGGTGTATATCGACGGCAAGCTGTCGACTACGCTGCGCGGCGACGCCATCGTGGCCGAGTTCATCGCTCTGCTCGAAGACTACGTGGCGCGCCGGTACGCGGCGCTGCCCGTGGAGACTGCGGCCGTTTAGCTTCCCCGCGGGCGGCCGCCCGTTTGCCTCATGCCGCAATCGCTTCGCGGGTCGCTGTGGGTTCTGATCCTTTACGACATCGCCGAGGAGATCCGCCTGCCGGAGCTGCGCGGCATCCTCGGCGTCGAGGGCGCGCAGCGCGAGCCCAGCTTCCGCCATCTCGCGCCCGACTACGTCCGCTTTGAGCGCCCGCCGGTGGTCGTTCCCGTGGATGTGAGCCGGTTGGGCGCCGGTGCGCCGCTGAGCGGCCGCTTGAAATTCTTCGATTACGGCGTGGTCAGCCTGGAGGTCGAGATTCCGTTCGACACCGGATGGCCGGGCCTGGTGCAACTGGCCAGCCGCTGGATTGATGCCCCGGAGATCGAAGCCCGCGCCGAGGCTCTGGTACGCTCGGCGGTGGAGCGCGCCCGGCCCTCCTTCCACGTGCCCTACCAGATCTGGCTCAACGAAGACTACTATGTCGTCCATCTCGGGGAGGCGATCGGAGAGGACGGCGCCCCGCTGACCACCACCAGCCTGCTTGCGGCGCACGGGGCCGACATCGCCCAGATCGTCCGCGGCGAGCCGCTTCCGCTGTCCGACGGCGAGCGCGCCGAGGTGCTGCGCTCCAGCCTCTCCTACTATCCCAACGATCTGCTGGTGGCCGGCTGGGTGGGCGCCTTTCTCTACGACACGCCCGAGGGCGGCCTGACGGCGCGCCAGCTTCTGGAGTACGCCAACACCCAGCTTCTCGAGTTCCGCCACTACGACGACCTGCTGACCCGCGTGCTGGCCGATGTCTACAAGTCGCTCGAGCGCCGCGGAGGATTTTTCCGCCGCTGGCGCCTGGCCGCCGAGGCCGAGCGGCTCAACCGCATCCGCCTGGATGTGATCGAGCTGGCCGAGCGCACCGACAACGCCATCAAGTTTCTCAGCGACATGTTCTACGCCCGCGCCTACCGCATGGCCTCCGAGCGCGTCGGGGTGACCGACTACCGCCATCTGGTGGAGGAGAAGCTGCGCACGGCCGGCGAGTTGTACGAGTTCATGATGAACAGTTTTCACCAGGCCCGGGCCTTCGTGCTCGAGTTTCTGGTGGTGGCGATCCTGGTCATCGAGCTGGGAAATCTGTTCCTCGGCCATCGCCCTTAGGGCGTTTTTCGGACGGGGTCTCTCAGTGTTCTCCCGGCCGTGAGCTGAGGCGAACCGTCGATTGGTCCGGCGTCCGGTCGATGTTAGTTTACCTATAGCAAGCCAACAACTTGGATTGTTGGGAGAGGAGAACGAGGATGGAACGCATTTACAGAATGGTGTTGAAAGCCAAGATCTGGCGCGACAATCGCGGCCAGGATTTGATCGAGTATGCCCTCATGGCCGGTTTTGTGGCTGTGGCGGCGGCGGCGATCATGCCGAACGTTTCGACCAGCATCAGCACGATCTTCAGCAAGGTCGAGAGCGTCCTCACGGCCGCTGGCGGCTGATGGCTCATGGCGCGGCTGGCGCAGAGGCCGGCGGCCCAACCGGGCGCCGGAGGGACTGGCAGCCGCGAGCTTCACAAATCCGCAGCCGGAGGCAGGAATGAAGAGAGCAATCGCAGTGTTTTTCCGCGCCTGCATCTGGCGCGATAACAAAGGTCAGGATCTGATTGAATACGCCCTGATGGCAGGCTTCGTGGCCGTCGCGGCCGGCGCCACCATACCGCCGGTTGCAACCAGCATCGGGCAGATTTTCAGCACGGTGAAGAGTGTGCTGACCCTCGCCGGAGGTTAGAGTCCCTCCGGTTCGGGATAATTCGTCCGGTCAGCCCCGGGGGAGGGCCGGACGAAGCGGAAGTGGCGGCCGTCTCGGAGGTCCGCCTCTTCCGTCCCCTCTTTCTACACCTCCACTGCCGCCCGCGCTTCCCTCATCCACCCCAGATTCCCCGCTTCGTCAAACTCCAGCTTCTCCGGCCCCGAAACAATCTCCAGCAAACTGTTCTCCCGGATCTCCCCCTGCAGATTCCCGCTCAGCTGCAGCGTCCCCAACTCCAGCGTGTCCCGGATCCACCCGATGCGAACGTCGCTGATTGCCAGCCGCCCAACGGTCGGAGCAATCCGCTCCAAACACTCGCGGTCAGTCGAAAAATGGATCGGCGTCCGCACGTTCGGCGGCGTCGAGGCGGTGAGCGAGTTGATCAGCGTCGGATGCCAGTCGATGCGGTTCAGCAGCCGGTCGTGAATCACGTCCGCCATGCCCACGCCCACTCCATTGCCGTAGCTGAGGTCGGACAGGCTGCGCACGAAGATCCGCTCAATCTTCGGCGCCGTGTCCCAGATATTGGCCTCGCCGTTCACGCTGCGGTTGATCACCTTGCTGTCCATGCCCGCGCCGCTGATATTTTTTCCCATCTCGTCGACGATCAGAATATCGAGCGGCATCGGAATCCGCCCCATCCAGCTCTTGGTGATCTTCAGCAGCTCCTCCTCGCGGGCGGGCAGCTTCGCCGCGGGCACCGCTTCGAGCATCGCCGTGTTGTGATGCGCGTCTTCGAGGATCGCCAGGCCTCCCATCACGCGGCCCGTCGCCAGCACTTTCGCCGCCGCCGCCCGGATCACCTTTTCCAAACCCAGACGGTAGGCGAAGGTGTGATAGCGCTGCGCGCCGGCGAATTTCCCCAGCCCGATCGCCATCATCTTGCACAGCCCGCTTTCCAGCGTCCCGGCAAAATCCGTGTGCCACTTGACGCGATTGATCAGCATCACCGCGCCGCTCTCCCACGCCGCGCGGTCGAAAAACACCTCGATGCCCTCGCCCGTCTTTCCCAGCGACACCACCTCCAGCGTGCTGATCACCGGGCAGCCCATCGTCGCTTCATGGATTCCGTAGTGCGCCAGCACGTCGGCCTGGCCCTCCGCCGTAGCCGCGCCGTGGCTCCCCATGGCCGGAAATATGAACGGCGAGAAGCCGCGCTCCTTCCAGTACGCCACCACCGCTCCCACCGTGGTCGAGATGTTGCTGATCCCCCGGCTCCCCACGCCGAGGGCGATTCGCGAGCCCGGCTTCAGCGCCGCGGCGAAGCCGGAAGCCTCCAACTGCCGCTTCACCTCCTGGGGAATGTCGGCGAGCCGGCGGTCGGGAAATTTCTGGCGAACGTGAAAGAGTCGGGGAAAATCCATGCCTACAGAGTAACGCCCCGCGTGCCGCCGCGGAAACACCCCCCGGGGCGGGGAAAAGTGGCAGGCGGGAAGATCAGTTGCCCTGCAGCGTTACGCTGGCGCCCAGCGCGGGCGCGATCAGCTCCAGGCCGTTGGTGATATTGATGGCCTGAGCGGTGTCGATGCTCGTGTTCGCAGCCGCAGTCACAGTGACAATCAGGTGGTTCGGACCCGCCACCACAATGCTCTTCACCACCGCATCGCTGGTGCCGAAGCCCACCCTGGTCACGCCGTCGGCGAAATCGGTGTTTTGTCCGGCGACGTCAACCTTCGTATCGCCGCCTGGCGCCAGCGTCGCCGGACTCACCGCCAGCACCGGCGGCGCGGCGTTGTCGTAAACGTAAACCGCCGGCGATCCCTGGGCGAACAGGGAACTCTGCCCGTCCGGATTCAGCGCCACCACGTTGGCCGCATACGCTCCCGGCGCTGGAGGCGCCACCACGATCAACACCCCGTTCGCCGTCAGCGCCCGGACCACGCCCGGCACGCCGTCGAAATACACCCGCGTAGCGGCACTGAAGTTGGCGCCGCGAATCGCCAGCACGCGGTTGGTGTAAGAAACGATGGAGGCGATCGACGGCGGCGGGCTGGACACCAGATGAAACGCCACCGGCAGAACATAAGTGTTGAGCGGAGTCTCGAACAGCATGTGCTGCGGCCCCGCAGTCGCCTGGCCCGAGATCGACAGATCGACAGCCAGGAAATCGTACGGCGCCGCGTAAGGCCGCGCGCTGCCGGCAATCACCGAGGCCTCATTTCCCAACACGCCCATCGACAGCCCGGGAGAAATCTGCTGGTTCGCCAGCAGCCCAACACCCGTCGCCTCGATTGTGTCCTCTCCCGTCCCGCTGATGACAAACGGCGGCGCGGGCACGGCCACCGACTTGGTCACATAGCCATACGTCCGCACGCCATAAACGTCTTCGGCGTCCATCGGCGACACCGTAAAGTCGATGCCCGTGGCTGCGCTCCCGGCCGCCACGCTCACCGGCGCGCTTTGCGAGGCGTAGGGCGTCCCGGGATAAAACGAGGTCATGAAATAGGCGCTCGGCGGCAGCGGCGTCGCGCCGTCGGGGCCGACGGGATAGGTGATGCCGTCGTTGCCGGACTCGCCTTCAAAGGCCGGTGGAAGCGGCGTGGCGTACACCTGATACTGGCCCGGCGGAATGCCCCGGATGGCATAGCTTCCGTCCGGATTGGTGAGCGCGCTCACCGCGTCCATGCCCGGCGCAATCACCGTCACTGAGGCGAGATTGACCGGCGATCCGCCCAGGAACAGAACTCTTCCGCTGACCACCCCGGTGCCGGCGCTGAAATCGCCCGCCGGATAAAGCTCCGAAATGCCCGCGACGTCGTCGGCCCCCAGCGGATTGGCGCGCGTCGCCCCGGTGGTCACGTAGGTCGACATCACGCTCGAGCTCAGCGTGTGCTGCAGTCCCATGGTGTGGCCGAACTCGTGCACCAGCGTGGTAAAGGTCAGCTCGCTGTAACTCGCCAGCGAGGTCATGTCCGTCGGCAGCAGCATGCGCGAGTGCTGGATCGGGTAAAAATTCGACCCGTCCGCCGCCGTCGCCAGCGCGCCCAGTGGCGCCTGCGGCCCGGAGAGCGCATACAGCCCCTGCGGAATGCTGCTCGAAAACTCGATCACGATATAGGGCGTCGAAGACACCGGCGGCGTCAGCATCAGCCCGCCGTATTCCAGCTTCAGCGACGAGCTGCCCACCTGGTTCCAGACATCGGCCGCCGCCCGGATCTCGCTCACCAGCGCCGCGAAACTGTCGCCCGGGGCGAACTTCTCCGGCCCCGATGCCGCAATGTAATACCGCAGCTTCGAGCCGGGCAGGGCAGTGAGATCGAACTTCTCCACAATCGGCGTGTACGGCGCCGCCGTCGTCCCGTACTGCTCGTAAAAGTAATGACCCCACCCCGTGCCCGCCAGGGCGAGCGCGGCGCTCAGGATTCTCGATGCCCGACCAGTGGGGAGGTATTTCATTTGCGAGGCCGACCTGCCAGTGATGGCGCGACGTCAGATGGAGCAATCGCCGTTCCAAAACGAAGGCCTTTATTCTGACACAACATCCCGATTTTGTTTGGATGCTTCGCTGTGTTGGTTGGACACACCCGTCGGCGGACTGTCTCAGTACTCCTCAGCCCACCGGTTCGCGGACGATGAGCAGCGGCACGGGCAATTCATGACGTAACGCATTAATTGTTGTTCCGAAGATGATGTCTTTGAATGCCTTATGCCCATGGCCGCTCATCACGATCAGGTCCGGCAGCACTTCCCGGGCATAGGCCACAATTTCGCCCCGCGGATTTCGCGAATACCGCACCGCGCTTTCCACCTCGATGCCCCGGGCCTGGAGCTCGGCGACAATGCCCGCCAGATAATCGCGGCCCGCCTGAACTTCCGCGGTCGAGGCCATCGCGCCATACAGTTGGCTGGTGACATCCTCTTCCACATGAAGCAGATAGAGCCGAGCGCCATAGACTTTTGCGAGCGCCGCTCCGTGGCTGATGGCATTCCGGTCGTAACGGCTGTGGTCAAGCGGCAACAGGATCCGGCGGTACTGCGGCACCGGAAGCTCCGCCGCCACGCCCTCCGGCAACAGCGCCGCCGCCCGCCCGTGCCTCAGGTGCTGCGGCAGCCACGGCTCGATCGTCACCCACACCAGCAGCCCGCCGATCAAGGCGATCCCCACAACAGCCCCGGCTTCGAACAGCCCCGCGTAGCGCCCGCCGCCGGTGAACCACACCCTGATCGCCATATAGGTCAACCATCCGTTGAGCACCAGCACCAGCGCCGCCGTCAGCCACGCCAGCACCTTCACCCACACCGGATTGGCGAACTCACCCATCCGCTTGCGGTCGTTGGTGAAATGCACCAGCGGGATTACTGCGAAGGGCAACTGCAGGCTGAGGATCACCTGGCTCAGCAGGATCAACTGATACGACCCGCGCTCGCCGGACCACCATACGGCGATCGCCGCCGGAATGATGGCCATCGTCCGCGTCATCAGCCGCCGCAGCCACGGCCGCATGCGGATGTTGAGAAACCCTTCCATCACGATCTGCCCGGCCATCGTTCCGGTGAGCGTGGACGACTGGCCGGAGCACAGCAGCGCAATGGCGAACAGGACGCTGGCGAAGGTCGCCCCCAGCAGCGGCGACAGCAGTACGTGCGCCTGCTGGAGCTCGGTCACCACGATGTGCCGCGGGAAAAACACCGCCGCCGACAGCGCCAGGATGGCCGCGTTGACAAACAGCGCTCCGTTCAGCGCCAGCAGCGAATCGATGAGGTTGTAGCGGCAGGCCACCTTGCGCTCGGCCTGCGAATCGCCGATGCGCCGGGTCTGCGCCAGCGCCGAGTGCAGGTAGAGGTTGTGCGGCATCACCGTCGCTCCGAGAATGGCGATGGCCACGTACAGCGTCTCCCCGCTCAGCCGCGGCGCCAGCCCGGCGGCCATCGCGCCCAAGGCCGGCTTGGCCAGGAAAAGCTCGATCGCGAAGCAGGCGGCAATCGTGAAGATGAGCGACAACACAATGCTCTCCATCACCCGGATGCCGAGGCGCGTGAACAACAGCATCAGCAGGGTGTCGAGCGCGGTCAGCAGCACGCCCGCCAGCAGCGGCAGGTGGAACAGCAGGTTCAGCGCGATGGCCGCGCCCAGCACCTCCGCCAGATCGCAGGCCGCGATCGCGATCTCGCACAACACCCACAGCGCCATCACCACCGGCTTCGGGTACGTCTCCCGGCAGGCCTGCGCCAGGTCCCGCCCGGCGACGATCCCCAATCGCGCGCTCAATGTCTGCAGCAGGATCGCCATCAGATTCGACAGCACCAGAACCCACAGCAGACGGTAGCCGAACCGCGCCCCGCCCTCCAGGTCCGTCACCCAGTTGCCCGGGTCCATGTAGCCCACGCTCACCAGGTATGCCGGGCCTGCGAAGGCGAGCATCTTCCTCCACCGGCCGGAGTGGCCGGTGTCGACGCTGGCGTGAATTTCGGGCAAAGAGGTCGCGGCCATGGCCGAGGCTGAGACTATCGCTCCAGTTGACGCCGGGAGGTTAACTATAGTTTAGACCAGTTCCCCTCCGCCGTGGGGGGAAGATTCACGGAAGTGCGAATCGCCGCCCGCCGCGGGTACACTTGAAGTTACTCCGGCAACTTTTTCATGCAGCCTTTTTCCTCCCTCCGCCCCTCCTGTGGCCGTCTCGCGGCCCTCTGCGCGCTCGCCTTCTGCGCCATCGCCTCCGCCCAGACCACCGCCTCCCTTTCGGGCCGCATCGAGGACGCCTCCGGCGGCCTCGTGCCCGGCGTCACCATCACCGTCCACAGCCTCGACACCGGAGCCCGCCGCAGCACCACCACCGACTCCGCCGGCCACTACCGGATCACCGCTCTCCCGCTCGGCCCCCAGCGGGTGGTCGCCTCCAAGACCGGCTTCCGCACCTCGGTTCGCACCGGCGTCGTGCTCGAAGTCGGCCAGGAAGCGGTCATCGATTTCCAGCTCGACCTCGGCTCCATCGACCAGCAGATCACCGTCTCCGAGCCCGCACCCCTGGTCAACACAACAACCTCGCCCGTCTCCGGCATGGTCGGCGAAACCGCCATTAAGGACCTACCCCTCAACGGCCGCAGCTTCGACAACCTCATCACCCTCAACCCCGGCGCCATCAATTACACCCTGAAGAGCGCCAACACCAGCACCAGCTACGGCAGCACGTTTTCCGTCGCCGGCCTGCGCCCGGCCGAAAACCTCTTCCTGTGGAACGGCATCGAATACACCGGATCGAGCCAGCTTGCCATCACCCCGGGCGGCGTCAGCGGCCAGCTTCTGGGCATTGACGCGGTGCGCGAGTTCAACGTCCTCACCGACACCTACGACGCCGCTTACGGCAAGCGCGCCGGCGCCCACGTGCTCGTCGTCAGCCAGTCCGGCACCAACGCCCTGCACGGCACCCTGTTCGAGTTCCTCCGCAACAGCGCCCTCGACACCCGCAATTTTTTCGACCGCGCCTCCGTCCCTCCGTTCCGCCGCAACCAGTTCGGCGGCGCTCTCGGCGGGCCTTTGGTCCGCAACCGCTGGTTCCTGTTCGGCAACTACGAGGGCTTCCGCCAGGCCCTGGCCACCAGCGGCGTCGCCGTCGTGCCGGACCAGTTCGCCCGCCAGGGCTTTCTTCCCGTCAACGGCGTCTATCAGAAGGTTCCCAACCTCAACCCGAAGATGCTGGACTTCATGAGCTACTGGCCCGAGCCCAACGGCCGCGAGCTTCTGGCCAACGGCAAACCCAGCGGCACCGCCCTCGCCTACAGCAACCCCCATCAGTCCATCCGCGAGGACTTCGGCACCCTGCGCACCGACGCCAACCTCACCAGCCGCGACTGGCTGGCCGGCTCCTACACCATCGACGACGGCGATAGCCTCCTCCCTCTGGCCGACCCTCTGTTCGCCTCCCTCACCGGCCTGCGCATGCAGGTCGCCAGCGTCGAAGAAACCCACGTCTTCAGCCCCTCCGCCCTCAACCGCTTCGAGTTCGGCTTCTCCCGCGCCGCCTATAATCTCGATTCCTCGCTGCTGGCCACCTTCCCCTCCGATGTGTCGCTCATCGAAGGCGCCGGCCCGGGCGGCATCGTCGTCGGCGGCGGCCTCACCACCACCGGAGGCGGCACCGTCACCTCCGCCGGCCCCAACAACGCCGCCGGCGCATGGAACCGCCGCAATCTTTTCACCACCGAGGACCAGTTCCGCCTCGACCGCGGCCGCCACCAGCTCACCTTCGGCGTCTGGCTGCAGCGCATGCAGGACAACGACAACACCGCCTCGCGCCAGCTCGGCCAGGCTACTTTCGCCAGCCTCACCACGTTTCTCCAGGGCACCGTCAGCAGCTTCCAGGCCGTGCCCTCTCCCAGTGAACTCGGCTGGCGCAGCATGTTCGCCGCCTGGTTCATCGACGATACTATCAAGCTTCGGCCCAATCTCACCCTCCAGCTCGGCCTTCGCGACGAATTCACATCCGGCTGGAACGAGGTCGCCGGCCGCGCCGCCAACTACGTCACCGGCCCCAACGGCGTCCTGCTCACCCAGCCCATGGTTGGCTCCTCCGCCTTCACCGCCAACAACGCCATCGGCCTGTTCAGCCCGCGCATCGGCCTCGCCTGGGATCCGTTTAGCGACGGAAAAACCGCCGTCCGCGCCGGCTTCGGGACGTATTATTCCCTCATCGACAACCTCAGCTTCCTGCTCAACTCCCTGCCTCCTTACAACGGCACCGTCAGCCATTTTGGCAATCTCTTTTCCTTCGCTCCCATCCCTCCCGGCGTCGCCCCGCCCGTTACCTGCGGCCCCGGCGTCCCCAAGCCCTGCGCCACCTACGCCCCGCAAGGCGTTCAGCCCGACGCGCAGACCATGACCGTCGAGCAGTGGAGCTTCCGCATCGAGCGCCAGTTGGACTCCAACACCTCCTTCAGCGCCGGCTACGTCGGCTCCCACGGCTATCACGGCCTGCTCAGCATCGACCCCAACACCATTCCCGCCCAACTTTGCGCCAACCCCGCCGGCTGCGTCTCCGGCGGCCTCGCTCCCACTCTGCGCGGCTCGGTGCCCAATGGCGCGTCCTATATTCCCGTCAGCCCAACACGCCCCAATCCTTACCTCGGCGCCGGCTTCTTCTGGTACACCGAGGCCAACTCCAGCTACAACGCCCTGCAGCTTGACCTCACCCATCGCCTCGCCCGCGGCCTCCAGTTCCGCGCCAATTACACCTGGTCGAAAAACCTCGACATGAACTCCGGCCTCACCGGCGCCCAGGCCAATAACCAGGCCCAGATGGTGCTCGACCCCCGCAACCCGCGCGCCGACTGGGGACCCTCGGCCCTCAACGCCGTCCACCAGGGCAGCATCTCCGCCTCCTATGAGCTCCCCTTCGGCCACGCCAGCGGCTGGCCGTCGAAGCTGCTCTCCCACTGGCAGCTCAACGGCATCGCCACCATGCTGAGCGGCTTCCCCTTCACCCCCTTGATCGGCGCCAACCGCTCCGAAGACGGCGACATCCGCAACCCCGACCGCCCCTCGCTCAACCCCGCCTTCTCCGGCCCCATCGTCACCGGCAACCCCAACCAGTGGTTCAATGCCAATGCCTTTGTCTTGCCCACCTTCGGCACCTACGGCAATCTCGGCCGCGGCGTGTTCACCGGCCCCGGCCTCGCCGAGCTCGACGCTTCCCTGATTAAGGACACCACGCTCACCGAGCGCATCACCCTCGAGTTCCGCGCCGAGGTCTTCAACGTCATGAACCACGCCAATTTCGCCGCCCCGAACGCGATCGCCTTCACCGGCGGAGCCTCCTCCGCCTCCACCGTGCCGGCCATAAGCGCCTCCGCCGGACTGATCACCAGCACCGCAACCTCATCCCGCCAGACCCAGTTGGGCCTGAAGCTGATTTTTTAGCCGCCCCTCGCACGGCCTCGCCAGCAGCACTCGCTTTATCCGGCCTTGCCTGTAGATCCCGATGCTCCCACGCTCTTTCCGTACCCGGGCTTCGTCACACAACACCCCTGAGACTCGGGCTCATATTGGGGAACGCGTAGAAACATACCTGTTGCTTTCCCAATGAACCTGTGCCATCCTCCTGTTGGTAACCAAAATGGAGGCCGGGCGAGAGGGAATCGGATGAAGCAGAAGAAGGATGTCCGGCAGGGGACGCTGGCATTGATGGTGCTGAAGACCCTCGGCGTGCTCGGACCGTTGCACGGCTACGGGATCGCCCGGCGAATTGAGCAGATTAGCGGTGACCTGCTCTTCGTCAATCAGGGAACTCTCTATCCCGTCCTGCTCAGGTTGGAGCAGGAGGGCGCCATTGCTTCAGAATGGGGGCCGTCGGAGAACAATCGCAGAGCGCGGTTTTACCGGTTGACCCGAGCCGGAAACAAGCTCCTGGACTCTGAGAAGCGGGACTGGGAGCGAACCGCTGCCATCATCGCCCGATTCTTTGAAGTGAAAGCGGAGGATCTGCCATGAGCGCACTGAGCCGGTTCCTCGCACGCCTCCGGAACTTCGCCATCGGCCGCCGGGGCGACCGGCGATTGCGCGAAGAGATGGAAGAACATGTGGCACTCCAGACGGAAGAGAACCTTCGCGCGGGCATGCTGCCTGCCGAAGCGCGCCGGCGGGCGCTGCTGAAGCTCGGAGCCGTCGAAACGGTTCGAGAACAATATCACGCCGAAGAGGGGCTGCCGCTCGCTGAGAATCTGCTCCACGACACGCGTTACGCTCTGCGTCAACTGCGCAAGTCTCCCGGTTTTACGATCGTCGCCATTCTCTCCCTCGGCCTGGGCATCGGCGCCAATACCGCGATCTTCTCGCTCCTTGACGCGATCCTGCTCCGAAACCTGCCGGTAGTGTCGCCTCGGCAGCTCGTGCTCTTCGGTCGCGGGCGCTGGGTCGGCGCCGTTGACGGTATGCCCGACAGGAGTTGGGATCTTTTTTCCTATCCCTTCTTCCGCGAATTCAGCGCGCGAAACCACGTGTATTCGGGGGTTGCCGCCATTGACAGCATCGAATTCGGCACTCATGCCTCACTCGATGGGGGCCCGAAGTGGCTGAGCCATATCGATCTCGTGTCCGGCAATTTTTTCGACGTGCTTGGCGTACACGCGGCGCTCGGTCGCACGCTCGCATCCGATGACGACCGTGCCCCTGGTGCCGGGCCGGTTGCCGTTGCCAGTTACGGCTGGTGGGTGCGCCGCGGTCTCACTCCCTCGGTCCTCGGCAGCACCGTCCGGATCGAGTCTACGAATTACACCATCGTCGGCATTGCGCAGCGCGGGTTCTTCGGCACAACCGTCGGCCAGGCCCCGGACTTCTGGATTCCCCTTTCGATGGAGAAAGACATCTCCCCGGGATGGAACGGCCTCGCCGACAAGGATTTTCAATCTCTGTATCTGATCGCGCGCCGCCGGCGCGGCGTCACCGTCGCGCAAGCCGCCGCGGCCACAAATGCGCTCTTCTCGCAAATCATTCGCAGTGAATATCTGGGCGACAACCCATCGCCGAAGGATCTTGCCGCCCTGAGTCACGCGAAGATTGAGCTCACTCCCGCCGCTCGCGGTCTGTCGCAGCTACGCCTGCAAATGTCCCTGCCGCTCAAAATTCTTATGGCTGTCGTCGCGCTGGTCCTGCTGATCGCCTGCGTGAATATCGCCAACCTCCTGCTCGCTCGTGGCGTCGCGCGTTCCCATGAAATCGCCGTGCGGATGGCCCTCGGCGCGGGCCGGCCGCGCATTGTTGCCCAACTGCTGACAGAGAGCGCGTTGCTCGCGGCAGCCGGGGCGGTTGTCGGAATTGCCTTGTCCTGGAAGGCCGCCGCCCTGCTTTTACATCTCGCCTCCGGTCAGGCCCGCCCCGTCCCGGTCGACGCCACGCCCCATCTCGATGTCCTGCTTTTCACGATCATTCTTTCGGCGTGCACTACACTGCTTTTCGGCATGGTCCCTGCACTTCGCGCCACGGGCGGGGTCGGCGCGCCATCACTGAAGGAAGCTCGCGGCGCCATATCATCTCCCACGCGCAACCGGCTCGGCCGTACGCTCGTTGTTTCGCAGATTGCACTTTCCCTTGTACTGCTTGCCGGCGCCGGTCTCTTTCTTCACAGCCTCCTGAGGCTTACCGATGTCGATACCGGTTTCGACAAGCAAAATGTCCTGGTCTTTGGGCTGGACGAATACGCCGCCGGCTATGAGCAGGACTCCCGCCTCGCCGGCCTCCAGCGCCGGATCGAAGATCGAGTGCAGGCTCTCCCCGGTGTTCGCGCCGCCAGCTTCTCCATGTTCACTTTCAATGAAGGAGCGTGGTCAGATCCAGTCATTGTCCGGGACGTGCCGCGCACTCCCGGGAACGGCCATGATGTTCTCTATAACGTGGTGGGCGACAGGTACTTCGCCGCTTTCGGGCTTCCGATTCTCGCCGGGCGGGGATTCAATCGCCATGACGACGGCCATGCCCCACAAGTCGCAGTCATTAACGAAACCATGGCGAAGCGCTTCTTTCCCGGCATCTCCCCGATCGGACATCGATTCGGAATCGGCAACGATCCTTCCCACAGCGGTGACATCGAGATAGTCGGCGTGGTGAAAGACGCGAAATACGTCGCATTGAGCGAGCAGCCCCAGATGGCCGCGTACTTTCCCTGGACGCAGCACCTTCAGTATTTCAGCAACTTCTCGGTTCGCTATTCAGGCGAGCCTGGTGCCGTTATCACCGAGGTCCGCGGCGCCATCGCCCAGGTTGATCCCCGCGTGATGGTCAGCAACGCCTCCACGCTCGCCGCTCAGGTGCGGGCCTCGATTGGTAGTGAGCAACTGATTGCCGAGCTTTCTGCATTCTTCGCGGTCGCCGCTACCCTTCTCGTCTGCATGGGCGTTTACGGCCTTATGTCGTTTGCGGTGGCTCGGCGCACGCGCGAAATGGGAGTGCGCATAGCCCTGGGGGCAACCCGTTCCTCCGTTCAGTGGATGATTCTCAAAGAAATCCTTACCCTGGCGGGCGTCGGGCTCCTCATCGGCGTTCCCGTCTCTCTGGCCGGCACGAATCTTGTCCTCAAACTCCAAGACCCGCGCCTGATGTCGAGGGTCCTATATGGAGTCGGTCCTTTCGATCCGGCCTCGGTGAGTGCTGCCCTGTGTCTGATGATCCTGGTGGCTACACTTTCCGGATTCTTGCCGGCGCGCCGTGCCTCGCGAGTCGATCCGATGCAAGCGTTGCGGGCGGAGTAACGACGCTCGCCGATTCTCAGCGGCGCTCACCGCCGGCCGCGCCCCGGTAGGCTAACAGGCCATCGCTACCTTCTCGGCTCGTACCGCATCGCCACCGCCCCCGAGCCGAACTGCAGCCGGCTCGCGAGCCTCAAGTCGACATGCTTCGATAGCCCGGCGAACAACGTCGGCCCGTGGCCCGCCAGCCTGGGGTGCACCACGAACTCGTACTCATCGATCAATCCCCGCTCCGCCAACGCCAGCGGGAGCCTCACCCCTCCCACAAGCAGTCCCTTGCCCGGCTCCTGCTTGAGCTGCTGAACTGCCTCCCCCAGGTCCCCGCGCACGAGTTCCGCGTTCCAATCGACCCGGTCCAGGGTGCTCGACACGACGTACTTCTTTGCCGCGTCGATTGTCCGCGCGAACGGTTCCATCCAATCGGGCCTCGCTCCCGCCGGCGCCGGCGGCCGAAACGCTGCCTCCATCATTTCGTAAGTCACCCGGCCAAAGAGCAGGGCATCGGCCTGTTCGAGGTTCTCGACCGCGTGACGATGCAACTCTTCGTCCGGGAGAATTGCACGATGATCGCAGCACCCGTCCAATGTGACGTTGATGGAGTACCGAAGCGGTCGCATGACGCAAGAGTACCGCCGATGAGGTAGACCGGCAAGCTGAGCCCGCTTCAGAGCTGGGAGGCACTCACGTAACTCGTGGCGGCGACAATTTGCGAGCTGCTAGTATCTCCACAAGCGTGGCCGGAGACGGTTCGACGTGATGAACCTTTCCGGCGCTGAAGACTATTCTTTCACTGCGCTAAGCCGGTTTGAACGCAGGCGGCTGGCGTAGCGACAACGCATCCCACGGACCTACCCACTCGCAAGGGCGGCCCTTGGTCCGGTAAGACGTCAAGTCCTGCGCCACCGACACGCTGACGTAAGTATCGACGCCCTTCAACGAGTCCACACCCGCCGGTCCCGAGGTGTGCCAGCACAGTGTAGCCGCGCCGGGAACCAGGTGCAGCGGGACCTTTTGACCGCCCACGTCCAGGTCGTCGTACCGGACCCCCATCCGGTCATAGATGAAGTGAGCCCTGCGCCAGGCCTGCACCGTCTCAACGTTGATTTCGCCGTAATGATTTCTGATGAGCCACATCAATGTCCAAAAACGCATGCCCGTGATGTTGAGCCCGAAGTGCCTCGGATTCTGGACGGCGTTCCCATGCTGGCTCATGGGATGGCCGGGATCGTGGACGTTGTCCTCGTCGTAGCTATCCTTGGCCTCGACGTTGTTCGTCGAAGCGATATAGTGGCCGTTCTTTTCGCCCATGTCTCCCGGCACCCGGACGGCGTAGCGGGCAACGCCGTGCTGGTCTGCCGGGATGCTCTCAACCACGTACGCCGAGTTCTGGTCGGAGACCACCCAGTTGGCGCCGAGCCTGCACTTGCCGATTACGATCTTGTTGCCGGACTTTGCCCGGTATTCGGGCCGGCCGGCCGTGAGCAGCTCGACGGCCCGCCGGGCACTGTCGGCGAAAGCAGCCGCATAAAAATTCCCCACCTGCCAATCCAAGCCCGGCCGCCGATAACCCGAGAAGGGGCGGGAGAGCGTGGGGCCAAGGACGCCGACTGTGCCGCCGGCGTAACCGCTCACCGTCACGCCTTTCTCATTCTGCGCGTGCTCGCTGCCAATCTCACCCGCCGAATCCGTCACCGTATATCGATAGGCGCGCGGGTCGCTGGGGCGGACCACGAAGGTGACCAAATATTCCTGAGGAAAGAAGTGCTGATCTTCAGAGCTGAGGTGGATCGTCTTACCATCCCTGGTGGCGGGGCCGAGGATCACCGCGCCGCTGCAGCAATGGACATCGTCTTCGGGCGACGCCAGTTCGGCGGTTTCGGCGGCGGGCGCCTTCGCCTGCAGGCCGAAGTAGCTGTTGATCATGAGGATTTTGTGAAAGTGGCTGAGCTCCTGCGGAAAGGCCGACGCTGCCAGTTCCGCGCCGGCGCCGTCGGCGATGCCCTGCATCATTTCGAGAGCCTCGGGCACCAGCGCCTCATAGTAATGTTCCTGCTGGCGCAGGTAGGCGGCGATTACCGCGGGGCTGCCCTGAACCGGCAGCACCTCCCGATACCATCCTTCATAGACCATGCGGATGAGGTCGCCGGCCCGCTCGCCATATTGCTTGCCGATCTGGTGCCAGGAACCGGACAACTCGCCGAGATAGCGCGGATGGGCTTCATAAGCCGGATAGCCGGGCGCGCAATAGTAGTTCCCGAGCTGCCGGTTGTGGCCGGTCCATTGCTCCGGGACGTTTGCCGGCCTCGACGGGCGAGCCGGCGGCCGGACCGCGGACGGATCCGAAGATGTACCCGGCGCATCAGGCACGCCGCCGGGGACAATCGCCGCCGCCGCACTTGCCGAGGCAGCGATTTTGATCCAGGCGCGCCGGTCCAGTTTCGCCGCATCGCTCATCGGGTTGTCCACGGCGTTATCCCTTCCTCTAACTCAGGATTTCGATCCAGCATACACCCAACCCGCCCAAGCCGGAGCCATAGGAAGCGTCCACCGCAACCGCGAACCGCCTCCGTCCAACCTCGATCTTTGTTTCACATCGGACACTTACCACCAGAGTGGTGCTTATCCACCACCCGGGAAATCGACGAATCTCTGCATCCTATTGAAAAATAGCCAGTTCTCATTTGGCGCGCAAAATGCTTCGAATTGGGCAGGATTAGTGGAGGAAACCATGAAACGTTGCTTCCGTTTCGGGATCGAGGCGCTGCTGGCAGCGGCGCTCTCTAGCGCGGTTTGGGCGCAGCAGGCCCCGCCCCCGGGAGCGCCCCAGGGCGACCCGCAGGCATCGGCCGACGGCAATGACCCGGAAGATGCCGCCCACGGCGTCGCTCGCATCAGCATCATCAACGGCGACGTTTCGGTCCGCCGCGGCGATACCGGCGAAGTCGTGGCCGCGGCCCTCAATGCCCCTTTGCTCGGCCAGGATGCTCTGCTCACCAGCTCCTCCTCGCGCGCCGAAATCCAGTTTGACGCCTCCAACATCGTCCGCCTCGGCTCCAACACCGAGCTGCGCATGAGCGATCTGCAGCGCAAGCGGTACATCGTCGGCCTGACCACCGGCACCGTCACCTTCCGCGTGCTGCGCGCCAACGATGCCCTGGCGGAAATCGACACCCCCAGCGTGGCGTTGAAACCAACCGGGCCGGGCATGTACCGCCTTACCGTCATGGAGGACGGAACCTCTCAAATCACCGTCCGCGAGGGCGCCGCCGAGGTCTACAGCCCGCAGGGGAGCCAGCCGCTCCAGGCCGGCCAGACCATGCTCGCCCGCGGCTCTTCCGACAATCCCGAGTTTCAGGTCGCCGCCGCCATCCCGATGGATGACTGGGACCGCTGGAATGAGGATCGGGATCGCGAGCTCGAGCGCGCCCGCAGCCGCCGCTACGTCAGCTCCGACATGGAAGGCGCGGAGGATCTCGACAACTACGGCACATGGCAGGAAGAGGAGCCTTATGGCCAGGTCTGGGTGCCGTCGGTGGCGCCGGGTTGGGCTCCTTATCAGCAGGGCCGCTGGGCCTGGGAAGACTACTATGGCTGGACCTGGGTCAGCTACGATCCCTGGGGCTGGGCGCCGTATCATTATGGACGCTGGTTCAACGGCGGCATGGGCTGGGGTTGGTATCCGGGCGCCATGTACGGTCCCGCCTACTGGAGCCCGGCTCTGGTCGGTTTCTTCGGCTTCGGCGCCGGCTTCGGCGTCGGCGTGGGTTTCGGGTTCGGCTTCGGTAACATCGGCTGGTGCCCGCTGGCGCCCTTCGAGGGCTTCAACCGCTGGTGGGGTGGCGGCTACGGCGGATATGGCGGATACGGCGGCTACGGCCGCGGCGGATACGGTGGCTATGGCCGCGGCGGATACGGTGGGTACAACAACGTCAATATCAACCGCACCAATATCGTCAACAATACCAACATCACCAACATCTACCGCAATGCCCGCGTAGCCAATGGCGTCACGGCAATGAACGCCCAGAACTTCGGGCGCACCGCCACCACGGGCAATATGGTCCGCGTCGGGCAGAACGACCTGCGCAGCGCCGGAATGGTCCGCGGCCAGTTGCCGGTCACCCCCAGCACCGCCAGCACCCGCTTGTCGGACCGCCAGGTGAACCCGCGCAGCTTTCCGCAGACCGGCAATCGCCAGCTCTACGCCCACACTCAGCCGACCGGCGCCCAACGCACGCCCTTCAGCCAGCAGCAGCGCAATCTGCAGCAGGCCTTTTCCAACAGCGGCCGCGCCGGGCAGGGAACTGCCGCCAACGGCGCCTCCGGCCGCAGCGCTCCGGCTCAAGGCGGATTCAATCGCGGCCAGACCGGAACCGCCTCGCCGGCCAACCGCACCGCCGGCGCCCAGACCGGCGGCTGGCGAGGAGCCGCCAGCGGCGCCTCCGGCAGCAGCGCTCCGGCCCAAGGCGGATTCAATCGCGGCCAGACCGGAGCCGCCTCGCCGGCCAACCGCACGGCCGGCTCCCAGACCGGCGGCTGGCGGGGAGTCGCCAGCGGCACGGGGGCCAATTCCGGCTCCACGCGCGGATTCTCGAACGGCCAGCGCACGCCGCTGGGCAACCAGAGCGCCTCCACTTCCGGCGGCTGGCAGCGGTTCAACCCCTCGCAGGGCGGCGTTCAGGCCGGCCGCGGCGGAGTGCAAAGCGGAACCTCGGCCCCGGTACGCCAGGGCGGCGGTGCATCCAGTGGCTGGAACCGCTTCAACCAATCCCAGGCCGCGCCCTCCGGCTCGGCCCGTAACACTTACCAGCAGCCCCGCACCGGCGGGTTTGCCACCTCGCCCACTACGCGCGGAACCGCTCCGTCGAGCGGCGGATGGAACCGCTTCAGCCAGTCTTCGCCCGCCTACCGGGGCGGCCAGGGCTCCACGGGCAGTTCCTACCGCGGAGGCAGCAGCGCCTGGGGCGGTGGACGCAGTGGCGCCGTACAAATCAACCCGCCCATCGTCCAGAATCGGCCCTCCGGTGGCTACGGCAACAGCGGCGCCTACAGCCGCCCGTCCAGCGGTTATGGCAACGGCGGAGGCTACAGCCGGCCCTCCAGTGGCTGGGGCGGCGGCAGCGGAGCATACAGCCGGCCTTCCAGCGGCTTCGGTGGCGGCGGCGGTTATAGCCGTCCCTCCGGCTCCTTCGGCGGCGGCGGTGGCTACAGCCGGCCCTCCGGATCTTTCGGCGGCGGTGGCTACAGCCGGCCCTCCGGCTCCTTCGGCGGCGGTGGCTCGCGCGGTGGCTCCTTCGGCGGCGGTGGATCCCGCGGCGGCTCGTTTGGCGGCGGCTCGCGCGGAGGCGGTGGCGGCGGATTCCACGGCGGTGGCGGCGGCGGACGCCGCTGACCCTCCATCATCTCCTTGGTGTGTGGTTGTTCCCTCCAGACCCGGGGCCGCGGTTCGCCCCGGGCTTCTTTTATCTTCCGGCCCTCGAAACCCGGCCCATCCTCACGTTCCCGGAGACAGTTTTCCTTCCCGCGCCACTCCCCCTGTAAGCCACGGAAACGGCGGCCGGAGAAACAATTCGGGTAGCATGGAAGAAGTGCGTGAATATATTGGAAGCAGGTCCGTCCCGTTGATTCCGGCGCCGCCGGCACCGGCGTCCGCGGCGTCTCCGTCGAGGCCCGCCAAATGAAGCAGGTCGTCCGCAAAGGTCTCCGGGACATCGTCGTCGACGAAGTGCCGGACCCCATCCCCGGAACGAATCACGTCGCCGTCCGCCCGGTCTGCTCCGTCATCAGCAGCGGCACCGAGACCGCCAGCATTCACAGCGACAGTCTCGTAAAAGAGGTCGCCGACAACCCCTCTCACCTCCGCAAGATCCTCGACGTCATGAAGGTGATGGGTCCGTTGCGCACCGTGTCGGAGGTCCGGGCAAAGTTCAGCGAATACGCGGTGCTCGGATATTCCGGCGCCGGCGCCATTGTCGAAAAGCATCCCAGCGTCACCGACCTCAAGCCCGGCGATCCCGTCGCCTATGGCGGCGAAGGCACCGGCCACGGCGAGCACATCGTCACCGCCCGAAACCTGGTGGCGCGGATTCCCGACGGCGTTTCGTTTGAGCAAGCCGCCTTTACCACCCTGGGCAGCATCGCATTGAACGCCGTGCGCATCGCCTCGGTCTCCATCGGCGAAACGGTCGCCGTCATCGGCTTGGGTCCGGTCGGGCAGTTGATTTCGCAACTGGTGCGCGTCCAGGGCGGCGTGGTGGTTGCGGTCGATTTGCAGGAGTCGCGGTTTGAGCTGGCCCGCCAACTGGGCGCCGGTCATGGCCTTCGGGGCGGGGAAGGCGCGGTGGACGGCATTCGCTCCCTCACCAACGGCCGCGGAGCCGACTGCGTCATCGTTGCCGCCGCCGCCAGGTCCTCCGCTCCCTGTCATCAGGCTCTGGCCATGTGCCGCGACCGCGGCCGCATCGTCGTGGTCGGCGCCGTGGACATGAGCTTTCCCTGGAACGACATGTATCTCAAGGAGATCCAGCTCTTCATGGCGCGCGCCTACGGCCCCGGAAGCTACGATCCCCGTTACGAAATTCAAGGCCAGGACTACCCGCTCCCCTACGTCCGCTGGACCGAGAACCGCAACATGGAGGAGTTCCTCCGCCTCCTCGCCCAGGGTCTGGTGCAGGTCACGCCGTTGGTCACCCATCGTTTCGCTCTCGACGACGCGGCCCAGGCGTATCAAACCATCCTCAACCCCGCCGCCCACAGCATGTCGGTAATTCTCCAGTACCGGGAGCCGCCGCCCGAGGGCGTTCCGCTCCGCCGCCGGATCGAGATTCCCGGCGCCGCGCCCGCCAAACAAGGCGACATCCAGGTCGCCCTCGCCGGCGCGGGCAATCTGGCGAAATGGGCGCATCTTCCCAACCTCCAGCGCCAGTCCGGCGTCCGTCTCCGCGCCGTGCATTCCAACAACGGAGCACGGGGCAAAAGCTATGGCCGGCGTTTTCAGGCCGCCTACGTCTGCACCGATTATCAGGAAATCCTCGCCGATCCCGCCATCGACGCCGTCGTCATCACCAGCCGCAACCAACACCATGCCGCGCAAACCGTGGCCGCGCTCGAGGCCGGCAAGCACGTGTTCGTCGAAAAACCTCTGGCGCTCACTCTCGAAGAATGCCGCCGCATCCATCGGGCGCTGAACTCGAGCGGCCGCCAGCTCACCGTCGGCTTCAACCGGCGCTATGCACCGATGTACCAGGGTATGAAAAAGGCTCTGGCCGGCCGCAGCGGACCGGCCGTCGTTCAGTGCCGGATGAACTCCCCCGGCATTTCCGGCAGCTACTGGATGGCGGATCCGGCCATCGGCGGCGCCATCCTCGGCGAGGCCTGCCACTTCGTCGATCTCATGTACTGGCTCCTCGATTCCGAGCCCTTGCGCGTCTCCGCCTACAGCCTGCCGGCGGCGCAGAAAGACCCGGCCGGGGAGAACAGCATCGCGGCCAGCTTTCAGTTCGCCGATGGCTCAATCGGCAACCTGACGTATTGCACCGTCGGAAGCAAGACCTCGGGCGGCGAGCGCGTCGAAGTTTTCGCGCCCGGCCTCGGCGCGGTGTCCGAGGATTTCACCCGCCTGGAAATCGCCCGCGGCATGCGCAGCAAAAGGCGTCTCGTTTTTCCCCAGCGGGGCTACGAGGAACAGCTCGCCGAATTCTTTGCCGGCATCCGCGGCGGGCGCCAAAACGGCGTCACGGCGCTCGATGGGATCCGGGCGACGGTCGGTTGTCTGCGGATGCTCGAATCGGCTCGCGCGCTGGCCCCCTGCGAGATGAATCTCGAAGCGGCCCTGACGGACGAATGACCGTTCTGCAGCTCGGCCCCTATCCGCCTCCCAACGGCGGCGTGCAAACCAACCTCGTCGCCATCCGCCGCCGTCTGGCCGGGCAGGGCATTCGCTCCGGCGTCATCAACCTCGCCCGCCACCGCGACGCGCGCGAGGACGAGGTCTACCACCCCACCACCGCTCTTCAGACCGCGCGCCTGCTCCTCCGGCTTCCTTACCGCACCTTCCATCTTCATTGGGGCGGCAACGTCACCCCGCGCCTTCTCGCCCTCAGCCTCCTGATGTGCTGGCTGCCCCGGCATAAGGCGGTGCTGACCTTTCATTCCGGCGGCTATCCGTCCTCCCCCGAGGGCAGAAAAACGAATCTCTGGAGCCTGCCGGGCTTCGTCTTCCGCCAGTTCGACCGCGTCATCGCCGTGAACGGGGAGATCGCGGAAATGATACGGCGCTGTGGAGTGCCGCCCGAGCGTCTGCGTGTCATCTGCCCGACGGCGGTCGATCCGGCCGAAATCGCTCCCGCGCTTTCCGAGCCTCTGGCCGCCTTCTACCGAAGCCATCGCCCCGTGCTGGTCACCGTCGGCCTGCTCGAACCCGAGTACGACCTCGCCCAACAGATCGCCGTCCTGGGCTCCGTGCGCCGCCGTCTGCCCGAAGCCGGCCTGGTGATTATCGGCAGCGGCAGCCTCGAAGCCGGCCTCCGCGCCCGCATTCAAGCCACCCCGTGGTCGTCCCACATCCTGCTGGCCGGCGACGTCCCCCACGCCGTCACCCTGAGAGCGATTCGCGATGCCGCCATGCTCCTCCGGACCACTCTCTACGACGGCGACGCCGTCTCGGTTCGCGAGGCCCTTTACCTCGGCACCCCCGTCATCGCCACCGACAACGGCATGCGCCCGCCCGGCCCCCGCCTGATCCCGATCGGCGACCCCGCCGCCCTCGAAGCCGCCATCTGCGAAACCGCCTCAGCCCCGCGCCCCGCCAGCCAGACTGAACCCGCCGGCCTCGAAAACGTCGACGCCGTCCTCAGCCTCTACCGCGAACTCGAAGCCCAATAAGCAGCACCCTCACGCCGGAACCGTCGGCCCCCCTCCGCCTTCAACCCCCGGCACCGTCCCCCCGCCGCCCACACCCACCCACCGACCACCACCCAGCCCACCGGCCCCACCCCAC
>DAIDHC010000012.1 GCA_027452065.1 Bryobacterales bacterium
CCCCTGTGCTCCCGACACCACCCCCCCGCGCCGCTTCTGGTACCACCCACCCCTGTGCTCCCGACACCACCCGCCCGCGCCGCTCCTGACACCGCCCGCCCCTGTGCGAAAATCGGGAGCGATAGCCCATGTCCGCCCCCAAGCTCCACCACCCCGCCTTCCTTGCCCTGGTCAACGACGCCAAGTCCCGCATCCGCCAGATGGATATCGTCGAGTACTGCGCCTTCGCCGCCACCGGCGTCCCCCACCTGTTAATTGACATCCGCGAGGATCACGAATGGCAGCAAGGCCACGCCGCCGGCGCGCACCACCTCAGCCGCGGCATCCTCGAACGCGACATCGAAACCCGCGTCCCCGACAAATCCACCGCCCTCGTCCTCTATTGCGGAGGCGGCTTCCGCTCCGCCCTCTCCGCCGATTCCCTCGCCGCCATGGGCTACACCAACGTCGTCTCCCTCGACGGCGGCTGGCGCGCCTGGAACGAAGCCGGCCTCCCGGTGGAAGCCTGAGCTCGTCCCCTTTCGCGCTTGTGATTGTTCCCTGCCCAGGTTTTTGTTAAAGTTGAGAGTTCGTCCGCATTAGGCCCTCATGTCGGTTCAGATTCTTGTCCAAGGCAAACTCCTCGGCGTCGCGGCTTTCCTCGCCTCGCCCGGCTCGCCCGCCCATTCGCTCGCCGATTCGGAGAGCCTGCTCGCCGGCCGCTCCCACTGGGTCAGCCTGCTGAGCGAAGTGCTGCCGCGCGCGCTGCTGGCCGAACTCGGCCTCTCCAAAATGCTGCTCGGCTCCTCCGGCGCCGGCCAGTTCCTCATCATCCTTCCCAGCGACGCCCGCGAACGCGCCGAAGCGCTGCTCGCCTCCGCCCGCGACGCCGTCCGCCTCCGCTCCAACGGCGCCCTCGAACTTCTCTGGGCGATCACCGAGAATCTCGGCGACTGGACCGTCGTTCGCAAACGCCTCAACGAAGAGCTTCAGCGCAAGGAAAACCTCCCCGTCGCCGAAGCCGGACCCGCTTTCTTCGAACCCGTCGAGCCGAAGCCCGCCCCCGATTTCGACGCCTATTTCATCCACGACCTCGGCCGCATGCTCCGCGAGTCACCCTCGGTCGGCTGGTCGCCCGACGACCCCGCCGCCATCCTCCTCGGCCCCGGAAAATACGAGTGGCCCCTCCGCGAAGGCGACGACGCCGTCCCCCTCGCGCGCCAGGCCGCCCTCACCGCCGACGGCGCCGCCATCGCTACCACCGCCGAGCTCGCTCTCCGCGCCGACGGCCGGCCCATCTGGGGCGTCCTCCGCGGCGACGCCGACGACTTCGGCATCCGACTCCGCCGCGCCGCGTCCATCGAAGAGCACGTCCAGATCTCGGTCCTCTATAAACAGTTCTTCGCCGGCGAGCTCGAGCTCCTCTGCACCATGCCCGACTTCTGGAGCAAGGTCACCCTGTTCTACTCCGGCGGCGACGACTTCGCCGTCTACGGCGCCTGGGACGCCCTCATTCTGCTGGCCCGCGAAATCCAGCGCGTCTTCGAACGCTTCGCCCAGGAAAACCTCCACGACTTCCCCGGCCCCGAAGGCAAGACGATCAGCATGGCCCTCGCCCTCGCCCCGGACCAGGACTCCCGCCTCGCTTCCGTCTTTGAAGCCGCCGGCCACCGCCTCGACGTTGCCAAATCCTCCGACAAGGACTGCTTCCACCTGCTGGGCCGCACGCTCGAATGGAAGCAGCTCGCCGACGCCGCCGAGCTCAAAGACTCCCTTACGCGCATGGTCCGCGATTTCGGCCTCGCCCCCGACTACATCCAGGACCTCTGCGCCATCTATCGCGAAACCCGCCGCGCCGGCCGCTCCCGCCGCCCCGAGCGCCCCTGGCGCTTCTACCGCCGCGTCGGCCGCGTGCTCACCGGCTCGCGCTCGCGCGATTTTCAAAAGGCCCGCACCGGCCTCATCGCCGACCTCCTCGGCCGCAACGCCGCCAGCTTCAAGCTTCGCCCTTCCGGCCGCGTCGCCCTCGAATGGGCCCGGCTCTCGATTGATTGATTTTCCAAGAAGAGGTTCCCATGGCAGAAGGCCAACCCGATCAACAGCAAAACGAAACACCGGCGCCCGCCGAACAACCCACGCGTCCGCAGCCCCAGCCCGCCGCCCCGCCTCCGCCCGCCGCGCAGGCGCAGCCCGCGCCGCAGGCACGGCCGCCGCGCGAAGCCCGTCCTCCGCGTGAAGACCGCGGCCCGCGCGAAGGAGGCCCGCGCCGCGACGACCGCCGCGACGACCGCCGGGAAGGACCCCGCGGCGACCGCGGCCGCCCCGAAGGCCCGCCCGACATCGACATCGACAAGCTGGTCGCCGACAGCCTCTATCTCGACAACCAGGCCCACGCCATCGTCAGCCGCATGCGCGACATGGACTCCGGCACCAAGAGCCAGCTCCGCCGTCTCTACAACGCCGTCCGCCGCGCCTGCCGCGCCCCCGAAGCCGAGCGCCAGCACGAGTTCGTCATGCTCCGCGCGCGTCTCGCCTACACCATCGCCCGCCACTCGCTCCGCAGCCTCGATACCCTCGAGAAGCTCCTGCTCAACGTCACCCGCAAAAACGACCAGCGCGGCTACGAGCGCTTCAAGGACCTGTTCGAGGCCATCGTCGCCTACAACGAGTAGCCAGGCATTTCGACAAGGAGATCCATGAGTTCGCATACTGCACAAACCGAGCTGAAGCTCATCGGTAAACTGATTCTGGAAGGCGACCTCGAGTGCCGTACCGGCCTCCACATCGGCGCCGGAAAGGGCTCGCTCGAAATCGGCGGCGCCGACAACCCGGTGGTCAAGGACTCCTTCGGACTCCCCTACGTCCCCGGCAGTTCCCTGCGCGGCCGCCTCCGCGCGCTGCTCGAACAATCCTCCGGCCTCGCCGTTCCCTCCGAGCTGGTCTACCTTTCGCGCCGCAAAGGCCAGGAGGTCCGCATCCACCAGAGCGACCGCCCGGACGACGAAGTCTGTGTCCTGTTCGGCCGCAACCCGGGGCGCTTGGACCGCGTCGCCGGCGGCGAGCCCATCGAAGGCGCCATGGCCAGCCCGGCGCGCCTCACGCTCTACGACGCTCCGCTGATTCCCGAAAGCATCACTCCTCAGATGCGCGAAAATCTGGACGACGAGCTCACCGAGGTGAAGAGCGAAAACGCCGTCGACCGCATCACGTCGCAAGCCAACCCCCGCACGCTCGAACGCGTCCCCGCCGGCGCGCGCTTCCACTTCCGCCTCGTTCTCGACGTGCTCTGCGACGAGGACCGCCCGCTGCTGGCCCGCGTTGTCGAAGCGCTTCGCCTGCTGGAAGACGATACGCTCGGCGGCGGCGGCTCGCGCGGCAGCGGCCGCGTCGCTTTCTCCCGGCTCAAGCTCGCCTGGCGCAACCGCGCCTTTTACTCCTCCGGCGCTCCCGAATCCGGACTGCTGGAATCCGGCGACCTCGCCGCCCTCCAGGCCCTTGTCTCGTCGCCCGATTTCGCCGCCATGCTGGCCGAATCCTGATGAGCCGGGCTTTCCTCATTAAGCTTCGCCCCGCCGGCCCCTGGCGCATCGGCCCCGACGACGGCGGCCTCGAATCGGTCGGCCTTGTCCTGCACAGCGATTCGCTGTACTCCGCCGTCACGCACGCCATGCTCCGCCTCGGCGTGCTCTCCGATTGGATCGCCGCCACCGCCGCCGATCCCGAAGGCCCGCGGGTCTGCATCTCCTCCGCCTTCCCGTTCCATCGCGATACCTTGCTCGTCACGCCGCCCCGCAGCCACTGGCCTCCGCCGCCTTCGCCCAAGCTCCGCTACAAAGGCGCGCGCTTCGTCCCGCTCGCTTTCATCGAAGGCCTGCTCGCCGAACAGCCCATTGATGAGGACCGCTGGCTCATCGACGGCCCCAGCGAATGCCTGCTGCCTTCGGGCAAAGGCCCCGGCGTTGGTCCCTTCCGCTCCGCTCTCCGCTCCCACGCCGCCGTCGATCGCCTTGAGCCCGGCCGCATCAGCCCGCACGCCTCGGCCTGCCTCGAATTCGCCGAAGGCGCCGGCCTGTGGTTCCTGGTCTCCTTCCACGATGACGCCGCCGCCGACCGCTGGGCCGCCCCCGTCCGCGCCGCTCTCCGCCTGCTGGCCGACTCCGGCTTCGGCGGCCGCCGCTCGCTCGGCTGGGGCCGCGCCGATGCCGTCGAAATCACTGAAGGCGCCCTGCCGTCGCTCGTCCTCCCCTCGGCCCCGGAATCCCCGTCCGCCGAGCACGCATGGTGGTTCCTGTCGCTGTTCGCTCCCGCGTCCGCCGACCGCATCGACTGGCAGCGCGGCTCCTACTCCACTCTTGTCCGCACCGGCCGCCTGGAAAGCGATGCCGCCTGGGGCGCTCTCAAAACGCCGTCCCACATGGTCGCCGAAGGCAGTGTCCTGGTCGCCCCGGATCAGCCCCGCGGCGCCGCGCATGACGTCGCTCCTCCCGGTTTCCCGCATCCCGTTTTCCGCGCCGGCTTTGCCGTCGCCATCCCCATCCCCTGGCGGGCCACCGCATGAAATACCGCGTCACCTGTCTCACTCCGACCCTGGTGGGCGACGGCCAGCGCCTCGCCCCCATTGACTACATGGTCTGGAAGGACCAGGTCAACATCCTCGACCAGCGCCGCATCTTTCGCCTCCTTGCCAAGGGCCCGCGCCTGGACGGCTATCTCAGCCAGCTCAAAAAATCCGAGAAGCTCGACTTCGCCTCCTGGGGAGGCTTCGCGCAGAATTTCGCCGGCCGCCGGATTCCCTTCGAGCACCCGTCACTCACCCAGTACTGGGAGCGCGCTCACGCCGAAAATCTCTTCATCCCCACCTTCGCCTCCGGCCTCGCCGGTCCCTTCCTTCCCGCCAGCGCGTTGAAAGGCGCGCTGCGCACCGGCGCCGTCTTCGCCGAATGGAACCGCCGCGGCATGGCCGACCTCGCCGCCCGCCTCGAGTCCACCGATCCCCGCGCCCTGCGCCGCGCCGCCGTCGCCGCCGAAGAATCCGCGCTGGGGCCTTCGGGCGCGAACATTATGCGGCTGCTGGCGGCCGCCGACTCCTCGCCCGTCTCCCACTCGCAGCTTCGCGTTTATCTGCTGCGCGTTTCCACTCTCGAATCGCGCGCCCCCGGCCGCTTCGACCTTGCCTGGAAAACCGCCTCCCGCTCCTCGGCCCGCAAGCCTGAGGATTCGACCCCCACTTTCGCCGAGATGGCCGTCCCCGGCGCCGTCTTCGAAGGCGATTGGCGCGAGAACCAGTTCCTGGCTTCCCCGGAAATCAACCAGGCCCTGCGCCGCCGCCAGCCGCCCACGCGGGCGGCCGTCTTTGCCTCCGTCAACGCCTGGGCGGCGCGCCAGCTTGCGCTCCACAAACAATACGCGCTCTGGACGGGCCTGCCGCGCCTGGGCTCCGCCGTCGAGGCGCTGGAAGCGCGTCTGGCCTCCATCGCCGATTCCGGCTCCGCGTGTCTCGCGCCACTCGGCTGGGGCGGCGGCTTCCTTTCCAAATCCGCATTCCTCGACACTCAGGATTCCGCCTTCCGCGGCGTCCTCAAGCAGTTTTCTCTTTACGCCCGCGCCATCCAGTCCGGCCTGCCATTCCCGAAAACCCGCCGCATCGTTTTCGAGAACAACCAACCCGCCACTCTGCCCGGCTGGACGCTGCTCGAAATCGTTCCCTGAACGCCCGCTGATTCCCTGCCGGATCGGCGCCGCGCCCGCCCCTTACTGAATCACGACCTGGACGATGTTGCTGGTCACTCCGTCCACCACCAGGCTCACCGCCGTCTTGCCGGATCCCTTAAGAGACGCGGGTATCAACACGTTGATCTGATCTTCGCCGACGTATGTCCCCTGCGGACCCGCGTAGGCCGCCGTCAACGCCGGCAGTGTCCCCACCAGCGCCGTCACCGGGTTTTTGTGATTCCGGATGCCGGTTCCGTAAAGCACCAGGTACGTGCTTCCTCCGCTCACATCAATTGCCTGCGGCACGCCGTTGGCGATCAGCGCCGTGGATTCCTGGTTCCCGCCGATGGTGCTCACCGCGGAGCCCGCCGCATAACCGTTGGCGGCGAAAATCCCGGGCGCCACCGGAACAATCTGCTGCACTGCCTGAAACAGCGCCGTCCCGGATCGGATGATCACCGTTGCCTTGCCCAGGGACGTGCCGTCCGGGATCGCGTAGTTGATCTGACCCGGCGAGACATAGAATATCTGGGCCTGGCGGGCGGCTCCGGCCGAGTCCGCCACCTCGATTGTTACCCCGTCCAGCGTCTGCGGCAGCGGGAGCGTCTCCGCCGTCGCCGTCCCGTTCGACATGCCGTTTCCGAACGCGGTGACAATCGAGCCAACGGCCTGCGCGCCGGAGGCAAAACTGGCGGCGTTCGTATCGGTGAATGTCGGCGGCCGCTTCGCGCCGGTGTTCAGCATCACCCGGGCGGTACCATTGGGCAGCGCAGCCAGAACATTTACGAGCAGCGCCTGAAAGTTGACTCCCAATCCGAATCCGCCGAAGTTTCCGACCTCCTGCGCCGGCAGCGTCGGCATCGCCAGGTCGATTCTTCCATCGCCGTTCAGATCGGCCGCGGCCACGCCGGTGGGAACGATGTTGTCCGGCATGGACAGCGGCTCGGCTTTCCCGAAGGTCCCGTCGCCGTTGCCCGGCAGCAATTCGAGACCGCCCACCGACACCTCGCCCAGCAGAAAATCCCCGGCCACCGTGGCGCCGACGAGGTCCAGGTTCCCGGTGCCGCGCACGTCGGCCAGAGCGGCGCCCGACATGAAGTTGGCTTCGGTCTCCGAAAAGCTCCGGGTAAACTTCCCCGTCCCGTCCCCCAGGTAAACCGACACTCCTCCCGCGCCCGTGTTGCCCTGGAAGAGGCCAGCGATCAGAGCCGACCCTGCGATCACGACATCCAGCTTCCCGTCATTGTTCAGATCGGTGGGAATCAATATCGTCCCGTCCGTCCTCTCAAGGCTCGTCGCCACGGGCGCCGCGAAGGTGCCGTCGCCTTTTCCGGCGGCGAAGAGCAGCGTGTTGGTCGGCTGATTGTTCACGCTCCCGGTGAAGTTCACCAGTAAATCCGCCAGCCCGTCTCCGTTGAAATCGCCCGCCGCCAATGAGAATGGAATCACCTGGCCGCTTCCGAATTTCAGGGCCACCGGCGCGGCGAAGGTGCCGTCGCCGTTTCCCGCCAGAAAATACCAGCCGCCGTTCTGCGCCTGTTCATCCAACACGCCGATGACGAGATCCGGATGGCCGTCCCGATTGAAATCCGCAATCGCCGGCGAGAGCTCGCCCAGCATCAGGTTCCCGACCCAGGCCGGCGAAGGCAGCGACGTCGTCACCGCCGGCCCGAAAGTGCCCTTGCCCGTGTTCGGCAGCACCTCGACGTTGCCCAACGCGCAGACCGCCAGCAAGTCCGCTCCGCCGGACGAGGCGAACGGCCCAATTGCCAGGTACGCCGTCTCGCACCCCGACGGAAGGTTCACCGGCGTCGCCGAGGTGAACGTCCCGTCTCCGTTGCCCAACAAGATCGAGATCGTGGCCAGGCTGGAATTCGCAATCGCCAGGTCCGGCTTCCCGTCAGCGTTAAGATCGCCGGCCACGATCGCCAGCGTTCCTTTGTGTAGCGGCGTCAGCATCGCCGCTCCGAAGCTGGCCGTCTGGCCGAGCACGTTCGATATCGTCGAAAGCGCAAAAATTCCCACAACACAAGCGCTGCAAGTTTTCATAAAGGCCCGGTTCTACGTTACCAGCACCGCCCCGCCGGTTCCTAATGCGCCCGCTGCTCCCCCATCGCGGCGCTTCGAGTACGAGCAACGCCGCCGTCCTGGCGCCGGTTCGCGCCTCCGCCGCCGCGAGAATGCCGGGTTCCGTCAGGCGTGCCGGGTTGCGCCGCGCGCTCCTGAACTGTGGACTCCCGTCATACCTGCCGCCGCCGCCGACACTCGGGGGGATGCGGCGGCGCCACGTTATGCCGGCGCGCCCCATTCACGCGGCGGCCGCAAAAAAATGGCGCGGGCACGCCTGCCGGCTTGCCCGCGCCTCGCTTCCTGAACTGTTTCCTCTCCAGTCAACATCGCGCACAACGCAGTGGGGAGGGTCGTGATCGGTGAAGTTGAGAGCGCCCCGCGCTGTGCGCTCAGAACGTCAGCCGTGCCGTCAACTGAACCGACCGGGGGCCCGCGCCCTCCGCCGTTTGCATTCCCGTGATCTGCCCGAAGCCGGCCACGCCGACGGTGAGGTTCGGCGGCGGCGCGTAATTGGGATGGTTGAACAGGTTTGCCACCTGCGCACCGATCTGCAGCCGCGTTCCTTCCGTGATGGTGATGCTTTTGATCAGCGACATCGACAGCGCGGTCGTTCCCGGCCCGACGACGTCGCCCTGCGACGCGTTGCCGAAGCGGCCGATATTGTTGCCCGGATCGGCGAACGCCGCCGGGTTGATCCACTGCCCGAGCGACTGGCCGCCATAGGGATTGACCCCGGACACGGTGTCGGCCCGGCCTCCGTTGGCGTTGAACAGGTTGTAACCGGTGCCCGACGGATCGCTGAGCGTGGTCACGGTCATAAACGGCCCCGACTGGAAGAGCAGGATCCCGCTCATCTCCCATCCGCCGACGACACGGCTCACAAATCCGTTGCCGCCGTTCAAAAACGCCTTGCCTTTGCCGAACGGCAGCTCATACAGGAACGTCGCCAGGAACCGGTTGCGCCGGGTGAAGGGAACGTTGCCGTAGTCGAGACCGGGATTGTAGGGGTCGGAAATGGTGCCGCCGCCCTCGCCGGCGAAGTTGTTCGCAGAGGCCGTCGCCACGCCGCCGACGTTGGACAGGTTGCGGGTGTAGGCGTAGCTGGCCTGCAACTGCAGGCCGTTCGACATGCGCTTATTCACTTCCGTCGTGATCGCGTCGTAGTTCGCGTAGCCCGCGTTGGTCTGATAGGCGATGTAGCTCATCAGCGGAAACGGCACGCTGGCGTAGAGCGAATTGAACCCCGCCGTGTTCACCGGAAGCTGGTTGGCGTTTTCGATCACGCCGAGGTTCGAGGCGTGATTGCCGTCGTAGGAGACGCGCAGGCCGAAGTTCTGCCCGAGGTCGCGCTCGAGAGTCAGGTTCCACTCCTGTACATACGGGTCCTGGTAATGCGTATTCGTCGCCAGGTAAAACGCCTGGGATCCCGGCTGGGCGATGTTCGACGGCCAGGAGTAGGGCAGCTTGAACTGCGGCGTTCCGTTGGCGCCGAGTGAGTTGGAGAAGAACGCCACGTCGCTCGACTCCACGGCCCAGGCGTTCAGCACCGCCGAGCCCAGCAGCGTCTCGATAAACCTTCCGTAGCCGCCGCGGAGCACCGTCTTGTCGTCTCCGAACACCCGCCAGGCGAAGCCCAGCCGGGGCGCGAAGTCCGTTTTCTGCGAGTACCGCAGCGACGCCGGAATTCCGGCCTGCTTCGCGGTCAGGATCGGCGTCGGCGCGATGGACTGCTGGAAGCCCGGGTTCACTTCTTTCCAGGTGCTCTGTTCCGGAATCACCACCGCACCGCGCACGGTCTGGCCGTTCTGGACGCTGTAGTAGTCGGGCAGGAAATTCGCCAGGTTGTTGTAGTGATCCATGAACATCGGATGATATTCATATCGCAGTCCGATATTCAGCGTCAGCGACCGCGACACTTTCCAATCGTCCTGCATGAAGAATCCGTAGTGCCGCGCGTACGAGTTGGTGTCGGGATTGATCACCGTCGCGATGGTCGTCGCGTCGGGATAACCCAGCAGGAACGAAGCCAATGGAGTCCCGGCGCCATTGCCGAGCAGCGCGCCCATCACCGAGCCGTTGAACGAGTACGTACCCAGACGGTTGTTGGCGAACACATTCGTGTACAGTCCGTGCAGCCACCGGAAATCGCCGCCGAATTTGAACGTGTGCTTCTGCCTGGTCCAGGTCAGCGTGTCGAGCAACTGTTCGGTGCCCTCGCGCGTATTCTGCGACTGCCCGAAGATGCCAACGAATCCGGCGATGCCGATGCCCGGCACCGCGTCGCCCGACGGTACCGGCCCCGGCAGCCCGGTGAGGCCCAGTTCGTTGGCCGCCTGCTGGGCGGTGATGCCAAACCCGTTGAAGGTGTGGTCGCCGCTGAAGCCCACGCGCAGTTCGTTGACCACCGACGGGCTCAGCACCCAGTTGTCGGCCACCGTCAGCGCGTCGTCGATCTCGGGCGCGGTCAGCGATCCCAGCATCGGGGAGGTCGGCGGCGAGTCGCTGCCGAAGTTCGACAGCGGCACCTGGAACACCCGGCGGTTCTTATACGTCATGCGCGCGTAGATCTGGTTGTTCGAGGTCAGGTTTTCGTCCAGCCGCAGATCGCCCTGGTTGCTCTTGATGGGCGCCTGAAACGACGCCAGGTAGTTGTTGGCGTAAGGCTGGGACGGGTCCTGCGGCGGCATGTTCGGCAGCGGAAAGAACGCGTTCAGCGCCTTCTGCGAATACGGGCTGATCTGGCTGGCCGGAATGATGTTGCCGGGATACCCGGTCAGCGGATCCGCGTACGCCGAAAGGTTCCCGGCGCGCATCGCCGCCGTGGGCACGCTCTCAATCGTGTTGATGGTCCGGGGAAGCTGAAGCGACTCCACGCTGGCGAAGAAAAACGTTTTGTTCGTCCCGTTGTAAAGGTGCGGGATGATCACCGGCCCGCCCACGTACCCGCCGAAATCGTTCATCTTCAGCGTCGGCGTGATGTGGCTGAACGTGTCGGCCGCGTTCATGTCGCTGTTCTGGAAGTTCTCGAACAATCCTCCGTGAAAATGATTTGTCCCCGATTTCGAGATCGTCGCGATGTCGGCCACGCCTCCGTACTCGGCCGGGTTGATGGTCTCGCTGATCCGGATCTCCTCGATCGCGTTGAACGATGGGAACAGCTCCGTGATCGCTCCGTTGGTCTCCGGACCGACCGAGCTGATGCCGTCTATGGTCAAAGACAACTGCGTCGGTAGCGTCCCGGCCACCGAGATGTTCCCGTTCGGATCCGTCTGCACGCCGGGCTGCGCCGTCAAGGTGGACATCGGAGACGTCGATCCATTGGCGCGCGACGTGATGGCGACGGGCAGATCCGTCAGCTCGCGGCTCCCCTTGGTCTCGGCGATGCCCGAGGTGTCGGTCTGGATCACCGTGCCCCCGGAGGACTCGACGTTGACCGTCGTCGTCTGGGTCGCCACTTTCAGGTCCGCGTCCAGCCGCTTGGTCTCGCGCGATCCCAGCGTGATTGTCGTGAACTCCATTTTCTGAAAGCCCGGCTTCTCAATCGTCAGCCGGTATGTGCCCACTTCCAGGTTCACGAACTGGAACGAGCCGCTGTCGTTGGTCACCGTGCTCCTGGTCGCGCTGGTCCCTTCGTTCACCAGCGTCACCACCGCCTCGGCCACCACGCTTCCCGCCGGATCTTTCACCGTTCCCAGCATCGTGCCCGAAGTCGACTGCCCGTACCCCGCCGCCGCGCCCAGCAGCAGCAACACTACCCCCATTACACCTGAAGCTTTTTTCAAACCTTGCCTCCCTATTGTTTTTTTGCGATACCGTGACGGTTCGGATACGCAATCCCCTGCGTCTGGAAGGCCACGTGGCTTGCGGGCGTCAGTGCCGGCCGCGCGCGTGGGCGGCTTGTGCCGCCTGCCTCCTGGGCCTGCGGCGGACACGGTGTACGTTGGGCGCCCTGAAGGTGCTCCGAGTTCCTGTCAGTATAGGCTCCCTTTCCCTTTGTGTGCTAATTCAAAATTTGTATTGACATTGGATGTATTCTTTATGACTTCCCGTCGAACGGCTCTATCTCTTCCCTAAGTTCCTGCTAACTCACGCTCCTCCGTGATCATTCCCCGATCCTTTTCCCCTCGCCCGTTGCCGCGCCGGCACGTGGCGCTACCCAAACCGAAAAAAATGTGTTACGCTCCGTAGAAATCACGACGATCAGCTACCACCGTCTTTGACGACGCCTCCGCTCCGGGTCACCGAGCGCTGATCTTGAATCACGAAAGTTGATTGCATGAGAAGAACCCGGCCACTCTCTGACTCTCTCTATCTCCTTACCCTCCTCGCGCTCGGCGCCGCAACGCTAGTTCCGTTTCCCGTCCGCGCCGCCACGTATCCCACTTCCGAGCCCGGCATCCCCGTTACCGACGCAGTGGTGAAAGCCAAGTGCGGCGGGTGCCATCAGGCCGACGCCGCCGGTAATCTCAGCCGTATCTCCTGGATCCGCACCACTCCCGAGGGTTGGGAAGAAGCGCTCAAGCGCATGGTGCGGCTCAACGGACTTACTGTAACTCCCGAAGAAGCCCGTCATATCGTCCAATATCTGGCCACTTACCACGGCCTCGCGCCCGAGGAAGCCAGGCCGGTAAGTTACTTTGTCGAAAAGCGCCTGGTGGATGAAACAGTCCCGGCCGAGCTTCAACCGACTTGTAACACCTGCCACGCCGTGGCCCAGCCGATGTCCTGGCGCCGGCCCAAGGAGGAGTGGACGCAATTGATCAAAACGCATCTCGGCTACTTCCCGGTCGCGGAAGCCACCGCCTTCTACCGGCCGCCGATGCCGCCCGATCCCTCCAAACCCAACCCCGACAAGCGCGAGCCCTGGGAAATTGCCGTCGACTATCTTTCTAAGACCTACCCTCTCCACACTCCCGAATGGGAGGCTTTCCGCACCAGCATCCGCCAGCCGAAGCTCGAAGGCCGCTGGCTTGTCAGCGCCTATAAGGCCGGCGCCGGTCCTTACTACGGCGAGATGACGATTTCTTCTGTCCCCGGCTCGGCGGACATGGTCGCCACGCACACCACCCTCACCGCAGTCTCCGGCTCTTCACTCGTCTTCGATGGCAAGGCGATCGTGTACGCCGGCTATGCGTGGCGCGGACGCTCCACCGGCTCGGCCTCTCCCAAAGAAGTCCGCGAAGTCATGATGCTTTCCCGCGACGGCCAGTCCGCCCAGGGCCGCTGGCTTTGGGGCGGCTATCAGGAGTTCGGCTTCGAAGTGAAGATGGTGCGCGCTCCGCTTGGCCCCGCGCTTCAGGGATTGAACACCGCCAGCATCCGCGCCGGGTCGGAGGCGACCGTCGATCTGTACGGCGCGAACCTTCCCGCCGCCAAACCCACCGACCTTGATTTCGGCGCCGGCGTCACGGTGACCCAAATCGTTTCGTCCACTCCATCGCGCCTCACCGCGCGGCTCAAAGTCGACGCTTCGGCCCAGACGGGCCCGCGCGATCTCGCCGCGTTCGGCGCCGTTCTTCCTTCCGCCCTCGCCGTCTACCAGCACGTCGATTACATCAAGGTGAATCCCGGCTGGGGGCTCTCGCGCCTGGGCGGCACCATTGGCCCCAAAGGATTCGTCCAGTTCGAAGCCGTGGCTTACGCCAACGGGCCCGACAACAAACCCAATACGGCCGACGACGTCTTGCTCGGCCCCGTCCCCGCCAAGTGGTCGATGAAAGAGTTCTACGCGATCTACGGCGACGACGACACCAAGTTCGTCGGCAATATCGATCCCTCCTCCGGCCTCTTCAGCCCGGCCGGCGAAGGCCCCGACCCCGAGCGCAAGGACATGCGCAATAACTACGGGGATGTCTGGATCGTCGCCACCGTCGACGGCCCCGACGGCAAAGCCCTCACTGGCCAAAGCTACCTCGTCGTCACTGTGCCCCAATATCTGCGCTTCGATCAGCCGGAGGTGAACCCGTGACATCCGCGGCCGTTCTCGAGTCGTCTTACTCGCTCCACGACCTGCACCGCTTCCGCGGCGGCGGCGCCGAGTTTGTCTATCTGCCTTCAAGCGGCGGCATCTTCGCGCTGAACGGCGTCACCCGGGCCGTTCTCGACTCGCTCGCCGTGCACCCCGATACCCCCTCGGGTATCGCCTCCGCCCTCGCTCCCCAGGGCTTCGAGCCGGCCGACGTGCTCGACGCCGTCGAGGATCTCCACGCCGCCCGCGCCATCCGCGACGAGCACGGCTTCGAGTCTCTCGTTCAGGAGCCGCCGGACCGCTTCCCCCTCCAGACTCTCGTCCTCAACGTCACCAACCAGTGCAACCTGTCCTGCGAATACTGCTACGAGTTCGGCGAAGATAAAGTCGCCACGCCGGAAGGCAAGCCGAAGTTCATGGACTTCGAGACCGCTCAGGCGAGCATCGACTATCTGATTCGCGAGAGCCAGGGCCGCCGTTCGATCCACATCACTTTCTTCGGCGGCGAAACGCTGATGAACTTCCCGCTGCTCAAGCGCGCGGTCGAATACGCACGCCGCCAGGCGGAGGCCGCCGGCGTGTCCATCGACTTCAGCCTCACCACCAACGCCACGCTGCTGTCGCCGGCGATCATCGATTTCCTGGCCGAAAACTCGATCGGCGTCACGGTCAGCATCGACGGACCGAAGGAGATGCAGGACAAGTTCCGCGTGTTCTCCAACGGTCGCGGCAGCTACGACATCATCGCGCCCAAGATCCGCGAATTGCTGGCGCGCCACAAAACCCGCCCCATCGCCGCCCGCGTCACCATGACCACCCACGCCATGGACGTGATGCGCATCTACCGCCATCTCAAGGACGACATGGGCTTCTACGAGGTGGGTTTCGCGCCGGTGACCAGCTCGCCGGACCGCCTCTATTCGATCGGCGCCTCAGGCCTCGATTCCGTCCTCAGCCAGTTCACCGCGCTGGCGCACGAATACCTGGAAGCGGCGCTGCGCAACGAGCACCACGGCTTCTCTAACGTCAGCGACACCCTCGCCGAACTTCACCAGGGCATCAGCAAGAGCCATCCCTGCGGCGCCGGCCTCGGTCTGCTCGGCGTCGGACCCTCCGGCGACATCGCCCCCTGCCACCGCTTCGTCGACTCCGACCAACACAAGCTGGGCAGCGTCCGCACCGGCATCGATCATGACAAGCGCCAGGCGTTCCTGGATCGCGGCAACGTAGGGCGCAAGTACGAGTGCCAGTCCTGCTGGGCCCGCCCGCTGTGCGCCGGCGGCTGCCACCACGAGGCGTTCGTCCGCTACGGCGATACTGGCCACCCCAACCTTCATTACTGCGACTGGATCCGCGGCTGGACCGACACCTGCCTCGAAATCTACGGCACCATCGCCGCCAAAAATCCCGGCTACCTCAACCTCTTCTCGAATCGAAAGGCCGAATCATGAAACACCTCTACGCCATCAACGCCAAGGCCCGGCGCATCGAGTTGGCCTCCGCCGCGCCTCCGGCCGGCTCCGGCGATGTGTTCGCTCTCCAGGAGGACGGCGCCTCCGCGCCGCCGCCCCACAAACCCCATATCCCCACCGGCTGCTCGCTGGCCTTCTTCCCCGGCTGGGAAGTCGATTCCAGCGGCGGCACCGCCGGCCTCTGCCAGCCCGTCGAGCGCGATATCTACGATTGCTATATCTCCTGCTTCTGGCCGGCCCAGGTTCCCGACCATCTGAATAACTACGCCGACTGGAACTCCAAGTGTGCCAGCGCAACCAAGGACTGGCGGAACATCGATCTCGTGTTCCCGTAAACTTCACTCAGGCTGACCAATCCATGATTCGCTCCCACTTACTCAGAATCGCCGTCCCCCTGGCTTGCTTCGTGGCCGCCGCCTCGGCCGCAACATCGGGAACGCCGACCGGCGGCCTCTACTACCTGGGCGTCTGGCCCCACACCATCCTGGTGATGGACGAGCACAAGGACGCGCCCATCGACAAGATCCAGATCAAAACCGGCGCTCCCTTCAACCTCACTCTGTCTTCGGACAAGAAGAAGCTTTACGTCACCACGATCGAACGCAGCGGCATCGAAACCATCGACCTGGCGTCGCGCAAGCTCGTCGATTCCTTCGTGCTCGATTCCGGCGGCCGCCGTGAGCGGCTCGCCGCCGTCGCCGTCGATTCCACCGGCCAGTATCTTTACTCCATCATCAGCCCGGCCGTGAAACAGATCGACAGCTTCGACATCGAGCCGCCTGAGTTCGCCGTGGTCGATCTCGCCCAGCACAAGATCGTCCGCCGCGTGCCGTTTCCGAAGGACATCAACACGTTCGGAGTTACCGGCCTGTTCGGCGCCTACGCCGGCGGCCTCAGGCTCAGCCCCGACGACAAGGTTCTCTACCTATTCCGCGACAACATCTACGCCTTCGACACAACCGACTTTAAGTTAGTCGATACGATCGAGCTGTCCAAGCCTTCTTTCCCCGGCATGGCCACGCTGTCGCTGAACTTAGTCGAGGACCCGTACGGCGCCTCGTCCGCCGTCACCAGCCTCTTCGTCTCCTCCGACCCCATCGTCCACAAGCCCGCCTTCGGTCTCGCCACCGTCGACCTCGCCACCCGTAAGTTCGAGTTCACCCCCATCGGCCCTTATACGAGCGGTTTGATGGAACTCTTCCTCAGCCCGGACCGCTCCACCGGCTACACCGTCTCGATCACCGGCCAGAACGGGAACCGCCATACCGAGTTCTGGGTGCTCGACATGAACTCGAAGCAGATCGTCCAGCGGGCCGAATTCCCCGGCCGCCGCCGCTTCAACTTCGCGCTCTCGCCGAGCGGCAACACGCTGTTCATCTACGTCGCCGGCTTTGAAATCGACTGCTACGACGCGAAAACGCTGAAACACACCCGCACCATCGACCTCGGCGCCGACGTCACAACGCCGAACATGATCGTGATTCCGAACTCCTAAGCTCAGACCCGACTATCGAAACAGCTCCCCGGTGATTCTTGGAGTGGAACCCGATCGATCTGCGTAGCGGAGCCTTTCAGCGTCGAAACCGAACCAGCTGCACAGCCCGGCTACCAACTGGTAGGGAACCGCTGCTTCATCGAACGACGCCAGCTCGACCTCGCCAACCGTCCATTCGTGTCCGGCGGCGGGTGCCTCCCGGGGGCTCAGTCCCAAGAAGGGCCGACCGTTTGGCGCTGGGTACATCGGATCGAACCTCGCGGGTGAACCATTCACGGTCATGTTCTCAATGCCGATCGTAACACTGATGTGTTTTGGCTTTGGATCGGCGCACTTGAATATGTCCTTCGCGAACATGCAAAAGTGCAGCGTCGCCTCGGCAAGCGCGAGCGCACTTATCACTAAGCGGCCGCTGTCGCGGTCGCTCCCCCACGACAAAAAGTTGGCATCGCCGGGTCCGACGAACACCAGAAATCCGTCAGGCCACAGTTCGCGTAGATCGAATCCCGCCGTGACGCTTCGCCGGCTGAGGCCCCGTACAATTTCGGGTATATCGTCCGAGCTTCCGAGGTTAAACCCGTTGCCGCGGAGTCTTCGCGGGTCTCTGAGAAGTTGCACCACGGGATCGTTCCGAGACTCAAACAATCTCGGGAACCCGCAGGGCTCGTTCGCACGGGCGGTATAAATCAGGTTGGGCTGTCCTTCGCGCTCGACCGCAGCGCGCGCCTGCGCCAGCCGCCGCTCGCGCTCCCTGAAATCGTTCAGCGTGGCCCTTTGAGCCTCCCGCGCTTTGTTGCCCTCGATCCGTGCGATGAAGGCCTCGATGGACTCGATGCGACTGCGGAGCGCCTGGAACTGCTGCCCTGAGGCGAGCAACTGCTGGACCCGTGCGGGGACCATCGGCGGCACGCGGTCTCCCTTCCGCTCGAAAAAGGCGATGAGCTTTCCCCCGTCGCCGCCATATTCGCCGAGGCCCCTCACCACCACGTGAGGGCCTTCTTGAGCCGCTCTTTCCCCCGCAACGATGATGGCAACGACACACTTTCTTTTTCCTTCCTCGCCGGCGCTGTAACTCTTCACCGCGACCCAATCTAATGCCGGATAGACCCAATCGCGGAGGATGTCCCACAACTGCTGCTGGTTCACCAAAGACTCGGGGAACGGCTTTATCTCGAAGACCGACTCCAGCGCCTCCGTCGGCGACTTCTGCGTTGCCAGTCCGAGCACAATCAGCCCGCCGCCCGCGTTCGCCATGGCGCTTACGTCCTTGGCAAACTCCAACCGCTGCTTGTCTTCCTTCAGGACGTACGGCTGCTCCTTCGCCTCAAACCATGGCGATTCAGCCGTCCCAATGAACTTGTCAAATTCGCCCGCGTCAAGCGCGGCGATCGCCTCACCGATAGATTCAACCACCCCTCACCCCTCGAAAATCTCCTTCGCCTCCTTCAGCGACTGGATCGGGTCCCGCCCCTTGGCCGGTGAGTACTCGTGCGCCACCTGCCCGTCGAAGCCCAGCTCCCGCAGCGCCTCCGCCACAAAACGGTAGTTCAGCTCCTGAGTCCCGTCAATCTCGTGCCGCCCCGGATTCCCGCCGGTGTGGAAATGCGCCAGCCATTGGATGTTCGCCCGGATCGTCCGCACGATGTCCCCCTCCATGATCTGCATGTGATAAATGTCGTACAGCAGCTTCACCCGCGGCGAGTTCACCCGCCCGGTCACTCCCACCCCCCACGCCGTGTGGTCGCACATGTAATCCTTGTGGTCCACTTTGCTGTTCAACAGCTCGATGCACAGCGTGACGCCCTTGTCCTCCGCCTGCCCCTTCACGCGGTTCAAAAACGCCACGCAGTTGTCCGCCCCCACCTCGTCCTTCATCCCCCGCCTCGACCCGGTCAGCACAATCGCGTTCGGCACCCCGTGCGCCGCGCACAGATCGATCGCCTCCCGCATCGTCTTCTCGATTCGCGCGTGGTTGGCCGGCTCGTTGATGCCGTCCGGAATCGTGCCCCCATACGGCGGCGGCATCATCGTCGGCATGAGCCCGTATTTCTTCAACACCGGCCACCGGTCCGGCCCGATCAGGTCGAAGCCGTAAAAGCCCAGCTCGGCCGCGTGCCGGCACATGTCCTCAAACGACATGCCGCGCCCGAACACCCCGGTGGTGACGCACTGCTTCAGCGCCCCCTTCTTCGGCGCCCCCGCCTCCTGCGCCATCCCCAGCATCGGCGCCGCTGTCATCCCCGCTACAAAGTCTCTCCGTCTCATGGGGCTCATCTTATCAACCCCCGCCGCCCGCCGCCGCCCGCCCCGAAAAATTCTCAAATTTTCTTCTGTCCCCCCTATCTCGTTGTGAATAAATCGCTTACCATTCAAAAAAATCCCCGCCGCCCGTTCCCGGCGGTCCGTGGTTCGCCGACGTTCACAAAATTCTCAATCTTTTTTCTTTCCCTCTATCCCTCTGCTCCTCAAGCTCTTCCCGCTCCCCGCAATTTACTTAAGCCCTCCGTACCCCCAGTACCTGGTACTTCCCCCGATACAATCGAATCGCGAGTGAGGGTTTATGCAACCGGGGCGTCCGGGCCAACCACCGGCTCCGCCCCGCATCCTCACCGCAAAGGAGACACTCTCAATGACTGCTTCCCGAGCCTCGATCGATCCGATTTCTCTCTGGCGGAATGCCCCCTCGGAGCGTTCCGCCGCTTTCTCCGCCGTCTTCGGCGCCATTGCTCAGGCCACGCAGCAGTTCCTCCGCGCCCGGATCGGGGACCTCTATTTCAACGAATCCCCCGAGCCCTTCGCCCACCCCCGCCGCGCCCTCTCCCTCCTGGTCTACCAGGCCAGCGCGCCCTCCTCCCGCACCCACGGCCGCGAGTTCACCTACGACGTCATCAACCCCCGCATGATGGCCGGTTTCTGGTGGTCCGCCGCCCGGGAACTCCCCGCCGCTCTCGCCGCCATCGAAGTCCGCTTCCTCGAATCCCAACAACCGGAGCTCGCCAAGTTTTACGCCCCGCGCCATGCCCGCCGCCTGGTCTCCCTCGTCCGCCGCCACAAAGTGCTGATCGATCGCCTCCTGGCCGCCGAGACCTCCCTGCTCAACGATCTCATCAACTTCGCCATCGCCGTCCGCCACTCCCGGCGCCCCCTGGCCGCCCACATCCGCCTCATGCGGAGCTGGGAATTCACCCTCCGCCGTATTTTCCCCGGCGTCGACGCCTCTCACCTCGCTCCGGAGCTCTTCCGCCTCGCCAGCCTCACCCTCGAAGCCGCCCTTCCCCCCGACGGCGATCTCCCCGCCTCCGCCCAGCCGGCCCCGGGCACCCCGGCAAGGGTCTTCGTTATGCCCCTCGCGGCGTGAGAATACCCTCTGTTCGCCACACTACTTGTTTATGCGTTCCGCTGCCGCGCTTTTCTTGTCTTTCCTTATCCTTATGCCTTCGCTCCCGGCTGCCTCGCCCCACCCGGTTTCGCCCGCGGGCCAACGCCCCGGCGACGCCGCCATCGAGCAGTCGATCCGCTCCAAGCTTGCCAAGTCTAAAATCGGCAAGGACGGTTTCACGGTGCACGTGAAAAACGGCGTCGCCGTCTGGGAAGGCCACACCACCGTCATGCAGCACAAAGGCGCCGCCACCCGCATGGCCAAATCCGCCGGCGCCACCCTGGTCGAGAATCACATCCGCGTCGACGGCTCCTCGGCCGTCGGAGGCCCCCGCAAAGCCACCGTCTCGGCTCCCTGACGCGCCCGCCCGCCCGACGGCCCGTTCCGGGCCAAATGGTAAAATACTCCACGGATGAGGTCCCTCTCGCGGTTCGCCGTCCCCCTCTGTCTTCTCCTCCCTCTCATCGCCCCGGCCCAGGAACTGCGCATCACCCACGGCGCCGTCGACCGCCAGGTTTTCCAGCGCACCCCTTCCGGCTTTGCCGACATCCCGCTGGCCGGCTCCGCCACTGGCCGTAAGGTCAACGGCAAGTTCGTCGAGCTTCGCCTCTCCTCCCGCTCCGGCCCCGTCCCCGGCTTCGACTGGATCCAGTTCGCCAAAGTACAAAAATCCTTAGTACAAAAATCCTTCTGGTCCGCCACCCTCTCCCACGTCCCCACCGGCGGACCCTACCGCCTCGAAATCCGCCTCCAGGACTCCCCCTCGTCCTTCACCCTCGAAGACCTCCTCGTCGGCGACCTCTGGCTCCTCGCCGGCCAGTCCAATATGGAAGGCCACGGCGACCTGATCGACGTCCAGCCCCCCAGCGAACTCATCCACAGCTTCGACATGTCCGACAACTGGACCGTCGCCCAGGAGCCTCTTCACACCACCGTCAGCGCCGTCGACCCCGTCCACTGGCCCCTCAACCCCGACCGCCAGCCCGAACGACTCACCGGCGACAGACTCGCCCAATACATCTCGCAGCGCAAAAAAGGCGCCGGCCTCGGTCTTCCCTTCGCCGCCGCCATGCTCAAATTCACCGGCGTCCCCGTAGGCCTCATCCCCTGCGCCCACGGCGGCACTTCGCTCGAAGCCTGGAGCCCCAAGCTCCGCGACCAGGCCGGCGATTCCCTCTACGGCTCGATGCTCCGCCGCTTCCGCGCCACCGGCGCCCGCGTCAAAGGCGTCCTTTGGTATCAGGGCGAGTCCGACGCCAATCCCAAAGCCGCCGCCACCTACCAGGCCCGCTTCCTCGACTTCGTCAAAAGCCTCCGCGCCGACTTCGACGACCCCGCTCTCCCCTTCTATTACGTCCAGATCGGCCGCCACATCAGCAGCCGCGACATCGCCGAGTGGAACCGCGTCCAGCAGGCCCAACTCCAGGCCGAACCCCTCATCCCCCACGCCGCCATGGCCGCCTCCGTCGATCTCTCCCTCGACGACGGCATCCATATTTCCACTCCCGATCTCAAACGCCTCGGCCTTCGCCTCGCCAAGCTCGCCTGCCGCGACCTGTTTCCTTCCACCGCCGGCTGCGGCTCCCTCAAACCCGGCCCCTACCCGCTCAACGCCGCGCTCTCCGGCGGCATCCTCGCGGTCGACTTCTCCGGCGTCAACGGCCGCCTCACCGCGCCGGGGCGCATCTCCGGCTTCTCCATCCACACCCCCAACGGCGCCGAAATCCCCGTCATCTTTAAAGCGACCATCGACCCCGCCGAGGCCTCCACCGTCCGCCTCCACATCCAAGGCAAGATCCCCCCCGGCTCGGTCCTCTATTACGGCTACGGGAAGGACCCCTACTGCGACCTCACCGACCAGCAGGATATGGCCGTCCCCATGTTCGGCCCCATGCCCATCGGCGGCATTTAAGCCTCTCGCGCCACCCGGTGCGCGTCAAACCACCACGCCCACCCCAGCAGCACAACCTCCGCGATCAGCCCCACCCATGCCAGCTCGCTCACGCCCGGCGGCGGCGCGCTGAACCGGTCTCCCACATACAACACCACCAGCACCGCCACGTACGACCAGAAGCCGTACCGCCCGATCCCGTCCCGCGCCCGCGTCGCTTTCGTATACCACCGCACTCCCAGCGCCAGCATCGCCCCCTCCACGATCATCGTCCCCGGTATCGAGTTCCATAAGCTCAGCCCCAGCTTCGGCCCCCCTCCCGGATACAGCGGCATGTCCGGCCGGTGCGTCACAAAGTCCAACACCCAGTGGCTCACCACTCCCACCCACACCGCCACCGCTCCCGCCCGGTAGCCCGACAGCCACGAATACGCCAGCGCGAACACGCTCGCCCACACCACCAGCATCAGCAGGCTGTGCGACCACGGGTAATATGTCAGATCGAGCGGCGTGAACCGCGTGTTGCCCGGATCGATCCTCACCCGCTCCCATCCCAGCAACAGGAACGGCGGCCACAGCATGTCGGCCAGCAGCGGCGCCGCCAGCAACACCCCCAGCGACGCCCGAGGCGCAAACCGCTTGGCTCCGAACCCGACCGCGAAATGCCCGATGAACATCGCCCCTCCCGCCCCACCAGTATCGCCCAACCCCCGCCCGGCTCCGCCGCCCAATGCCGCCCCATCGCGCACGCCGGCCTCGCGTCCGGCTCCGCAACCCGGCCGGCCGGCCCGCGGCCGCTCCGCACGCCGCCTCACCCCCCGGCGCCCCGCCACCCGGCCGAACCGCTCGCCTCGCGGCCGCTCCGCACGGCCGCCTCTTCCCCAGGCCCCGCCACCCGGCCGGCCCTCTGCCTCGCCGCCCTCCTATCGCGCCCCGGCCCCGCCACCCGGACGACTCTCCGCCTCGCCGGCCGGCGCCCCCGTCCCCGTCGCGCGGCCGGCCCTCCGCCCCGCCACCCTCCCATCGCGCCCGCATCCCCGCTGCCCGGCCGGCCCTCCGCCTCGCCGCCCGGCGCCATCCGCCGCCCGCCGCCCCGCGGGTGGCTCCAATCCGCGGCCTTCGTCTTGTTAAAATGAGAGTTTCTCCTCGTTGTCAACCTCTGTATAGAAGAAGGACACCCAAACAACCCATGCGTTCCGGCTTTCTCGCTTTGTTGCTTGCCGCTCCCCTCTGCGCGCAGACGCAGCCCGTCCCCGGCGCTCCTCCCAAACCTCCGGCCGCCGCCGCCGCTGAGTCCACTCCCAAAGCCGCCGAGCCCGCCACTCCGCCCGACACCGTCGTCGCCAAAATCGACGGTAAGAATTACACCGCCGCCGAGATCAACGCCCTTGTCGATCAGTTCCCGCCGCAAGTCCGCGGCGCCTTCGCCAACAACCCCGTCCACACCCTCAATTTCATCTTCATGCTCCAGCACCTGGCCCACCAGGCCGAGTTTGAAAACCTCGACAAGGACAAAGCCTTCCAGCAGGACTGGAACTACAGCCGCCTGAACCTGCTCAGCAACGCCGAGCTCAACCACTACCGCAACACCTACTCGCCCACCCACGCCGAAGAGCAGACTTATTACAACGACAACATCGGCCGCTTCCAGGAAGCCCACGTCCGCGTGATTTATATTTCCTTCGTCGCCACCGCCCCCGCCGGCGACACCAAGTCACTCGGCGAGCCCGACGCGAAGGCGAAAATCGACGACCTCCGCAAACGCATCGAGGCCGGCGAGGATTTCGCCAAAGTGGCCGCCGACAATTCCGAGGACAAAGCTTCGGCCGCCAAGGGCGGCGAGTTCCCCATCATCACCCGCGTGAGCCCGTATCCGGACGCCATCAAGAACACCGTCTTCGCGCTCAAGCCCGGCGAGCTCAGCCAGCCGGTCCGCCAGCCCAACGGATTTTATCTTTTCAAGCTGGATAAAATCGAGACGGAGCCGTTTAACAACGTCGAGTCGAAAATTTTCCAGCAACTCCAGCAGGACCACTTCAACGACTGGGTGAAGAGTATTGAGACGCGCTACAACATCAACGTCGTCGACTCGCACTATTTTGCGGGCCACCCTCCCCGATAAACTACTGCTGGCCGCCGTGGCCGAGCGCCTTCCGGACTTCCAGGGCCGCTCCCTCCGCGTCGGCTTTCTGCCCGCTCTCCATGCCCAGCGCGGCCGCCTCCACTCCGGAGCCGGCCAGCCGGGCGAGCCGGTGCACGCCGCCAGCTTCATCCGCCGGCGCAGCGTGGTTCTCGATTCCAGCCTCCGCTCCTCCCGCACCGAGCTCACCCGCGTCCTCCTCCATGAGCTGTTCCACTTCGCCTGGGCCCGCCTCGGCAATCCCGCCCGCCGCTCCTTCGAGCTCCTCCTGGAGGCCGAGCTCTCCGTCCGCGCCCGCGGCGAGCTCGGCTGGTCGGCCGAAGTGCGTAAGCGCCGCTTCCTCGCCGGCGACCGCCGCCTCTGGCGGGATTATCTCTGCGAGAGCTTCTGCGATTCCGCCGCCTGGTTCTACGGCGGCTTCCGCCGCCACGAGGAGTTCACTCTCGCCCGCCGCTACCGCAACCGCCGCGCCCAATGGTTCGTCTTAAACCTGGGCGGCCGGCCGATCCCGATATAATTAAATCAGCATGACCTTTTCCCGCCTCAGCCTCGCCGCCGCCCTGGCCGCCTCCCTCGCCCTCACCGCCTGCGCCGGCCGCGAAAACGCCGAAGCCGCCTCCGCCCAGCAGTCCAACCGCAAGCCCGCCCCCGATTTCAAGCTCCAGGACGCCAGCGGCGCCACCGTCAAACTCTCGGACTACCGCGGCAAGGTTGTCGTCCTCGACTTCTGGGCCACCTGGTGCGGCCCCTGCAAAATCGAAATTCCCTGGTTCATGGAGTTTGAAAAGACTCTCAAGGACCGCGGCTTCGCCGTGCTCGGCGTCTCCATGGACGACGACGGCTGGAGCGTCGTGAAACCTTACATCCAGGAGCGCGGCGTCAACTACCGCGTCCTGCTCGGCAACGACCAGGTCGGCCAGGCCTACGGCGGCGTCGACAGCCTCCCCACCACGTTCCTCATCGATCGCTCCGGCCGCATCGCCTCGGTTCACGTCGGACTCTCCAGCTCCAAGGAGCAATTTAAAGATGAAATCCTCGCACTTCTCAATGCCCGGGCTTCTCGCCGCCTCGCTCCTGCTGGCCTGCCCGCTTTCCTCTCCGCTCCCGGCGCAAACTGAGGCCCCCGGCGTTCTCAGCGTCGCTCCGCCGGCCCGCGTCCACGCCCAGCGCGGCAAAAGCTTCGAGCAGAAGCTCACCATCAAGCTCGCTCCCGGTTACCACGTCAACAGCGACTCGCCCGGCGACCCTTATCTCATCCCCCTCCGCCTCACCTGGAACAAGGGTCCCATCGAAGCCGGCGCCATCCGCTACCCCGCCGCCGAGCGCCGCAAGTTCCCCTTCTCCGATCAGCCCGTCGCCATCTTCTCCGGCTCCTTCGACGTCGTCACCACCTTCCAGACCGCGCCCAACGCCCCCGACATGGGCCTGGTCTCCGGCAAGCTCCGCTACCAGGCCTGCAACGACCGCGAGTGCCTCCAGCCGAAAACGGTCGCCGTCCAGTTCTCCGTCGACGTCCGCAATTGAAGACCCTGCTCATCCGCCCGGGCGCCATCGGCGACTGCCTGCTTTCCTTTCCGGCGCTCGAGTTTCTCGCCTGCGCCGCATCGCCGGAAAACACCGAGCTCTGGATTCCCTCCGCCCTCGTCCCGCTGGTTAGCTTCGCAAATCGCGTCCGCCCGCTCGCCTCCACCGGCCTCGATCTGCTCGAAATCCCCGGCCCCGGCGCCTCCCGCGTCATCGAGGCCCTGAAACAATTCGACTCCATCGTGTCGTTTTACGGCGCCGCCCGCCCCGAGTTCCGCGACGCCGCCGCCCGCCACGGCTTCCCCTTCCGCTTCCTCCCCGCGCTCCCGCCGGAGGACTCTGCTTTGCACGCCGCCGATTTTTTCCTCCTCGCCGCCGGCGGCCTTCCCCCTGCCGTGCCCCGTCTCCCGCTCCCCTCCGCGCCCGCCTCCGGCGCCATCCTCATCCATCCTTTCTCCGGAAGCCCCCGCAAGAACTGGCCGCTCCACCGCTTTCGCGCGCTCGCCGCGCGCCTCGACGCTCCCGTCCTCTGGTCGCGCGGCCCCGACGATCCTCCGCTCCCCGAGGCGCAGCCCGTCATCCCCCTCGACGCGCTCGCCCGCCAAGTCGCCGCCGCGTCGCTCTACATCGGCAACGACAGCGGCATCACCCACCTGGCCGCCGCCGCCGGCGCCCCGGTACTGGCCTTGTTCGGCCCCACCGACCCCGCCGTCTGGTCCCCCCGCGGCCGCCGCGTCGAGGTCCTCCGCGCTCCGCTCGAAGCACTCGGCGTCGACACCGTCCTCCAAGCCGCGCGCCGTCTGCTCGCCTTCAACGAATCCGCACAAACCGTCTGAACCCGCCGCTTCCGCCCTCGTTTTCACGCCGCCCGGAACAACATCAGATCCAGACTGAGCGTCACTCTCATCCCGCCCTCCGCTCCCCTCCCGAGCGGCCGGTAAATCGCCGTCCGCGCATCCCTCACTCCTTCGGCATCCAACTCCACCTTCGCCGTCACCCTCCGCTCGCCGGCCGGCTCGAACCCCGGTCCGAACACCTCGCGCAGCTTCGGGCCCCGGTCCTTCCCCGTCCCCCGCAGCTCGATCAGATCCTCCGGCCCGGCCACGCCCACCAGCACCCTCCCGCCCTCTTTCACCACCCTCCTCAACTCAGCCGCGTTCATCCTGCCCGTTATCGTCATCACCGCGTCGAACGTCCCCTCCGCATATGGCACAAACCGGTCCGCATTCGCCACGATCCATTCGCACTCCGGATACCGCCGCGCCGCCGCTTCAATCGCCGCCGTCGAAATGTCCACGCCGTGCCCTTCGATCCCCGCCTCCCGCGCCAGCGTCCCTAAATAAAACCCCTCGCCGCAGCCCGCGTCCAGCACCGCCTCGCCCGCCCGCGCCCCGAGCATCTCCTTCACCGCGTCCACCATCGCCCGGCTCACTCCCCTGTCATGCAGCCTCCGCCGCGCGCGCACCGCCTCCGCCGCGTCTCCCGGCACGCGCGCCCTCCTGTCCTGCGGCTGCAATAAATTGATGTACCCGCTCCGCGACGCATCGAAGCTATGCCCCCGCCCGCATACCACCCTCCGCCCTCCGTCGACCTTCTCCAACGCCAACCCGCACCCCCGCACCGTACAAACGAGCATGCGTCGAGTGTAGCCGACGCCCCTCCGGCGCGTCCGATCCTTCCGCACACCTACGGCAAACCGAACCCGGCGCCGGAAAAAGGCCCGGAGCGTGAGAATCGAGAGCGGCAGGAAGGCGTTCTTGCGCCGTATTGCTCCGGACGGGGTTGACAGTGCGTTGGGAGTAAGCATCCTGGCTTCGTTGACCAGGTCCGCGGTTTCAGCCGTGGCCCATACGTCCGCCGGCGATGGCTGAACGGGGATTACGTCCACGCCGGCGGCCAGGATGATGGATTTCGCGTGTTCGTTGATGCGGGGCGGCCCGTCGATCGCGATGCCGGTGCAGTGGGAGCAGTTCGGTCCAAGTTCCTTGTGCAGGGTCCGCTTCGCCATGGGTCCGCGTCGGTGAGCAGGACGGGTGATCCACTCCGGGCCAGAGCGCCGGCAAAATTTTTAGACCATCATTTACGGCTTGCCGCAAACACAGAAATACGCTTTCCCGGGGCAGGGAGGCCAAACATGCCCAACTGGTTACCCAGCGGGCAAAGTTCATCGCCGGCGACGTAGTCCCCTGGAAAGAAGCCGTCTGCCTCGTAAGAAGAAGCCCCATCTCCGCTGTCGGTTGCACCCACAGCAGAGAATTATGTCCGTCCGGAGGGCTTTCTTCCCGGACGCTTGCAGGGATGAACCTTTTATCGTACAGTGTACTAGATAAGGTGCAGAATGCCAGGCGATCCACACCCGCAAAAAATCCCTCTGATTTTTTACTGCACGCCTGCGGGTAGCGAGCCGGTGAGGGAGTGGCTAAAAGGGCTGGATGAAGCGGAGCGCCAGGCGATAGGAAAGGACCTGCTTCGGGCGCAATGGCGGTGGCCGGCGGGGATGCCGCTGTGCCGCCCAATGGGAAACGGCTTGTGGGAGGTCCGCACGAACCTTCCGACGAAACGGACAGCGCGTGTGTTGCTCTGTCTTTACCGCGAGCACCTGGTTGCGTTGCACGGGTTCATCAAGAAAACGCGTGCCACGCCGGATGAGGATTTGGCGGCGGCGCGAAAGCGCCAGAAGGAGTTGGAGCGATGAGCAGGAAGCATATGGGTTCCAGCATTGATGACTTCCTCAAGGAGGAGGGCATCTTCGAGGAGGCGCAAGCGCAGGCCGTCAAAGAGGTCGTCGCCTGGCAGCTCGCCGAGGCGATGAAGAAACAGAAAATCTCAAAGAACAAGCTGGCAAAGCTGCTGAAGACGAGCCGCACTCAGGTTGACCGTATCCTTGATCCGAAAAACGATATTACGCTCGGCAGCCTGCAACGGGCGGCGGCCATGGTCGGTCGCCGGGTAACGATCGAGCTGGTATAGGGGAAAGGAACTGGGGAGCGCGGCGAAAAGCCGTGCGCGCCGCGCACACCCGCTCAATCCTTCTTGCGCCTGCGGAGGTGCCAGCCACGCCAAAAGTTCTTCTGGCGGAATTGCTCAGGCTTCGCCGATGCGTAACAGCGTAAACATCGCGAAGGGGCGGCCGGCCGCAATGGGCCATCTCCTTTCGCAATATCGATGTCGTGATGTACTATCATCTTCCGGTTTGGGGCTTCTTGGATGCGGCTAAGATACGCCCACTGGACACACCTTCGTGGTGGACATATCGGGGCACATCGGCGAATGCGCGCATTTCGATGCCTTGAGCGTAGCCATGTTCGGCCGGAGCGCCAAACAATCCGCCCGGCTCTTCGTGTCCTGCAACACTCCTCCTGCCACGTGGCAGGCACGTGGCACGCAGGACAATGCTGCTCGTCCGACTGGCGCGAGTCGAGTTTCAGTCGCTTCCAGTTCGGGAATTCCACGAGCCGCCATCAGCCGGCCCGAACCCCCCCAACGCACTTTTCGCCGCTTCCGGCCGCACCGCGAACCCCATCCGCGAGGCGGAGATTCCATCCCTTGTCCCCACCCGCAATCATCGGGCGAGACCGCGGTGGGGATTCCGGCGAAGCCGAACGCTGAATCCGGGATGAAACCGAATGGCATGCCGGGATGATCCCGAACACCATCGGAGCGTAGCGACGCTGGCATCTCGGTTGCGCTGGAAGTGTTCGGCTTCGTCAAGAGGAACCTCTCCGGAGCGCAGCGAAGGAAGGATACCGCTAGCGGGCAAAGGGGCGCGGGGAAAGGCGGCAGGCCTTGCCTCGCCTCAGCACGCAGAGACCCCGAGCGCGTTCAGCGCTCCGAACCAGCCGGGACGACTTTCCAACGGCCAGCACTTTCGATGGGGACCTCAGCGGCGTACTTTTCGTTAACGCCGATTCGCAGCCGAAATCGACTTGGAGTTGCTTAGTTCTCGCCGCGATGCTGTTCGATATCTTCAATGATTAAGGGTAAGAGGCTTCGGAGTTGATCCGGAAGGCGGATGCTCAACACAAGCAAATGCTTCGGCGGATTGCCGATCAAAATGGCTACGCCGAAAGTGGGCTTGTCGTTCGAAACGAATCGCGAGAAGTCGTTGCTGAAGCCCTTTAGTTGGGGTGGAGTCTCAAACTCAACGACCCGCGAACTTCGATACCGTAAGTGATCAGTCGGATAAGGTCCGCGGGGAAGGTCAGCATCGGTCGCCAACGTACGCACTGCCCACGCACGAAAAGTCGGGAAGGCTAGGGAAATGGCTTCCGCGATCTGAAAGCTCCCAGAGCCGGTCCCTCCACTGATATGCTGGAGGTCGATCGCGGGGCCCTTGAAGTTCGGCCATCTGGGCTCGCCTTGAATCGGCTCTGGACTCAGAAACATCCCCCAGCCACTGGAATCGGAATAGCCTTCGCAATTCCATCCCCTAGGCGCTGCTAGGCCAATTTTGGCGGACTTGTAGTAGGCGAGCATCCCGGCGTCGTGCAGATTGATTGACCGCTTTACGCTCACTCCCTTCGGCGCCTCAACCTTCTCTGCCATACCGTACGAGACGCATCCCACGAACGGCAGCGATGGTGCAGCGTTCTGGCCCCTCGAAGAGATCGCCATAATCAGGGCGACGGTCGACATTGTAAGCGCTCGCCGTGTCATCAATTTCGTTGCCCTACAATTCCGCGTCAGAAGCGTGTTTCGACTAAACTATACCGAAAATCGCGACATGAACATTCCGCAACCCGGAAACGCTGGTTAGCAGCGGGTTCGCTTGGTTTGTCCTCTATGCATTCCCCTTACCTCGATTCTTGCGCATGGAGTCGCCGCGCATGCATTGTGCACCATGCGGTCGAGGATTCCGTCGGCGAGGGTTGAATCGCCAATCTGTTCGTGCCACTTCGTCACCAGAAGCTGCGAAGTCGGAACGGCCGAGCGCACTTGATAGCGATCTTCACGGATCTCCCAAAAGTCCCGGCGCTCAGGTTCCGAACCGGGAGAACGCCTTCTCCATTTCCGGCGGAACCGGAACAAAAGCATAGTGGTGTCGAAAGCCCTGGGCTGGCTATGCGAAGAGCCGCAACACTCCTTCACCCTCAACAAGATTTTTAGGCGAGGCTGGCCGGGCCTCGCCGATTTCTTCTTACTGCCCAACCAGCTTGAACTTGGCCGGGCCGCGCGTGCGCTTGAACGGTGCCTGTCATTGGGAGGCATGGCCGCGTTCGCGGTAGTCGGCCCGCGTTGTCTTGGGTCTTGTGGTTGAATCGAAAGCGATCGTGCTCATTGTCGGGTTCGTGACGCAAGGCACTCTGAAAGCGGCGGAATACCTGATCGGTGGCGCGGAAAGGTCGCGCAGGCGTGCCACGGCAGCCCACGAATCTGCGCCGGGCCAGACGCTTCCTCTCGCCCTCCGTTCCCCGGGGACGCGCGTTGCGCGGGGCCACCCCCGGCGTCCCCGAACCCCCGGGCAAAAAACCCTTGCATCCTTCGTGTACTTTAAAGTATAAAGTACTTATGACCAACCAGAAACGCGCCATCGCCGCCGCCGAGCTCATCCTCGTCTTCCCCGCCGTCCTCTTCATGACCGCCCTCTTCGTCCGCAACCTCCAGCCCCTCCAATACGAGCCCGCCCGCTCCGCCCAACGCATCGTCTCCTGGTACGCCTCCACCCCGCACATCGGCCTCTGGGTGCTCCTCATCGCTCTGCCCCTCACCGTCCTGGTCACCGGCGCCGCTACCACCGTACGCCTCTGGACCAGCGATGCCGCCCTCCGCCAGGCCGCCCTCCAGACGCTCGCCGCCCTCCGCACCCACCTCGCCGCGTTCCTGGTCGCCTCCGCCACCCTGGCCGCCGGCGGCATCCTCGCCCTCGTCGCCGTTCATATGCTCACCGACTGACCGCCCCAACGCCGGTCACGCTTCGTGCGAATCAAATAACGACCATTAAATCAATACGCTACCGGGCAACCTCTCTCCCCGTTCCTCACCCCCAGGCTACGCTGGGTGCGGATGGACACCGTACCCCAGTTCGCAATCTTCCTTCTTCTCGCCGTCCTACTACCCGGAATCCCCACCCGGATTGACGTTTCTCCTCCAGCCCCCGCCATCGCCCACCCACGCCCGCGAGCCCCTCAATGTCCTCCCGCGGCGCCCCAAAACGCTTCCCTCGCCCCCCATCCCACTCCTCAACCCTCGTACGGGCTCGAATCGAGCCCGAAATCCCGGCCTCCAGTGACGGAAATTTCAGCCTCCGCGAGCCGAAAATCGCCCGATTTTCTGCCCGATTCCCTGCAACCCGTTGATTCTCCGTTCCCCCGCACGCACAAAAAAATTCGCGGTTTTTACCCCGCTTCCGTCACGCCCGCTCCGCCCCGGGCTCGAACATCTCCAACTGCTCCTCCACCCCCGCCCCCCGCCGCCGCTTCCTGCCCCCTCCGCCCACAACGCCCATCACCCGCATCTCCGCAATCGCCGCCTTGGGCACAAAAACCCTCTGATTCTGATAATTTGCATCCGGCGGGATCAACGAAAACCCCTGCGCCTCCAGCGCCAGCAGATCGTTGGGCAGCATCCCGTCCATCCAGTCCCCATCCCGCAGCCGCAGCCGCACCCACAACCCCTCCATCTTGGGCCGCGTGCGGAACGTCCCGTGCTCCTTCCGCACTTCTCTTTGCTCGAAATCCCGAACAAAATAAACGGCTTTTATCTCCCCGTAGGGTACCCGCGCCACCGATCCCCCGGTCGTCAGCACCTCGATCCCTTCCGCCCCCAGCCACGCCTGCGGATTTACAAACCCCACCACCGTCTCGCGCTCAAACCGGACTACCAGCACCCGCTTGTTGGTGGATCCGCTCAACTCACTTACCCTTTTTCTGTGCCGCAGCTTCCAAACAATTTTGCAGGTATTGTATCATTGGCACAATGCAGACTGCGGCGCGCTCGTCCGCCCGGGTTCCTTCGTTTCTCGACTTCTGCCGCGTCGAGAAGGGCCTCTCGGCCAACACCATCGACGCCTATCGCCTGGATTTAGAACGCTTTTCCTCGTTTTTGGAACAAAACGCCGGCTCCCCCGACGCTCCCTTCGACGCCGCTCTCCTGCGCCGCTACCTCGACTCCCTGTTCGCCCAACCCCTCTCGCCCCGCTCCATCGCGCGCCATATCACCACCCTCCGCTCCTTTTGCGCCTTCCTCCTCGAGGAAGGCCGCCTCGCCAACGACCCCACAACCGCCCTCACCCTGCCCCGGCAGTGGTCCAATCTCCCCAAATACCTGACCAAGAACCAGATCGACGCGCTCCTCGCCGCCCCCGATCCGGCCCGCCCCACCGGCCTCCGTGACCGCGCCATGCTGGAACTCCTCTACGCCTGCGGCCTCCGCGTCTCCGAGCTCTGCGGCGTCCGCCTCGCCGATCTCGAATCCGGCCTCGGAGTCCTCCGCGTCACCGGCAAAGGGAACAAACAACGCCTCATCCCGGTCGGCAAGTCCGCCCTCGCCTCGGTTGCTCTCTATTTATCCTCCGCCCGCCCCGCGCTGTTGAAAGGCCGCTCCAGTCCCTACATATTTATAACCGCCCGCGGCGGCCCGCTCACCCGCCAGGCTTTTTGGAAATTGATCGTCGCTCACGGAAAAAAGGCCGGCATTTTTCATCGCCTTACTCCTCATGTTCTCCGCCACAGCTTCGCCACTCATCTGCTGGAAGGAGGAGCCGGTCTGCGCAGTGTCCAAACCATGTTGGGCCATAGCGATATCGCCACCACCCAGATCTATACTCATGTCCTGCGTTCCCGTCTGCGGCAAACGGTGGATCAGCATCACCCCAGGGCGTAGCCGAGAGGGCGCTACCCTCCGCGCGGCTCCCCGCGCGGCCTGGTTTCTTTTTGAGCAGCGTAGCTTCGGGCCGGCCCTGGCCCTCCATCCGGCCGGCCCAGGATACCGGAGCGCGCCTCGCCGGAGGCGCGCGGACTTTCCCGGTCGCGCCCGGCAGCGTTTCCGCGCGATCGTTATTGGAGACCGTTACCGATGAGCGACTACATGTTCATGCTCGACAACCACCTCAGCTCCGAGCAGAGCCGCATGGTGGCGGAGGTCCAGGCCGTCGCCGCCAACGCCAACGTCAACCTGTTCCTCACCGGCGGCGCCCTCCGCGATATGCTCGGCGGTTTCCCCTTGCGCGAAATCGATTTCACCGTCGAAGCCAACCCCCTCAAAATCGCCAAAACCCTCGAAGCCCGCAATGGCGCCCGCATCCTCGCCTCCGACGACCAGCGCAAAACCGTCGCCCTCGAATTCCCCGGCGGCGTCACCACCACCATCGGCATGGCGCGCCTGGAAAAATACGGCAAGCCCGGCTCCAAACCCCACGTTCAGGCCGCCACCATCCATGAGGACCTCCGCGGCCGCGACTTCACCGTCAACGCCATCGCCCTGTCGCTGTCCCGCGGCTCCCGCGGCCTCCTCATCGACCCCACCAACGGCGCCGGCGACCTCGAACGCCACGAGCTCCGCGCCGTCTCCAACTACACCCTCTACGACGACCCCTCGCGCCTGCTTCGCCTTCTCCGGCTCAAAGTCCGCCTCGGCTTCAATATCGAGGACCGCACACGCCTCCAGTACGAGAACGCCCGCGAGGCGGGCCTGGAATCCCGCATCCCGGCGGAAACCCTCCGCGACGAGCTCTTTCACATCGCCTCCGAACCCGACCCCGGCGAAGTCCTCAACCTCCTTCAGCAGGAAAAACTGATCGGCCTGTTCTCGCCCGCGCTCGCCGAAGGCAAGCTCAACCTCGCCTCGTTCCAAAAACTCCAGAAGCTCCGCCAGCTCGTCCCCTTCGGCGTTCCCTTCCACCTCCAGCCCATCGGCATCTTTCTTTACTTCCTCACCGAAAAGTTCACCCCCAAGGAACGCACCGCTCTCATCAACCTCCTCGATCTCAAGAAAGCCGACGTCCAGGCCTGGCAGTCTCTCGAAAACACCGCCAAAAAACTCGAGCGCGATGCCAAGTCCCCCAAGCTCAACCGCCCCTCCAAGGTCTACGCCGCCCTCATCAAAGTTCCCGCCGACCAGATCCTGTTCCTGCTCATGAAATCCTCCGAGCGCCTCGTCCAGGACCGGGTGAAAAATTACCTCCAGAAGTATCTCCCCGCCGCGCAGGAAATCACCGATCGCGAAGTCATCGCCGCCGGCGGCACGCCTCATACCCCGAAAGGCGAACGCCTCCGCGAAACTCTGATCGCCACCCACCTCGACGCCCGCCCCAAAAAGGTCGAGCCCGAACCCGTCGCCGAAGCTGCCGCTCCCGCCGCCCCTCCGGCGGCGCCCGCCCGGCGCTAGCTCTCGCGCTCCAGCGTTCCCTCTCCGGCATCCCACCGCCAGATCGCGGAGCCCGTCGTCAGGTGAACGCCGCCCACCCAGCGGTCGATCCCGTTCCACCGCACCTGGTCTTCCTCTCCGGTGAGAACCCGCGCTCCGTCCTCCGTCATCGCCCAGCTTCCGGATCGCTCGCGTATCAAAGGATGCGCGCAGCCGGCCATCGTCTCCAGCCGCAGCAGGAAAAAAGCGTCGCCCAAAAACACCGGCTCGTCCCGCCGCTGGTAGGCTCGGAACAGCGGCGCAAAAGGCCGGGGCCCGGCGGAGAGAATTTCCAATATCTGCCTCTCGCTCCGCGACAGCCCCGTCTCCACCGCCGGATATTCTTCCAGCAGCCTGCGCACCGCCGCCGCCAGAAACGGCAGCGCCGATGTGTCCGCCTTCAGCAGCCGCAACAGCCCGCGCGGATCCTTCGCGCGAAACGCCGCCCACGCCCGCGCCGCCAGCCCCCGCTGCTTCGCGGTCACCCGCCGCCGCCCGGGAAACAATTCCGCCAGCTCGGCCGGCGCGATCGGCCCCAGGTAGTCGCCGGCCTGCACCAGAGACAGCCGCGTCCGCCCCAGCTCGCGCGCCGCGAACCAGTCCAGAATCTGCACCAGTTGAAGCTGGTCGTAAAGGTCGTGCTCAAACCACAGCACCACCTCCTCATGCCGCGAGTATTCTTCCAGCTTGCGGTCGCGCGCGGCCAGTTCGCGCCGTGTCCGCGCCGGCTCCAGGCCCAGCGCCCCGGCCAGATACCGCGCCCGCGCCTGGCTCACTTCCCGCAGCCCGCCCTCGGCCGGCACCGGCCCGTCGTGCAGAGCGTCCTGCCAGAACAGCACTTCGCCGCCGAGCCCCGCCTCGCGCAGCGACACGCTCTCACCGTTGGTGATGTGGAGCATATCGCTCGTACGCCTCGTCCAGCAATTCCACCACGTGCTTCACTTGCTGCCCCGTCCCGCGCTTCTTCACCCCCGCCGCCAGTTGGATCATGCAGCCCGGATTCGCCGTCGCGATCACTTCCGCCCCGGTTGTGCCCACCGAGTCCATCTTCTTGTCGAGCAGCGACGCCGCCATCTCCGTGTGCACCACGTTGTAAATCCCGGCGCTGCCGCAGCAGATTTCGCTCAGCGGCATCTCGCGGAACCTCAGCCCCGGGATCGCCCGCAGCAGCTCGCGCGGAGCGCCGCGGATTTTCTGGCCGTGGCACAGGTGGCAGGAGTCCTGGTAAGTGGCGGTCACAGCGAGTTCACCGAGGTGCGGGTTCAGCGGAATCGAGGCCAGAAATTCATTGACGTCTTTCACTTGCGCCGAGAAGCGCCGCGCCTTGTCCGCCCAGGCGGGTTCGTGCTCGAACAGCTCGTGGTACTCTTTCAGCGTCGAGCCGCAGCCCGATGAGTTGGTGATGATGGCGTCGTAGCCGCCTTCGACAAGCGCGTCGATGTTGCGTTTGGCCAGCGCGCGGGCCTCCTCGCGTACGCCGGCGTGAACGTGAAGCGCGCCGCAGCAGGTCTGATCGGCGGGGATCGTGACCTCGCAGCCGTTCTTGCGCAGCACCCGCAGCGTCGCCTCGTGCAGCCGCGCGAAGCTGATGTTGGCGATGCAGCCGCCGAGCAGCGCCACGCGGTACCGGCGCTCGCCCTCCGGCGCCAGCGTCCTGCCGTAGTAGCGGTAGAAAAACGGAAACTGCGCCTCCGGGGCCAGAGCTTCGGCTTCGCCGAGGCGGCCGAGCTTCTTGAGGATGCCGCTGGCGCGCGTGAGCCGCTGCAGGCCGAGCCCGCGGTACAGCAGCAGAAAGGTGCCGGCCGTTCGCAGCGCGCGCGGCGAAGGAAGCAGAATGTTGAAGACGAAGTTGCGCAGCATCCGCGCCGGCCATCCGCGCTCGTAGCGGTTTTCGATGTCGGCGCGCGCGGCCTCCACCAGCCGGCCGTATTGTACGCCCGAGGGGCAGGCGGATTCGCAGCCGCGGCAGGCCAGGCACAGCTCGATGTGATCGATGTAGGACTCGGTGAGCGGAGCGCCGTTGGCCACCTGCGCCATCTGGTAGATGCGGCCGCGCGGCGAGTCCATCTCCAGCCCCAGCTCGCGGTACGTGGGGCAGGAGTTGAGGCAGAGGCCGCAGTGTACGCAGCGGTCGAGGTCGGCCTGTTGCGGCCGGTCGTGGGAAGGACTAGAGGCGTCCATACAGCCGCCCGCGGTTCAAAAGCCTGTCAGGGTCGAACATCACTTTGATCTTCTCCATGATGGCAAAGTCGGAACCGGGGGCGGGCCACAGGGTAGCGTGTTCGCGGAACGATGGAGGAGCGAACTCGATGACGGCGATGCCGCCTCGGCAGGCGGCGGCGAAGGCGGCGGCCTGCGCGGCGTCGGGGAAGTAGCCGTAGCAGACGCCGGCGCCGGCGCGGGCGATGGCGGGCGCGGGCATCGAATCGAGCACCGCGCCCACTTGGGTGAGCGGGCAGGAGACGCGGACCACGGCGCCCTGCGGATTCAGCATCAGCCACATCGGCGTGTGCTGGCGGATTCGCAGCCAGGCTTCCTGCTCGGCGCCGGCGTCGAGCATTTCAGCGCCCGGCAGTTCGCGGCGGTAGCGGTCGAGCACCGCCGGGCTTCCGCCGGCTTGCAGCAGCAGAGCGTAGCCGCCGGCGTCTTTGAAAAGATCGAGCGCCATGGGTTGGAGCACGCCGCCGAGGATCGCGTCCCGGCGCTCGATGGCCTCCGTCAGTTTCGAGAACTGCCAGCGGAAGGAGCGCGTGGCGGCGGGCATCGGGTAGAGGCGGAAGTTGACGCTGGCGATGGCGGCGAGGGTGCCGAACGATCCGATCATGAGCTTGGCCATGTCGAGGCCGGCGACGTTTTTCACCACCATGCCGCCGGTCTGGATGAGCTTGCCTTCGAGCGTGGCGAAGCTCATGCCGATGATCATGTCGCGGGCGCTGCCGTAGAGCCGGCGCCGCGGGCCGGAGGTATTGGCGGCGGCGACGCCTCCGACGGTGGCCTCGCCGCCGAACGGAGGATCGAGCGGGACCATCTGGCGGTTGCCGGCGAGCAGGGCGGTGAACTCGCGCCAGGGCATGCCGGCCTCGACGCTGATGGTGAGATCGCGCGGCTCGTACTTGAGGACGCGGCGGAGGGCGGAGGTGGAAATGGTGGCGTCGGCGGGCGCGATGGGGCCGGCCATGGCGTTCTTGCTCGCGTTGCCGCAGAGGCGAATGGAGTGGTGCTGGCGCGCGCAATCGGCGAGCGCGCGAGCGAGTTCTTCAGCGGAGGTGGGGCGGAGGAGCAATGTTAAGATGAGACTACCCATTATCAATCAATCAGCCCCCGGATTGCTTTATGGACAATTTTTCGAAGATGCAGAGCGCCTCCGATGGCGCAGGGAAAGCCGTTGTGCCGGCCGCGGAGCCGCGCGCGCGTGCAGCGGCGAGTGCCGGCGTTGCGGGCAGCGATGCGCGAGGCGCGGCGCGGGAGGCGGAGGAATCGGCCGGTGTCCGCGGTGCCGCGGCCAGCGGCGGCGATGCGAACCTTGAGGGGCGGGGCGCGGCGCGGGAAGCGGCGGAGCGGGCCGGGGTGCGCGGTGTTGCGGCGAGTGATGGCGTTGTGGACGGTGATAGGCGGGGCGCGGCTGGTGCCGTGGCGAGCGGCGGCGCGAGCAATACGGGGCGGGGCGCGGCGCGGGAAGCGGCGGAGTTGACAAGGGCCGGTGACGTCGCGGCGAGTGGCGGCGTTGTGAGCAGGGATGCGCGGGGCGCGGGCGCCGGCGTGGGAAGCACGCCGGGGAGCGCGTGGCGGGGCGCGGTTCAGCAGACCGGTGGCGCGGCGGGGCCCCGCGGCGTTGCGGCGCCGGGCGGCGGGCGGGCGGAGCGGCGCGGCGTGGGGGATTCGAGGCGGAAGTTTTTGGGAGCGGTGACGGGGTTGGCGGGGACGCTGGCGATTCCCAAGAGAGTTGCCGGGGCCAATGAGAAGATACGGCTGGGGATCATCGGCGCGGGCGATCGCGGCTCGGAGTTGATGCGGCTGGCGCTGGAGTGTCCGGGAGTCGAGTTCGCCGGCATCACCGACATTTACACGCGGAGGCTGGAGGCGGCGCGGGTTTTGGCGCCGGAGGCCAGGACGTATCTCGATCACCGGCGGATGCTGGAGGATAACAGCATTGACGCGGTGATCATCGCCACGCCGCAGCACTTGCACTGCGAGCATTTCGTGGCGGCGATGGAGGCGGGCAAGCACGCCTACCAGGAGAAGACGCTGGCCTTCACGGTGGAGCAAGCAAAGAAGATGCGCGCGGCTTACGAGGCGGCCGGGCGGCGGAGGGTGGTGCAAGTGGGGCACCAGTGGACCTCGTCGGGACAGATGACGGACGCGCGAAGGATGGCGGCGTCGGCGCCGATGGGGAAGGTGACGGCGGTGGTGATGGAGATGTACCGGAACACTCCGCACGGCAAGGCGCAGTGGGCGCGGCCGGTGTATCCGGACATGACGCCGGAGACGATTCTGTGGAAGTCGTTCGAAGGCGAGGCGGCGCCTCACGAGTTTGACGCCAACCGGTATGTGAACTGGCGGTTCTTCTGGGACTACTCGGGCGGCAATGTGTACGAGAACATGTGCCACCAGCTTTGTTTTTGGTACAAGGTTCTGAATCTGCAGATTCCGCGCAGCGCGACGATGACCGGCGGGTTGTATTTGTGGAAGGACGGGCGGCAGGTGCCGGACACGATGGAGGTGAGCCTGGAGCAGCCCGAGGAGATGCAGATCTCGTGGTCGAGCGGATTCGGCAACAACGAGCTGGGGGTGAAGGAGAGCGCGCTGGGAACGGACGGGACGCTGAGCCGCGCGGCGCAGGTGCGGTACGCGCCGCAGAAGGTGAACCAGCCGGCGGGAGCGGCGCTGCTGGGCGATACGCGAACGCCGCCGAACGCGCACATGCAGAATTTCTTCGACTGCATTCGCGGCGGGGGCGAGCCGAACTGTCCGTTCGAGCTGGGCTACAAGGTGGCGATTGCGTGCCGGATGGCGGTGGAGAGTTACCGGCAAAAGAAGACGATCGAGTGGCGGCCGGAGCAGGAAGTCATCACGTAAGACCGTTTGAAAGAACAGGAGGCGGGAAGGGCCGCGCGCAACCGTGCGTGACCCGAGCAAGGTATGGACTTCGAAACTACGGCGGAGCAGAGGCAGCTTCGCAGAGCGGTGCGCGAGTTCGCCGAGGCCGAGATCCGGCCGCATGTGAGGAAGTGGGACGAGGAACAGACGTTTCCGCTGGAGGTGGTGAAGAAGGCGGGCGAGCTGGGATTTCTGGGGGCGATTTTTCCGGAGGAGCTCGGCGGAGCGGGGCTGGGCTATATCGAGTACGCGATCATCATCGAGGAACTGGCGCGGGTGGACCCGTCGGTGGGCTTGATTGTGGCGGCGCACAATTCGCTGTGCACGAACCATATTTTCCTGGCCGGCAACGATGAGCAGCGGAAGAAGTATCTGCCGAAGCTGACGACGGGGGAGTGGATCGGGTGCTGGTCGCTGACCGAGCCGGAGGCGGGATCGGACGCGGCGGGGACGCGGACGACGGCGGTGCGGCGGGACGGGGGATGGGTTTTGAACGGGGGCAAGACGTTCACCACGAACGCGCATTACGCGCAGGTGTGCGTGGCGATGGCGGTGACCGACCGCGGGGCGTCGTCGCACGGGATCTCGGCGTTCATATTGGAAGCGGGGACGGCGGGGTTCCGGGTGGGGAAGAAGGAAGACAAGCTGGGGATGCGGGCGAGCGCGACGGGCGAGGTGCTGTTCAGCGAATGCCGGCTCGAGGAGACGCAGTTGCTGGGGAAGCTGGGCGAAGGATTCGTGGACAGCCTGCGGATCCTGGACGGCGGGCGGATCTCGATTGCGGCGCTTTCGGTGGGGATTGCGCAGGGAGCCTACGAAGCGGCGCTGAAGTATTCGAAACAGCGGAAGCAGTTCGGGCGGCCGATTTCGGAGTTTCAGGCGATCCAGCACAAGCTGGCGGACATGGCGACGTGGATTGACGCGGCGCGGCTGCTGACGTATCGCGCCGGGTGGATGAAGGACCGCAACGAGAGGGTGACGAAGGAATCGGCGATGGCGAAGCTGTATGCCAGCGAGATGGCGGTGCGTGTTGCCGATGAAGCGCTGCAGATTCACGGCGGATACGGATTCATCAAGGACTACCCGGTGGAAAAATTTTACCGGGACGTGAAGCTGTGCACGATCGGCGAGGGGACGAGCGAGATCCAGCGGCTGGTGATTGCGCGGCAGGTATTGAAGAGCGACTGAGGCGATGGATGCGGCCAGGACAGAACTGCCGAGCGCGTCTCTCGCCGGGCGGGTTGCATCGGGCGACGAGCGGGCGCTGGCGCGGGCGGCGACGATTGTCGAGCGCGGCGGCGCGGGGGCGAGGGAACTGATGCGGGAGTTGTTTCCGAACACGGGCCGCGCGGTGGTGTACGGGATCACGGGAGCGCCGGGGGCGGGGAAGAGCACGCTGGTGAACGCGATGGCGCGGCTGCTGCGGGGGCGGGGAAAGAGGGTGGGGATCATCGCGGTGGATCCGTCGAGTCCGTTCAGCGGAGGGGCGATCCTGGGGGACAGGATCCGGATGCAGTCGCACCACGGGGACGAGGGCGTGTTCATACGGTCGATGGCGACGCGCGGATGGATGGGAGGGCTGGCGCGGGCGACGGCGGAGATGGCGCTGCTGATGGATGCGAGCGGGCGGGAGGCGGTGCTGATTGAGACGGTGGGAGTGGGGCAGGACGAGGTGGAGATCGCGCGGCTGGCGGATGTGACGATCGTCGTGATGGCGCCGGGGATGGGCGACGATGTGCAGGCGATGAAGGCGGGGGTGATGGAGATCGCCGATGTGTTTGCGATCAACAAGGCGGATCTGGAGGGAGCGGAGAAACTGGAGCGGGAGATTGGGGCGAGCCTGAGCCTGGCGATGCGGGAGGACGGGTGGCTGCCGCCGGTGGTGAAGACGGTGGCGAGCCAGGGGCAGGGAGTGGAGGAAGTGCTGGAGGCGGCGGCGCGGTACGGGGAGCGAAGGCAGGGGCGGGAGCGCGCGGAGAGGGTTTGGGCGGAGCGGCTGAGGGCGATGCTGGGCGAGCGGGTGCTGGAGGGATTTCCGGCGGAGGAGTTCAGGCGGGCGGCGGCGGAGGTGGCGGCGCGGAGTACGGACCCGTACACGGTGGTGGAAGGATGGATGAAGGAGATGGGCCGTGGGCGGGCATAGGATCGATCACGTGGGAGTGGCGGTGAAGTCGGTGGAAGAGGCGCTGAAGTTTTACCGCGACATTGTGGGCATGGAATGTTTGGGGACCGAGACGGTGGCGGGGGAGAAGGTGAGGGTGGCGATGCTGGGGGCGGGGGAGTCGCGGATTGAGCTGCTGGAGGCGACCGAGCGGGATTCGACGATTGGGAAGTTTGTAGAGAAGAGGGGCGGGGGGCTGCACCATGTGGCGCTGAAGGTGCCGGATCTGGGGGCGGCGGCGGAGCGGCTGAGGGCGGCGGGGGCGAGGGTGATGAACGAGCCGAGGATCGGGGCGGGAGGGCACAGGTATATATTTGTGCATCCGGCATCGACGGGCGGAGTGTTACTGGAGCTGATTGAAGAGTGAAAACAGAATTGGGCAAGAGCGCGGAGATCGGGATTATCGGCGGCAGCGGGCTGTACACGATGCCGGGATTCGAGGGCGTGGAGGAGGTGGCGGTGGATACCCCATGGGGTATGCCGTCGGATCCTTACGCGGTGGGGACGCTGGGAGGGCGGAGGGTTGCGTTTCTGGCGCGGCACGGGCGGGGGCACCGGATCTCGCCGTCGGAGCTGAACTTCCGTGCCAACATCTGGGGGATGAAGAAGCTGGGCGTGGAGCGGATCATCTCGCTGAGCGCGGTGGGGAGTTTGAAGGAAGAGCACAGGCCGCTGGAGTTCGTGATTCCGGACCAGTTTGTGGACCGGACGCGGGGGCGGGCGTCGACGTTTTTCGGCGAGGGGCTGGTGGCGCACGTGAGCTTTGCCGAGCCGGTGTGCGGGGAGGTGGCGGCGCGGGTGGCGGAGTCGGCGCGGAGCGTGGGAGTGGCGGCGAAGCTGGGCGGGACGTACCTGTGCATGGAGGGGCCGGCGTTTTCGACGAAAGCGGAGTCGAACCTGTACCGGAGCTGGGGCATGGACGTGATCGGGATGACGAATCTGACGGAGGCGAAGCTGGCGCGGGAGGCGGAGATGTGTTACGCGACGGTGGCGATGGTGACCGACTACGACTGCTGGCATGAGGAGCACGCGGCGGTGACGGTGACCGACATTGTGGCGAACCTGCACAAGAACGCGGAGAACGCGGCGAAGGTGGTGAAGGCAGCGGTGGCGGCGATGCCGGCGGCGCGGGGGTGCCGGTGCGGGGCGGCGCTGGAGCATGCGCTGATCACGGACCGGGCGTTGATCCCGGAGGAGACGAAGCAGAAGCTGGAGCTGCTGGTTGGCAAGTATCTCGGCTGAAGAGGCCGCGCGGACGCTGCTGGAGCAGTGCCTGGAGGGGCGGGCGTGGGAGCGGGCGCTGCTGGAGCCGCTGGTCACCGAACCGGAGAGCGCGCTGCTGGTGCGCGTGGTGGCGGAGGGGCTGGGGGACCGGTTCGAGAAGCGGCTGTGCGACGCCTATGCCGATATTTTTTGCGAGGCGATTGCGCGGAAGCGCGGCGGCGTGGAGGCGGGGGAACTGCGGGAGCGGTATGAGAGGGTGCGGAGGGCGCGGAGGTTTGACGGGGACGCGGGGGCGGTAAAGGACGTTTACGTGCTGTCGCGGGTGACGCTGGGGGCGGATGTGGCGGTGACGAGCGTCATGATGGACGCGGCGCGGCGGCGGTTTCCGGGGGCGCGGGTGCATTTTGTGGGTCCACGAAAAAGCTGGGAAATGTTTGCGGGGGAGCCGGGGCTGGTGCACGATGCCGTGGAGTATGGACGGGGCGGGGGACTGGAGGGGAGGCTGGCGGTTTGGGAGAGGCTGAAGGAAGTGTGCGGGGCGGAGGCGGCGATTACGATCGATCCGGATTCGCGGCTGACGCAACTGGGGCTGCTGCCGGTGTGCGCGGAGGGCGATTACTATTTTTTCGAGAGCCGCGCGTATGGGGGCGAGAGCGCGGAGACGGTGGGGGAGCTGGCGCGGCGGTGGGCGCGGGAGACGTTCGGCGTGGAGGGGGCGCGGGCGTTTTTGCGGCCGGCGGAGGCGGTGGGGCCGGAGGGGGAGATCACGGTGAGTTTGGGTGTTGGGGAGAACCGGGCGAAGGGGCTGAGCGCGGAGTTTGAGCGGCGGCTGGTGAAGGAGTTGGCGCGGCGGGGGCGGGTGTTGTTGGATAAGGGCGCGGGCGGGCAGGAGGCGGCGCGGGCGGAGAGCGCGGCGGCGGGGTTGGATGTCGCGATGTGGGAGGGGAGCTTTGCGGGGTTTGCGGCGCGGATTGCGCGGAGCCGGTTGTATGTGGGGTACGACTCGGCGGGTGGGCACGTGGCGGCGGCGAGCGGGGTGCGGATGGTGAGCGTGTTCGCGGGGTACGCGGGGGAGCGGATGTTTGAGCGGTGGAAGCCGTGGGGCGAAGGGGAGCGGCGGGTGGTGAAGGTGGCGCCGGGGGAGGACGAGGACGCGGTGTGGCGGCGGGTGGTGGGGGCGCTGGGGTGAGTGGGGGCGCGATCGTTTAGCATGGGTTGAGGCTGGTCGGAGCTTGCGCCTTGGATGTGTTGAATTTCCGGATCCGCTTCTCACGGCTCACGACGAGAATAAGCTCGTTGTGTTCGCCGGCGCGGGAGTGTCGATGGGGCCCCCGTCCAATCTGCCGGACTTTCGAGGGCTTGCTACGGAGTTGGCGTCTGGAACTGCCCAACTGGCCGACGACGATCCAGCAATTGACAGGTTTCTTGGAAACTTGCGCCAGGACCTGAACATTCATGAGCGCACCTGCCGAATCATTTCCCGGCCAGAGTCCGCGCCGAATTGTCTTCATCGTGATCTGTTGAGGCTCTTCAGATCTGCGGCGGCTGAGTTGGGCGATGCGGAGGCTGAAAGACTCTTGTAACCGTATCGATGGATTGGCGGCTTTGGCGTCTGGACGGATCGGGGGGTGCGGCTGATTTTGGCTTCCGCGTGATCGCGTGCGCGGTGTTGTCGAGGGTCCGGCCACGCCGCCGATTCGGAATTGGTTGGGGGACCTTCGCTTGCGGGCGGCTTAAAGGGATTTGATCACGTCGTCTATGGTGACTCCGGCTTGGCGGAGGATGCTTTGGAGCGTGCCCACGGCGAGATAGCGGTGCAAGGGCACTGTGACGTGGCGATTTCCCCGCTCCAGGCGAACGTGGGAGCCCGATTGCCGTGTAATCGAGAAACCGAGGCGTTCGAGAGCTCTGAGGACTTCGTTTCCCGAGACGTCCCGGGGCAGCTTCACGCCTGGGCCAGGATGGGATCGCTGACGAAGTGGATGCGGATGCGGCGCGGGCCGGCGCCTTCGGCGAAGTGAACCGAGACGGCTTCGGTGATCTGCTGCTGCAGATCGCGGAGGTCTTGCCCTTGCGTGGTGATGCCGCCGGAGCCGTCCGGATCGTCCCAGGATGCGACGAGCAAGCCCGATTGCTCGTCTCGCTGGACCTGGAGCGTGATCTCTTCCATAGGCTTTGAGCTCATTATTTCACACCCGGGTTGCCGCGGACGTTGCCGCGGGCTCGGGAGCGGCGGGTGGTGGAGGCGCTGGGGGATCAGATATAGAAGCCTTGGCGGGGGGAGCGGAGGCCGGGGTGTTTTTCGAGTTCGTCTTCGACGAGATCGAAGCCGAGGCCGGGGGAGTTGTCGAGGGTGAAGTGGCCGTTGGCGACGGGGAGGGGGCGGGTGAGGACGGTGTCGCGCCAGGGGACGTCCTGGAGCATGAATTCCTGGCGGAAGAAGTTGGGGATGGCGGCGCAGACGTGGGCCGAGGCGATGGTGGAGACGGGGCCGTTGGGGTTGTGGGGGGCGATGGGGACGTTGTAGGTTTCGGCGAGGGAGGCGATTTTGCGGAGCTCGCTGATGCCGCCGCAGCGGGTGATGTCGGGCATGAGGAAGTCGGCGGCGTGGCGGTCGAGGATTGGGCGGCACATGAAGCGGGAGTGGAGGCGCTCGCCGACGCAGACGGGGATGGGGATGCGGCGGCGGATGTCGGCGATGGCGTCGGGGAACTCGGGTCCGGCGGGCTCCTCGTACCACATGGCGCGCAAGGGGAGGGCGGCGATGCGATGGGCCATTTCGACGGCTTCGGGGCCGTTGAGCATGGCGTGGGTTTCGATGGCGATGGGGAAGTCCGGGCCGAGGGCGGAGGCGACGGCGCGGAGGCGATCGAGGGCGAGTCGTTTCTGGTCCTCGGTGAGGGAGAGGTTGGTGGCGAGGTCGTCGCCGTAGCGGTAGCTGGTGTGGGCGAAAGGATCGAACTTGCAGGCGGTGAAGCCGAGGGCCTTCATGGCGGCGGCCTGGCGGCGGTAGCTATCGGGCGAGCCGTCGCCTTCGAGGAACCAGTAGTTGGCATAGAGCTGGATATTTTTGCGGTAGGCGCCGCCGAGCAAGTCATAGACGGGCATGCGGGCGCGTTTGCCGGCGAGGTCCCAGAGGGCGATATCGATGGCGCTGATGGCGTTGAGGAGCGGGCCGGCCTGGCCGAGCCAGTTGAGGTCTTTGTAGAGGAGGGTCCAGAGGTAATCGATGCGCGTTGCGTCCTGGCCGAGGATGAGCGAGCCGCAGTGGCGGCAGGCGGCTTCGACGAGCGGGCTGCCGGGCCAGTTGGTAGCTTCGCCGATGCCGGAGAGGCCGTCTTCGGTGTGGATTTTGACGAGCGTCCAGTTGTACTTGATGCCCTCGACGAGCCAGGTTTTGAATTGGGTGATGCGCACGGGTTGGGTCCTCTTGGTCAGGGTAGTGGATTCGGGCGGGTTGGCGCCGGGGCTGGTAGATTTTCGCCCACATGCTTTGGCGGCGTGGGGCATTTCACCCAAATTGGTGCAGGGGGAATTCGATACTTCGAGACGCGGGGCCGGCGAAGATGTCTGCTATTAGGAAGTTAGCGAAATTCACGTCCGGCTACGCGCGTGCATAATTGGGGGAGGCCCGGCGAGGGCACTGAGACACGAGCGCAGGTGAGCGAACCAGAGACGAGTTTGCCGCGAGGAACGGGAGGTGCCGTGGACGCGCTGAAACCGGGCGCCCGAAGGCGTGCGTTATGTAGCTTGATGCTGCTTGGATTGACGGCTGGGGCGGGACGGGCGGATGATCTGCAGAGCGTCTACCGGCAGGCCGTGGACACGTCGCCGGTAATCGCGCAGGCGCGGGCGCAGTTGGATTCGGAGGTGGCGGGCAAATCGCTGGCGCGGGCCGATCTGCATCCTCACGTCAACGGCTTCGCGAGCGGGGGAATGAATACGGGCTACGTGACAGGATTTGGCCCGACGCCGATTTCGACCGGATATCACTCCGATCTATTCAGCGTCAGCCTGACGCAGTTGTTATTCAACGGCCAGACGCTGGCGGCGTTGAAGGAGGCGGATAGCCGGATCGAGGCAGGGGAAGCGGCGTTAGCGTACGCGCAGCAGTCGGTTGCGCTGCAGGTGACGCAGGTCTACTTCGGCATGCTGCAGGCGCAGGCGAACGAGCGTGTGGCGGAACAGCAAGCGAGTCTCCTGCAAAGCATCGCCGACCAGACGAACACGAGCCTGAAGGTGGGGACGGGAGACATTATTTCGGTGCAGGAGGCGCAATCGCAGTTGGACGCCGCCCAGGCCGACTTGATTGCCGCCAAGAATGCCGTGGAGGTCGCGCGGGGGCAGTTGGAACAGTTGACCCATCACAGGGCGGGCACACTTCGGGATGTAAAGACACTGCAGGCGCTGGGGCCGGAGCCGGGAGAGCTGGGACCGTGGCTGGACACGGCGCTGAAGAACCAGCCGCTGCTGCAGCAGGCGAGGGCGACGCTGAGAGCAACGGAAGAACGAGTGGAGTATGAGAGACGGGCGCGCTGGCCGACCTTGACGCTCAGCGGCGTCGGCCAGCACGCGGTGGGCACGCTACTTCCGCCGCTGGGTTTCGATCAAGCCGGCGCCTCGCTGAACCTCTCGATACCCATTTACGAAGGAGGGAGCACGCGGGCCGCGATTCGGCAGGCGGAGGCGTTGTCGAGAGCCAGCCGGGACAGTGAGGCGAATCTTCGGGATGGGATCCGGCTGGCGACGCAGACGGCGTTCGTGAATTTACAAAACAGCGTGGCGCAATTTCATGCCCGGCAGCAGTCGGTCAACTCGGCCCGGGTAGCCTTGGACGGGACACGGACCGGATATGAGATCGGGACGCGCTCGATCGTCGATTTGCTCACGGCGGCGACGAACTATGCAGCCGCGCAGCGCAATTACTATTTGGCCTTGTACACGCAGATCGTGACGCGGGTGCAGCTCAAGGCGGCGGCGGGAATCCTTGCGCCCCAGGACATCGAGTCGCTCAACGGATTGCTCGATGGGAGTAATTAGTGTGGTGCGGATGGAATTTTGGGGGTAATGGGTAGTGGCCAGGAAAAAGGTTGCGATGAGGGTGGCAGCGGTGCTGGTGCTGGTGGCGGCGGTGTTGCTGGTCCGGGTCTGGATATTGCGCAGAGGTGTTCCGGCGAACAGCATTACGTTGTATGGGAACGTGGACATCCGCCAGGTACAGCTTGCATTTAACGACAGCGAGCGGATCGAGGCGGTGCTGGTGGATGAGGGGAGCGCGGTTCACGCCGGGCAGCTTGTGGCGCGGCTGGTTGCGCAGCGCTTTCGCGAGGCGGTGGCGCGGGATGAGGGGAACGCGGCGGCGCAGCAGCAGGTAGTGGCGCGGCTGCGGGCG
>DAIDHC010000013.1 GCA_027452065.1 Bryobacterales bacterium
CATTCAATCGTGGAGATGGGACGCTCAGGCAGCATTGGGCGCGCAATAGGACGCACGGGGCCCTCACAAGCCCCGGTAAGGCGACGCCGAAGCTTCGACCCAACCTCATCCCGGTCCCATCGGCAGTTCCCGACCGGCCGCACTGTAGAGGCATTCCCCGTCCGGCTCTTCGGAGCCGGGCGGCGGACGTTATGAAACAAAGTTTGTGAGCGCGTAGCCGTAGTGTGTCCGCGCGTTCCGTAGTTACTAAGTTGACTTACCCGGCGCCCCGGCACTTACTCAGGCTTTCGCGCCGCCCCTAAACCATTTCTTCCTTGCCCAGATACATCTCGCTGATCAGCCCGCGGAAATTTTCCAGTACCCGGTTCCGCCGCACCTTCATCGTCGGCGTCAGCTCGCCCTGCTCGATCGTCAGCTCGCGGTCCAGAATGCGGAATTTCCGGATCTGCTCAAACGGCGGCAGCTTCTCGTTCACCCGCGCCACGGCCTTCTTCATGTGCTCGTACACCGGCGCCGCCGACGCTATCTCTTCCACGCTCTTCCCGCCCCACTGCTCCATCCCCTTCAGCTCCCCCGCCGGCGCCGTGTTGATTGTGAACAGCGCCGTCACAAACGGCAGCCGGTCGCCGATCAGCACCACCTGGCTCACCAGCGGCTCGGTCTTGAAAAGCCCCTCGATGCGCGATGGATAGATCTTCTTCCCGTTCGAGCTGACGATCAGCTCCTTCTTCCGCCCCGTGATGTAGAGATACCCCTCGGCATCCATTTCCGCGATGTCGCCCGTGTACAGCCAGCCGTCCTGCAGCACCGCCGCCGTCGCCTCCGGATCGTTGTAGTAGCCCTGAAACACCGCCTGGCTCTTCACCAGCAGCTCCCCATCCTCGGCCAGCTTCACCTCCACGCCTTCGAGCGGCTTGCCGATGCTCCCCGACTTCGGCCGGTCCAGCGGATTCAGCGTCGCCACGCCCCCCTCCGTCAACCCGTACCCCTCGATCAGCGGCAGCCCGATCGCCGCGTAAAAATCCGCCAGGTCCCGCCCCAGCGGCGCCGCCCCGGAGGCCGCCAGCGACATCCGCCCGCCCAGCCGCTCCCGGATCTTGGTGAACACCAGCCGGTCGGCCAGCCGCAGCGGCGCCCGCAAATGCGGCGGCACCGGCTTGCCCGCCTGCTTCAGCCGGCTCACCTGCAGCCCCAGCCCCAGCGCCCCGTGAAACAGCCGCTGGCTCAGCTTCCCTTTCTTCCTCACCTCCGCGCCCACGCTCGCGTAGATCCGCTCCCACACCCGCGGCGGCGCCAGGAAAAACTGCGGCCGGATCGCCCGCATCTCCCCCGGCAGCTTCGACAGGCTCTCGCTGAACCACACCGTCACCCCCATCCGCATCGTCAACAGCTCCAGCACCACCCGCTGCGCAATGTGCGCCGACGGCAGGAATACGATCGTGGACTCGCCCGGCTCCAGCCGCAGCGCCTTCGGCCCCATGTCCACGTTCGCCACCAGCGCCGCGTGCGAGCTCAGCCCCATCTTCGGCTCCCCGGTCGCCCCGGAAGTCAGATACAGAATCGCCGGGTCCTCCGGCGTTACCTCCGCCCGGATCCGCTCGAAGAACCCCGCGTCTTCCGCCATCGCCTTCCGCCCCGCCTCGCGCACGTCCTCCAGACTCGGGCGGCCTTCCGCTTCCCCGGTCATCAGAATCCACCGCAGGTGGCTCAGCCGCCCTTCCGCCGCCGCCTCCAGGTCCCGAATCCCCGCCGCGTTCTCCACAAACACATACCGCACACCGGCCGCCAGCAGGTTCTTCACCTGGTCCGGCAGCGGATAGCTCGTGTAGAGCGCCGCCGCCACCGCCCCGGCCGACATGATCCCCAGATCCGCCAGGTAAAACTCCGCCCGCGTCTCCGAGTACAGCGCCACGTGCTCCCCGCGCTCCACGCCCATCGCCCGCAGCCCGGCCGCAATCTCCCGCGCCGCCCGTTCAAACTCGGCGAACGTGTAGGTCCGGTATTTCCCCTTGCCCAACGGCTGCTGCAGCGCCGGCTCCCCGCCCCACTGCCGCGACGAATCTTCGAGGACCGTGTAGATCGTTCTGGCGCTCATCGCGATCATCCTAACACGCGCCCCGCCGCGCCCCGTCCGCCGCTCCGCTACCATTGTGTCTGATGCCGTTCGAACGCGAACTCGAAGTCGCCGCCGCCGCCGCCGATCGCGCCGGCCACCACGCTCTCAGCCTCCAGCAGGGAATCACCGCCGAAACCAAGGCCGACCAGTCCCCCGTCACCCGCGCCGACAAGGAGTGCGAGCGCCTCATCGCCACCGCCCTCCTTCACGCCTTCCCCGACGACGGCCTGCTCGGCGAAGAAGGCGCCTCCGCCCCCTCCCGCAGCGGCCGCCGCTGGATCATCGACCCCATCGACGGCACCCGCGATTTTCTCCGCGGCAATCCCCTCTGGGGCCCCATGATCGCTCTCGAAGACCGCGGCGAAGTCGTCGCCGGCTACGTCCGCTTCCCCGCCCTCTCGGCCTCCTACTGGGCCACGCGCGGCGGCGGCGCCTTCCGCGATCACCAGCCCCTCCACGTCTCCTCGAAAACCACCGCCGCCGAGTCCGTGCTCTGCATCAACCAGTTCAACAAGCTCGATCCGGCGCGCTTCAGCGGCCACATCCTGGCCTGGATGAGCCGCTTCTGGGCCGTCCGCGGACTCGGCGGCACGCCCGACGCCATGATGGTCGCCTCCGGCCAGGCCGAAATCTGGATCGAGCCCGCCGCCTCGCCCTGGGACTTCGCCGTCCCCAAAATCATCGTCGAAGAAGCCGGCGGCATCTTCCGCAATTTTGACGGCGGCTCCAGCATCTACGCCGGCAACGGCATCGCGCTCGTCCCCGCCCTGGCCTCCGAAATCGGCGGCTTCCTCGGGTGACGCCTCCCGACCCCGGACTCTGCCGCCTCTGCGCCTTCTCCACCCCCGTCCGCTCCGATCGCGGCTCCGTCTTTTACCGCTGCGAAAAGTCCCGCTCCGACCCCGCTTTCCCCAAATACCCCCGCCTCCCCGTCCTGCAATGCCCCGGCTACGTCCCCGCCTCCGCGCCTCCGCCGCCCTCCCGCTGAGCCGCGCGTCTCCGTCTCCGCCACTCGAACAACACAACCCCCGCCGCCACCGACACGTTCAGCGACGCAATCGCGCCCGCCATCTCAATCCGCACCACCACGTCGCAATGCTCCCGCACGTGCTGATGGAGCCCGTGTCCCTCGCCGCCCAGCACCATCGCCGACTTGGCGGCGTACTCCACTTCGTCGTGCCGCTCGGTTCCCCTCTCGTCCAGCCCGTAAATCCAGTAGCCCCGCTTCTTCAAATCCTCGAGCGTCCGGCTCACGTTACCCACGCGAACCACCGGCACATGTTCCAGCGCTCCCGCCGCGGCCTTCGCCACCGTCCCCGTCAGTCCCGCCGCCCGCCGCTCCGGAATCAGCACCGCTCCCGCCCCCGCCGCCTGTGCCGTGCGGATGATCGCCCCCAGGTTGTGCGGATCCTCCACTCCATCGAGCACCACCAGCAGTTCGCTCTCCCACACCTGATCGAGCGCCGTATATTCGTTCGCCGCTCCCATCGCCACCACTCCCTGGTGAACCGCACCCTCCGCCTCCCGCTCCAATGCCTCCCGCGGAACGAACGTCACCGGCACTTTTCCCTTCCGGCATAAGTCCACAAGTTCCTGAATTCGCGCACCGCCCGCTCCTTTTGCCACCAGCAATCTTTCGAGCGGCCTGCCCGCCAACAGCGCCTCCCGTATCGGGTGAATCCCCACCAAATTGCTCATATCTTATTGACCGTCCTCATTCTCCCACGTTCGAAACATCCCCCAAAACACGTTTCCGCAAGCCCGCCCGAACCTTTTCCCGGGCTTTTCTTGCCTTCGCTCAGCCCCTCGCGCTCCTTGAGAGCATTGACCCAGTACCAGTACCATTAGTAGAATTGGGTGAGAGGTGGAAAAGGCAAGGACAGTGGCTGTACCTTGCTCGTTTTCTTGAATTCATGGCAAGTGGCTCCTCCAGTCCGTTGCAGCGCGGCGCGAAAATCAGAATCATTATTGCCGATGACCACCCCATCGTGCGGGACGGTCTCAGAAAACTCCTCTCGCTCGAATCCGACTTCGATATTGTGGGCGAGGCCTGCAACGGACAGGAAGCGATCGTCATGGTGCGCGACCTCGATCCCGATATCCTCCTGCTGGACCTGCGCATGCCCCAGCTTGACGGGATGTCCACCCTTCAGGCCCTGCAGACCGACGCCGGCCACAGCCACACCAAGGTAATCATCCTCACAGCTTCGGAAGAACGCACGGATTTTGTTCAGGCCATGCGCCTGGGCTCCCGCGGCATCCTCCTCAAGCAAACCTCGCCCGATCTCATCACCAAAAGCATCCGCAAAGTCCACGCCGGTGAGATCTGGCTCGACAAAGACACAACGGCGGCGGTCATCGAAAGCTTTTCCAACGCCGCCCCGTCGGTCCCCTCCTCCTCGGGGTCCTCCGGCGTTCCCGCTCCCAAACCCAGCTCCAAGCCGGTCCGCGAGCGCTCTCCCCTCAGCGCCCGTGAGCTCGAAATCGTTCAGCTCGTCGCCCAGGGCTACAAGAACAAAGAGATGGCCGAGAAAATGTTCATCAGCGAACAGACCGTGAAGAATCACCTCCACAACATTTTCGACAAGCTGAGCGTTTCCGACCGTCTCGAGCTGGCTCTCTACGCCATCCACAACAACCTCCACATCGGCCAGACCGATCAGCACTAGTGGCCCGCGCCGCTTCGCTCGTCCCGTTCTGCCTCCTGCTCGCCGCTCCCCTTGCTTTCGCCGCCGTCCGCAACGCCGTCGTTGTGGCCCCGGTGGCCAATCTATATTCCAAGCCCTCCTCCTCGGCCGACGTCGTGTCCCAGGCCCTGTTCGGCTTTAACGTCCAGGTGCTCAAGTCCCGCCGCGGCTGGGCGCATGTCCGGACGCCGGACGCCTACACCGGCTGGGTCCAACGCCGCGACCTCCGCTACGGCCCGCCCTACGCGCCCGCCTCCACCGCCGCCGTCGCCGCTCTGTTCGCCAACGTCTATCGCGAAACCGACATCACCCGCCACCAGCCTCTGTTCACTCTTCCCTTCGAAGCCCGTCTCGATGTCGCCCCCGTCGCCGGCAACCCCCGCTGGCTCGAGCTCCGCCTCCCCGATTCCCGCACCGCCTGGATCCAGGCCGGCGACGTCGCCCTCGCTCCCACCCGCGACTCCGTCCCCGCGCTCATCGCCTTCAGCCGCCGCTTCCTCGGTCTCCCCTACCTCTGGGCCGGAGTCTCCACTTTCGGATACGACTGTTCCGGCTTCACTCAAATGCTCTGCCGCCGCCGCGGCGTCCTGATCCCTCGCGACGCCGATCAACAGGAGGCCTGGACCGGCTTCGTTCCCGTCGTCCGCGGCGCGCTCGAGCCCGGCGACTTTCTCTACTTCGGCGAGACGCCTAAAAAAATCACCCACACCGGCATGTACATCGGCAACGGCGAGTTCATCAACGCCACGCCCTGGCAGCACCCCGTGGTTCAGATCTGCCGCCTCGCCGACGATCACTGGACCCGCCTGTTCCAGTCCGCACGCCGCCTGAAGCCGTAACCGGCGCCTCCGCCCGCCCCTCTGCTACAATCCTCCCCAAATCCCGTGTCCCCATCGCTGGCCTCGCTGCTCGATCTCTACGACTCCGCCGCTCCCCTCGAACGCGCCTTCACCATCCCCGCCCCCTGGTACACCGACCCCGCCGTCGCCGCCCTCGAGCTCCGCGCCGTCTTCGGCCGCACCTGGCAGGCCGCCGGCCGCGCCGCCCAGCTCGCCTCGCCCGGCCAGTTCTTCACCACCGAAATCGCCGGCGAGCCACTTCTCGCCGTCGCCCAGCCCGCCGGCCCGCCGCGCGCCTTCTTCAACGTCTGCCGCCACCACGCCGCCGCCGTCGCCTGCGGCCACGGCCTGGCCTCCTCTTTCCGCTGCCCCTATCACGGCTGGACCTACTCGCTCGACGGCTCCCTCAAAGGCGTCCCCGATTTTCAGGGCGTCGCCGCCTTCGACCCCGCCGTCAACGGCCTCGTTCCCGCACCCTCCGCCCTCTGGGAGAATTTCTTCTTCGTCAACCTCGACCCCGCCGCCCCGCCCCTGACTCAGTTCCTCGGCGGCCTCGCCCCGCGCATCGCCCCGCTCGAAATCTCCCGCCTGTCTTTCTTCGCCTCTCGCTCCTACGAGCTCAACTGCAACTGGAAGGTCTACGTCGACAACTACCTCGACGGCGGCTACCACGTCCCCTATCTCCACAAGGGCCTGAACAGCGTGCTCGATTACAAGGACTACACCATCGAAAACGGCGAGCGCTACTGCCTCCAATCGAGTCCTCTGTCTTCCGCCTCCGCGAAGGACGCCGCCCTTGCCTCGACGCGCCAGGGCGACCGCGCCTGGTATTTCTGGCTCTATCCCAACTTCATGATCAACATCTACGAGGGCGTCATGGACACCAACCTCGTCATCCCGCTGGCGCCGGACCGCACGCGCGTGGTGTTCGATTTTTATTTTGCCGACGTCAGCGAGGCCGCTGCCGAGCGCAACGCCCGGAGCGTCGCCGTCGCCGAGCGCATCCAGCAGGAGGACACCGGCATCTGCGAGTCCGTCCAACGCGGCCTCTCCAGCCGCGCCTATGGCGCCGGCCGCCTCTCGGTCCGCCGCGAAGCCGGCGAGTGGCTCTTCCACCGCCTCCTGGCCGCCGACCTCCGCTCCGCCCTTGCCTGACCCGCCCGCCCTCGCCCCGCTCCGCCTCTTTCGCGCACCCGCCGCCCATCGCCTGACCGGCCCCGCCCTCGCGCCGACCCGCCGCCAATCGCGCTTGCCTCGCGCCCCCGCCGCCCCTCGCCTGAACGCGCCCCGCACTTGCGCCCGCCCCGCACCCGCCGCCTCCTTCCCGCGTCT
>DAIDHC010000014.1 GCA_027452065.1 Bryobacterales bacterium
AGGCAACGATGACTATTGCCGCCCGCCGCCTCAACCCCGCGCCCGCCCGCAGCCCGCGCCGCCCAAGCCGCACCTCCCGCCTCCCGTCCGCATCCAGCCCGCACCCCCGCCGCCTCAACCCCACAGCCCGCGCCGCCACGCACCCGCCCACAGCCCGCACCAGATCCGCGGCCCGCCCCTCGTCCTCATCCACACCGCGCCCCCACAACCCGCCGCCCCAACCTCGCGCCCGCCCGCGGCCCGCGCCGCCACGCACCCGGCCACAGCCCGCGCCAACAACACACGACACTTTCCCGTTGACTACTGAACGTTGTTCAGTATACTGATACTAGTTCAATATGGGAGCCGCCGCCCGCCGCCAGCAGCACAAAGCCGAGCTCAGAGCCGACATCCTCGCCGCCGCCCGCTCCCTATTCGCCCGCCAGGGCTACGAAGGCTTCACCATGCGCAGGCTCGCCGAAGCCATCGGCTACTCGCCCGCCAGCATCTACCTCTACTTCAAGGACAAAAACGAGATCTTCGACTTCCTCGTCGAGGAGAGCTTCGCCACACTGCTGGCCGCCCTTCCGCAACCCTCCGGCGCCCCGGACGAAAACCCCGTCGCCCTGCTGAAGCGCAGCTTGCGCCTGTATGTGGACTTCGGTCTCACCCACCCGGACGACTACCGCTTCGCCTTCCTGCTGGCGCCCGGCACCCGGCCCCGCCCCTACAAGCAGCGCACCGCCTACGAAAGCCTGCGCGCCAAAGTCGCCCTCTGCGTCGGGGAAAAGCTGTTCCGCGCCACCGATGTCGATTGCACCGCTCAGGCCCTCTGGGCCGCCGCACACGGAATCACCTCGCTCCTCATCCAACGGCCGAACTTCCCCTGGGCCGCCCGCGAAAAATTGATCGGCCAGGTGCTCGATAGCGCCGTCGACAGCCTGCTCGCCGCCCCTCCCCAACGCGCCCGCCCGCGCCGGCGGCCCGCGCCATGAGACTTTTCGCTTTCGCGCTTCTCTGCGCTCTGGCCGCCGCGCAGACCAATGAAGACCTCGCCGAACGCCAGCTCGACGGCGCCCGGAGCGCTCTCGATGAGCCTTCGCTCCTCGCCCTGCGGCACGTCTTTGAAGGCTGCCTTCGCCTCGACGCCCGCTCCTCGCGCTGCGCCTGCGATCTCGCCCGCACCAGCGCCTATCTTTACCAGGCGGCCGATTTCCGCAAAGACAGGAAGGCCGCCGGACACTGGCTCGATCTCGCCATCGCCGACACGCAGCGCGCCCTCGCCCTCGACGAGCGCCGCGCCGATGCCCACGCTCTGCTGGCCGATCTCTACGGCGGCAAAATCGGCTCCGGCGGAATGCTCGCCGCCCTGCGCTACGGCCCGCGCTCGGAGGCCGAAACCCGCCGCGCCCTCGCTCTCGACCCGAACGACGCTCTCGCCTACGCCGTTCTCGGCCGCCGCTATCTTTATTCCCCGCGCATTTTCGGCGGCGACATCGACAAGGCCATCGAGTCGTTCCGCAAATCCACCCAACTCGACCCTCGAACCGCCGACGGCTTCGTCTGGCTGGCCATCGCTTACCGGAAGAAAGGTGACGCTCCCCAGGCGGAGGCGTCGCTCGCCGAAGCCCTGCGTTTGAATCGCCGCAGCGCCCTCGCCCGGCGCGTCCAGGCCGGCGGCGATTGAGGCTCCCCGTGTCCCAACGCCCCGCAACATATTTCGCCGTCACCTTCGCCATTTCCTGGACCGCCGCGCTCCTGGTCGCCGCCCCCGCTCTCCTGCGCCACCAGGGCATCCCGAAAATGACCGGCCTCATGATGTTTCCCGCTATGCTGGCCGGCCCCGCCTTCGCCGGCGTCTTCCTGACGGCGGTCTCCGGCGGCAGGCCCGCCCTCAACCACCTGTTCCTCCGCATGCGCCGCTTTCGCTTCCCCGGGCGCTGGTACGCAACGCTGCTGATCCCTCCCGCTCTCGTCCTGTCCGTGCTCCTCGCCCTGAAAATGCTCCTCGGCCCCGTCTTTGCGCCGAATCATTTCTTCATCGGCGTGTCGTTCGGCATCGCCGCCGGATTTTTCGAGGAAATTGGATGGATGGGCTGCGCATTCCCGCGATTGTGCTCGCGCCATTCCCCTCTCGCCTCCGCCGTCCTGCTCGGCCTCCTGTGGGGACTCTGGCACCTGCCGGTCATCGATTCGCTCGGCGCCGCCTCGCCCCACGGCTCCTCCTGGGCCGCTTTCATGCTCGCCTTCGTCGCCGCCATGACCGCCCTGCGAGTCCTCATCGCCTGGGCCTACACCAACACGCAAAGCATCGCGCTCGCCCAGTTGCTGCACGCCGCCTCCACCGGCTCCCTGGTCGCCTTCAGCGCTCCCCGCGTCACCCCCGCCCAGGAAGCCCTCTGGTACGCCCTCTACGCCTGCGCCCTCTGGCTCCTGGCCGCCCTCATCGCCGGCCAAGCCGGCCCCCGCCTTCGTAGGCGCACCGCATAATCCGCCGTTCTCGCCTTTTCCTCCCCCACCCGCCGCGACATTGACCGGCGCCGCCCGGCGGTCCGCCGTCGCCGCCATCGCTGAACCGCCCGCGAGATTCCGCCGCGCCGCTGCGACGGCCCTGCCCGCGCAGCGGCCGCCGTCTCTCACCCGCCGCAACATTCCGCCGCGTCGACCGGCGGTCCTCCGACGCCGCCGCCCCTCAATTGCCCGCGACATTCCGGAGCGCCCCGCACCTTGGCGCCGCTGGCACGAGCAGTTCGGCGATCCCGCTCTGGCGGCTGGTATCCTTGACCGCCTGGTTCACAATGCGCATCGCATCGAGATGCGCGGAGATTCGATGCGACGGAATCGAAACAAATCCGCGAGATAACTTTTCCTGCCTCATTTCGGCAACGCGTTGACGACCGCGGCCAAGTATTCCTTTTGGAGCCGCCCGTTATCGGGCGGCATCGCCCAAGTGTAGAGATCGAAGGGCATTATTCCCAAGAACTCCATACCACCTAGACCGAAGTTCATGAATAACTTTGCTGTGCAGCCAACGGGTTCCTCTTTGAGCTGAAGAGAGGCCCCCATAACGAAGCTGTGATCCGGGGCCGCCCAGTACCCGCGGGTGAGATTCTTCCATCGAAAATCGACAGGGCCACTGAGATAACGGCTCACGACCTCGTCCCGGCTAGGAGACTTGCCCTCAGCTGTACGAGGTCGGGCATTCCGGAACGCGATGCACCTGTAACCAGGTTGCCCACAGGCCCAATCCTCGTCCACTTTCAGCCCCCGACTATTCAGAAACTGCTTTGCGATTTGGGCAAAGGTGTTGCAGTCTGCATCGACTGATTGCGCTGCACCCTTGCCTGGAGCGTCTCCGGCAATCTGTGCGCATGCAAAGGGAACACATGGGAACCCCAGAAGGAATGCTTTGCATCGGGCTTTCATAGCTGCGCTTACTTCAGAATAGCCGGGAATATCGTCAGCCGGAGCGCGAACCGCGCTCCGGGGTTACCGTGTGCTGAGGCGAGGCAAGGCCTGCCGCCTTTTCCCGCGCCCCTTTGCCCGCTAGCGGCATCCTTCCTTCGCTGCGCTCCGGACAAGTTTCTCTCGACGAAGCCGAACACTTTCGCGCACAATCGAGTTGCCAGCGTCGCTACGCTCGGATGGTGTTCGGGATTGTCCCGGATTGCCGTTCGGCTTCCCTCCGGAACGAGCGTTCAGCTTCACCGGAATCCTCGCTATTCGCTCACCAATGTCTACGCGCCTCCCAGGCCCACCAACATGGTGGCCGAACAGGCCCAGCGCATCTCCGACGGACGCTTCTTCTGGTTCAAGCGCATCCAGCCCACCGACAACTGCACCAATCCGCGCCGCACATGGCTCGGCCCGATCGACGAAACCACCTTCGAAACCAAATACCTCAGGCCCTCCAGCCTCAACGTCAAAGTCTGACCCGCCGGGCTGCTGAAGAGCAACAGAGACTAACGGCTCGTTGAGCCAGCGTTTTCCCAAGAGTTGGCGCCAGCGCGTCCCGTCGAATGCATACATTTAGTCAACGGCTCGTACCTCAAAGAACTTCTCGCGACTTAGTTAGTTGCATTCCCGTGAAGAGAGGCTATAATCACCACTATTTAGGGTTCGAAGCCGATGCAACGTCACACTTGGATCGTAAGATGCGCCCTGGGCGCAGCACTTTCGGCTGTAATTGCCTCTGCCCAGACCAACAGGGTGCCGTCCGGCGTCGATTTTCGGCAGCTCACCAGAATCAAAGGCAACATTAGTCCGATGGTCCAGACGGCATCCGACGCCGGGCCGGTCGCGGCATTAATGAAGATCGACGGCATCCTCCTGATGTTCCGTCGTACCGGCGCTCAGCAGCAGTCGCTCGATACGCTGCTCGCCAACCAACAGGATCGAAAATCCCCGGATTACCATCGATGGCTGACTCCCGAACAATACGCCGGCCGTTTCGGCCTCAGTCCCGCCGACGTCGCCCAGGTTACGAGTTGGCTCAATTCGGCAGGTTTCACCTCGATACGCGCCGCGCGCGGCCGCAACTGGATTATGTTCAGCGGCACGGCAGCGCAGGTCGAAGCCGCGTTGGGCGTCCAAATTCATTACCTTCGTGTCGAGGGTGAAACCCACTTTGCAGCCATCAACGCTCCATCAGTTCCAGCCGTGTTCGCCCCTGTGACCCTCGGCATCTTTGGCCTCGACGACTTCTATCCGAAAGCGCCCCGTCGCCTCCTCTCCGGAGCAGCATTGGCAACCGGAGACACACCGCACAAGGACTACACATGTACGGGGGCCGATGGATGCCCTGCCGGTACGCACCTCCTGGCGCCCGGCGACCTGGCAACGATCTACGACATCGCGCCCCTCTACGCCGCGGGCTACGACGGCTCGGGCCAGACAATCGCAGTAGTCGGCCAGACAAATATCGATCTCTCCGACATCCGCGCCTTCCGCAACGAATTCGGCCTCCCGCCCAACGACCCTCAAATGGTCCTTGTACCCGGAGCGGGTGACCCCGGCTTCACCACACTCGATGACCTCGCTGAGGCCAACCTCGATCTCGAATGGTCGGGCGCCATCGCACGAAGCGCGCGAATCGTGTATGTGTATTCCAAGAACGCCTTGATATATTCATTCGTCTACGCGATCGAGCAGAATCTCGCCCCGGTTCTAAGCATCAGCTTCGGCGCCTGTGAGCAGAGAGCGGGCAACCTTCTGGCCGTGGCCTTGGAGCAAGGGGTGCAGCAAGCGAATTCCCAGGGCATCTCGATCCTCGCCGCCTCTGGCGACTCCGGCGCTGCGGGTTGCGACAAGCAAGGCGCCGCACCCACCGCAGAGTATGGGCCTTCCGTTTCACTTCCCGCGAGCATACCCGAAGTCACGGCCGTCGGCGGAACAGAGTTTAACGAGAGCACAGCGTCGTACTGGGACCCGGCCAACACCAGCGGAAACTCCTCCGCCCTCGCCTACATCCCGGAGGTCGCTTGGAACGACTCCGGCTCAAGGGGTTTGGCAGCAAGCGGCGGCGGACAAAGTGAGTTCTTTCCCCAGCCCGACTGGCAGGTCGGCCTCGGCCTCCCCGGATCGGTAGCGCGGCAGGTGCCCGACCTCGCGCTCACCGCATCGGCCAGCCACGATCCATACCGAATCTACTTCATCGGCCGTTGGATAGCGCTTGGAGGTACGTCGGCAGCGGCCCCCACTACTGCGGGAGTGCTCGCCCTGGTGAACCAATACAACGCATCGAGCGGCCAAGGTAACATCAACCCGATACTCTACCGCCTCGCCCAAACATCGGGCGTATTTCACGATATTGTCACAGGAAACAACATCGTCCCGTGCCAGCCAACGAACGCCGCCTGCAACGCGTCAGGACAGTTCGGCTACTATGCCGGTGTGGGCTACGACCCCGTTACGGGTCTCGGCTCGATCGACGCCTATAACCTTGCGGCGCGTTGGAACCAGACCGTCGCGTCGGACATAGTTCTATCATGCACGCCGAATCCTGTATACGAGCAGTCGCCTGACCAGCAGGGCTACCAGTGGTTGTTTACCCTAACGCTGCAAGAGACGGCGGGCGTTGCGACCACTCTCACCGATTTTAGAGTCAACGGGACAAGTTACGCCAGTCAGATCAACTCGTTCTTCGGCGCATCCACGATACCGGGGAACAGCTCACTTTCCGCGGCACTGGGCTACGCTTCACTCAACACGCCAATTAATGCGACCTTTGAGTTCACTGGAACCGATAGCAGCGGAGCCCAATGGTCTCGGCGGCTCTCGGTCCCCTTCCTGAACTACGCGTCTGAAAACAGCTTGACGGTCTCCTCATCGGGACTCGAGTTCAGCTACGGCGGCGGAACTGCTCCCGCTCCCCTGTCACTTACCATCGGCTCACTGTCGGGAAGCAGGATCCCATGGACGGCTACGTCTGACTCGTACTGGCTGACAATCAGTCCCTCGTTCGGCTCGACGCCAACGTCGGTTCACGTTTCGGTCAACCCCGCATTCGCCGCACCTAAAACCTACATCGGCACCATCACCATTTCCAGCCCCGGCCTGCCTTCGCAATCTCTTGGGGTCACCTTTTCGGACACTGCAACTCCGGCGCCGTCAATTTCCAGTGTGGTCAATGCGGCGAGCTTCGCCCAGGGCATTTCGCCCGGTTCGCTCGCGACAATATTTGGAACCAACCTGTCCGGGATTTCAGGCATCGTCTTTCCCGGGGGCGCGCTAAACTACTCGGGCGTCACGGTGACCGTAGCAGGAATTTCGGCGCCGCTCTTCGCAATCGCCAATACCGGCGGAGGGGAACAGATCAATTTCCAGGTGCCGGCAAACCTGCCTGTCCTGGGAACCGCCGAGGTTGACGTGAACGATAACGGATTCATCGGGGCAATCTACAACATCCCGGTAAGCGTTACCTCCCCGGGTATATTTGAGTACGTACCGGCGGGCTTGGGAACCCAACGCTATGCGGCGGTTCTGAAGCCGGACGGGTCCGCCTCAGGTCCCTCCAATCCTGCACTGCGCGGTACGACCGTGTCCCTCTTCGTCACAGGACTGGGCCCCACGACGCCTTCCCTCGTTACCGGCCAGCCCGGACCTCTGCCTCCGGCCACAACGGTGGTTCGACCAACAGTTGGCCTAAACAACATCGGTGTCCCGGTAGTTTTCAGCGGCGCGGCGCCCGGCTTCATCGGACTTGACCAGATCAATTTTCAAATTCCAGCGAACGCACCTACAGGCGCCGCCGTCAAGCTGAATATAGGAATCGGCGGCGCCTACAGCCAGAGCTCAACGATAGCGATCCAATAGCGGTCGCGCCCGCCGGCCTCACTTTCCGCTCTGGTGATAGTTCGGGTACGGCGGCTTGTGGTACTCGGGCAGGGGATTCGCTTTCAGCTCGTCCATCACCACCTCCACCGCTTTCTCCAGTTGCGGGTCCCGGCCCTGCTTCACCATCGCCGGGTCGTACTCCACCTCAACGTCCGGCGCCACGCCGTGGTTCTCCACGTCCCACTCTTTCGACAGATTGTAGAAGGCCAGGTTCGGCGCCGTCACCATGCCGCCGTCGATCAGTTGCGGAAATCCGAAAATTCCCACCAGCCCGCCCCAGGTCCGCTTGCCGACCAGCTTGCCGACATTCCGCTTCCGGAACAGCCACGGCATCGCATCACCGCCCGAGCCCGCGTATTCATTGATGATCATCGCCTTCGGCCCGAAGATCTGGTTCTGCGGCGTGGTGAAGTCCGCCCCGTAGCGGGTGGAAAAGAAATTCGTCAGCGGCCGTTTCAAGTAGTCGATGATGTAATCGGCGATGTCGCCGCCGCCGTTGAAGCGCTCGTCGATCACCGCGCCCTCCTTGCCCAACTGCGCAAAGTAGTAGCGGTTGAAATTGGTGTAGCCCGCCCCGGCCGTATTGGGCAGATACACATAGGCCAGCCGCCCTCCGCTCAACTGGTCCACTTTGCGGCGGTTCGCCTCGATCCAGTCCCGGTTCCGCAGCGCCGCCTCGTCGGCGATCGGCACCACCGTCACCTCGCGCGAGTTCGCACCCGTTGGATCGGCGCCCACGCGAATCGTCACCTGCTTGCCCGCCGTCGCCTGGAAGAACGAATACACGTTGTCCGGCGGCCGCACGTCCCGCCCGTTCACGGCCAGCAGGTACTCGCCCGCCTTCACGTTCACGCCCGGCTGCGTCAACGGCGCCTGCAGCCCGGGGTTCCAGTTCTCCCCGCTATAGACCGTCGCAAAACGGTAGCGCCCGTTCTCGATTTTGTAATCGGCGCCCAGCAGCCCCACCGGCACTTTCTTTACCTCCGGCATCGCCCCACCGCGTACGAACAGGTGACCCACCGTCAGCTCGCCCAGCATGTCCTCGAAGATGTAGTTCAGATCCTCGCGGCTTGAGATGTTGTCCGCATACGGCTGGTACCTGGCCTCGGTCTCCTTGAGGTTCAGCCCGTGCAGATTCGGATCGTAGAAGAAATCGCGCTCGATGCGCCAGACCTCGCGGTAAATCTGGGCCCACTCCTGGCGCGGGTCTACTCGCATCTCCATCGCGTCCATCTTCAGCGCGCCTTCGCCGGGCTTCGGCGGCGCCGAGGCGCCCACAATCAGCCACTTGCCGCCCTGCTTGATGAGCATCTTTTCGCCGTTGTCGGAGACGTCGAAATCCTGCACGCCCTCGAGCAGCTTTTCGGTCTTACGCGTCTTCAGATCGAATTTCTGAATCGTCACCGCCGGCTCGTCGCGGAAGGCATCGGCGATGTCGGACGCCTCGGCCACGTACAGCACTCCCGTCTTGCCCGCCGCCAGCCCCACGTACTCCCGCGCCGGAATCGGCAGCGCCAGGATCCTCTGGTCCAGATTGTCGAAATCGATTCGCACGCTCACCGGCGTCTTCGCCGCGTCGGGTTTGGCCTCGGCCTCGGCCTTTTTGGCCGCCTCCGGACCTTTCTCTTCGTCGCTCTCCGGCGCCAGCGGCGACGGCTCGTCTTTCTTCAGCACGGCGACGTACACGCTCCGCGTCACCTTGTGCCCCAGGCTCGACATGTCCAGCCACGCGGTGGTCAAACCGGTGTCGGTACTCGCCGTGAAGTACAGGTACTTGCCGCCTTTGTCCCACTGCGCGTACACCGCGTCGCTCATCCCGTCGGTGATCTGCGTGCTCTTGCCCGAATCGAGCGAGTAGACAAACACCGCCCGCAGATGATTCTTCAGAACCTTGTTATAGGCGATCCATTTGTTGTCCGGAGACCACACCGGGTTCTGGTCGCGGAACGGCGTCTGGTAGGTGTCGGTGTCGATCTTCACCGGCGATTTCTTTTCCAGATCGATGTACCACACGTTCAGACGATTGTCGGTGTAGGCGATTTTCTTGCTGTCGGGCGACCACGTGGGATCGTAGAAAAATGCCGGCGGATCTCCCAGCCCGATTGCCGTTTCCGGCCCCAGCCCATTCTGCGCCCGCAAGTGCAACGCGTACTCGCCCGAGGCGTCGGAAAAATACGCGACCCTCGTTCCGTCCGGCGACCACGACGGGTCGCGCTCGGCCACGCCCGGGGTGTTGGTCAGATCGCGAATGTCGCCCTTCTCGGCCGGCGCGGTAAAGATGTCGCCCCGCGCCTCGAACACCGCTCTGGCCCCGGTCGGCGAAATCCGCCCCACCGACACGCGCGAAGCCACCTTCTCGTAGGTCGGCCGCACATCGGGCACGTCGCCGGCCAGGCGGATGTCCAGCTTCTTCGTTTTTCCGCTGCCCGTATCATATGTATAGATCGCGCCGAACTGCTCGTAGGCGATGGTGCCGCCGTAGGCGCTGGCGTACTTGAAGTCGAGCCCGTCGTTGCGGATCGCCTGCGCCACCTTTTTCGAAGACAGGTCGTAGGAGAACAGCGTGATGGCGCCGCTGCGGTCCGACAAAAAGTAAATCCTGCCGCCGATCCACAGCGGGAACGAATCGTTGGAATTGGTTCGCGGCAGCTTTTCCACCGCGTCAGTGGTCAGGTCGGCGATCCAGATGGGCGTCGTCTCCCCGCCGCGGTAACGTTTCCAGGCGTAGTTGGCCGGCGTGATGGGCATGTAGGCGAGCCGCTTCTGGTCCGGCGAATATGAGCCGGCGTAGGCCATGGGCAGCCCGACGGGCTCCGGGAAGCCTCCGTCCGCGTCGATGGTGTAGAGCCGGGCGAATCGCGAATAGCTCTCGCGCGTCGAGCGGAACAGGATTTTCTTTCCGTCCGGCGTCCAGCCCACGGGCACGTCCGGGCTCGGATGATAGGTGAGCCGCTTGGGCACGCCGCCGGCCGCGTCGACGAGGTAGACGTCCTGATTCCCGTCATACTCGCCGCTGAAGGCGACGCGCTCGCCGTCGGGCGCGAACACGGGGTTCATCTCCTCGCCGGCGCCGGTGGTGAGCCGGATCGCGGCGCCGCCCTCGCGCGGCACCGACCACAGATCGCCGGCATAGGAAAACACGATGCGGGTTTTTCCGATGGCCGGCTGGCGGAACAGCAGCGGCTTGGAATCCTGGGCGTGCGCGGCGGCGGCCAGCAGCAGAGAACTGAGCAGCGCGATTCGGAGGGGCATACCGTTGGGCATGCCTATCATGCTAATCGATACCGGCCCGGGAGGCGGAAACGGCGCGGCGGGCGAGGAGAGCGCGGCGGGGGGGCGCGGGCGCGGCGGGGTGGGAGAAGGCGCGAGGGCGGCGGTCGTTCCGGGTGCGGCGGGGCAGGCGGGCGCGGTGGGGCAAGGCGCAAGGGAAGGATACGGGCGGGCGGCGCGAGGGCGAGCGGGCGCGGCGGCGTTTGGGCCTGGCGCGGCGGGCGATTGTGGGCGCCGCGGGGAGATGGGGTGCGATGGCGGAGCCGGAGCGGGCCGAGGCATGGGTCGGGCGCGCGCCGCGGGCGGCGGGGGTGGTGGGCGGAGCATTCCTGTTATTCCCGGGTGTAGACGATGCGGCCGTCGAAGATGGTCAGGTCGACTTTGGCCTTATAAAGGTCGGGGGACGGGATATTGAACAGGTCTTCGGAGAGGACGACGACGTCGGCGAGGAGGCCGGATTTGAGGCGGCCCTTCTGGCGCTCCTCGAAGGTCGCAAAGGCGGAATTGGCGGTGTAGGCGCGGAGGGCCTCTTCGAGGCCGAGGCGTTGGGCGGGCATCCAGCCGCCGGAGGGTTTGCCGTCGGGGGACTGGCGGTTGACGGCGGCGAAGATGGCGCGGAGGGGATCGAGGTTGGAGGAGTTGGGCCAGCAACTGGAGAACAGCAGGCGTGCGCCGGACTGTTCGAGCGAGTGCCAGGGGAAGCCGAACTTGAGGCGCTCGGGACCGAAAGCGCGGGACCAGGCGTCGAGGGCGGCGGCGTCGGACGGGAACGGGGCGACGGAGGCGAAGACGCCGAGGCGGGAGAAGCGGCCGGCGTCCGAGGGCGAAATCGACTCGATCTTCTCGATGCGGAAGCGGGAGTCGCGGGGGCCGTTTTCCTTGTGGGCGAACTCGTAGGCGTCGAGAGCGACGCGGACGGCGCGGTCGCCGGCGGCGTCGGCGACGATGGGGAGGCCGGCGGCGGCGTAGAGGGCGATGAGGCTCTGGTAGGCCTCGGGGGCCCAGTTGAGGCGGCCGGAGGAGGCGGGCAAATCGGTGTAGGGGGCGAGCAGCGCGGCGGCGCGGGAGTCGCTGGGGCCGTCGAGGACGAAGCGGACGGCGCCGGCGCGGAGGCGTAGGCCGTGGAAGGTCTGGCGGAGTTCGAGGAAGTGGTCGAGGGAATCGGGGGACGAGGAGGGGTTGAAGGAAAGGGCGACGCTGACGCGGAGGGAGAGCTTGCGCTGTTTGTCGAGTTCGTCAAAAAGGCTGAGCAGCTCGGCATCGCCGCCGGAGTTCTGGATGCTGGTGATGCCGAGGGAGGAGGCGAGCTTCATGCCTTGCTCGAGGGCGGCGAGTTTGCGGGCGCGGGAGGGTTCGGGAAGGAGACGGGCGGCGGCGGCAAGGGCGGCGTCGCGGAGGCAGGCGTTGAGGTCGGTGGATTTGGGAGGGGCGAGGCCGGCGAGTTGGAGGGCTTTGGAATTGACCCAGGCGGCGTGGAGGCCGGACTCGCGGAGAAAGACGGGGCGGTCGCGGATGGCGGCGTCGAGGTCGAGGCGCGTGAGCTGGCGGTGGTCGGCGAGGCAGGAGGGGTTGAAGGAGGAGCCGGTGATCCAGGGCTCGCGGGGGTGGGCGGCAGCCCAATCGCGGAGGCGCTTCTGAAGGTCGGCCACCGAGCAGGCGCCGTCGAGATCGAGGTCGCCGAGATCGAGCGAGCCGGCGAGGAAGTGGAGGCCGGCGTCGTTGAAGCCGGGGATGGCGAGGCGGCCGTGGAGGTCGATGACCTGGGCGTGGGGGCCGGCGAGGCCGGCGACGGCCTGGTTGTTGCCGGCGGCGAGGATGCGGGAGCCGCCGATGGCGATGGCCTCGGCCCAGGGGTTATCCGGATCGGCGGTCCAGATGCGGCCGTTCTTCAGGATGAGGCCGGCGTCGGCCGCCAGCAGATCGAGAGGAAGCAGCAAGCCCAAGATGTATAGGAAGAGCTTCCTATAATGGGACATGTCTTTTAGTATGGCAGCGCCGGCGGATGAATTGATTGCGAAGTACGAGGCGGTGATCGGCCTGGAAGTGCACGTGCAGCTCGGGACGCGGACGAAGATTTTCTGCGGATGTCCGGTGGTGTTCGGGGCGGCGGCGAACACCAACGTCTGCCCGGTGTGCCTGGGGATGCCGGGGGCGCTGCCGGTATTGAACGGGGCGGCGGTGGAGATGGCGGTGAAGGCGGCGCTGGGGCTGAAGTGCCGGGTGAACCCGGCGTCGCGGTTCGCGCGGAAGAACTACTTTTATCCGGACCTGCCGAAGGGGTATCAGATTTCGCAGTACGACGAGCCGCTGGCCGAACACGGGGAGCTGGAGATTACGCTCGAGGGCGGGGAGCGGAAGCGGATCGGGGTGACGAGGGTGCACATGGAAGACGACGCGGGCAAGAGCATTCACGACGGGTTCCGCGACAGCGACCAGTACACCTACGTGGACCTGAACCGGGCGGGGACGCCGCTGATCGAAATCGTGAGCGAGCCGGACATGCGCTCGGCGGAGGAAGCCTACGCGTACCTGACGGCGCTCAAGGAAGTGATGCAATATCTGAATGTATCGGAATGCGATATGGAGAAGGGGCAGCTTCGCTGCGACGCCAACGTATCGGTGCGGCCGAGGGGCGAGGAGAAGCTGGGGACGAAGGCGGAGATCAAGAACCTGAACTCGTTCCGGTTTGCGCGGATGGCGATCGAGTATGAGATCGGGCGGCAGGTGGGGCTGATCGAGGGCGGGGAAAAGGTGGAGCAGGAGACGCGGCTGTACAACGCCGACACGGGGATGACGGTGGGGATGAGGAGCAAGGAGCACGCGCACGACTACCGGTATTTTCCCGAGCCGGACCTGACGCCGGTGCGGGTGGGCGGGGATTGGCTGGAGGGGATCCGGCGGGCGATGCCGGAGCTGCCGGCGGAGAAGCGGAAGCGGTTCATCGAAAGCTACGGGCTGAGAGAGTATGACGCGCAGGTGCTGACGGCGGACCGGGGGTTGAGCGAGTATTTCGAGAAGACGGCGGAGGCGGCGGGGGGCGAGGGGAACGCGGCGCGGCTGGCGGCGAACTGGGTGATGGGCGATCTGATGGCGGCGCTGAAGGGGGCGGGGATCGAGGCGGCGCCGGTGAAGGCGGAGCGGCTGGGCGAGTTGGTGGCGATGATTGCGAAGGGCGAGATTTCGGGGAAGATGGCGAAGGAGATTTTCGCCCGGATGGCGGAGACCGGAGACGGGGCGCGGGCGGTGATGGAGCGCGAGGGGCTGAAACAGATCAGCGACGCGGGGGCGCTGGAAAAAATCGTCGATGAAGTGCTGGCGGCGAGTCCAAAACAGGTGGAGCAGTACCGGAGCGGGAAGACGACGGTGATGGGATTCCTGGTGGGGCAGGTGATGAAGGCAACCAAGGGGCAGGCGAACCCGGGCGCGGTGAACGAGGTTTTGAAGGCGAAGCTGGGGTAGCACTCAACGCACCTCGGCGACGGTGAGGGAGTGGAGGGCGAGGGTGACGGGGCGCTCGTCGAGGCCGACGCCGAGGGATTCCGGCGAGCGGGGGTTGGAATTGAGGAACTGAATTTCGGCGGCGCCGCCTAAGGCGGGGATGCGGAAAGAGCGCTGATGGAGCGCGTCGCCGGGGCCGAAGTACCAGACGGCGGCGGGACGGCCGTTCACCAGGACGCGGGTTTCGCGGGAGGGCGCGGCGGGGGGCGTGAAGGAGTGGACGAGGAAGGTGAACTCGAGGGTGGGGGCGGAGGAGGCGGGGAGGGTGAGCAGGAGGGTGGAGCGGGGACCGGTCATCCAGGTGAAGGTGGACTCGGGGTTGGCCCAGCCATCGCCGAAATAGCGTTCGGGATCGCCGGCGGCAGAGAAGCCGACGGGCCGGGACAAGGGGAAGACGGCGGCGGGGAGCGAGGGCGAGGGCTGCCAGGAGTTGGCGCCGAGATCGAGGAGGCAGAGCCCGGGGAGAATGCCGTGTGCGGAAGCCCAGGCTCGGGCCCGGCGAACGGCGCTGCCGCGGTCATGGGCGAAGTTGAGATCCCAATCGGGAGGAGTCCAGCCGCTGTAACCGTCGAGAGTGGGGATGCGGCGTTCCTGGCTGATTTCCATGGCCACGACGAAGAGGCGGATGGTGGGCCAGACTTCGGCGGGGACGAAGGGGGAGTAAATGAAAAAGGACCGGCAGGCGGAGGGGACCGGTGGAAGGCGGGCCAGATCGGCAAGAGCGGCGGGGCGGTTGAGGGCGAAGACGGGGAAGCGATTGAACTGTTCGAGGAGGAGGAGGGCGGCGAGGAGAGCGGCGGCGAGGGCGCGGCGGGGGCCGGAAGCGGCGAGGCGGTCGAGGGCGGCGGCGCAGGCGAGGCAGATGAGGATGGTGAGGAGGAAGGAGACGCGGCCGGGGGCGCGGATGGCGGAGGCGCCGGGGATGAGGCGGATGAGGAGACCCCAAAGAGAGAGGCGTCCGGTGATGCGGATGAAGGTGAGCCAGAGAAGGAGGAAGGTAGGGAGAGCGGCAGCGGCGAGAAGGGCGGCGGGAGAGGATGGACGTTTGACGGCGCGAAGGGCGGCGAAGGCGGCGATGAGGAAGAGAGCGAGCGTGAGCGGGGGCCAGCCCTGGATGAGCTCGACGCCGGAGGGCGGACGGAGGAAGAAGTTTTGAATGTCACTGACGAGCCAGCCCCAGAAGAAGTTCGTGTCGCCGACGTTGAGGGTATCGAGGAGGGCGGGCATGTTGGGGAGACTGGATTCGATGGAGCGGCCGGCGGTGTGGCGGAGGACGGGGAGATAGATCCAGAAGAAGGGGACGAGGCCGAGGGCGAAGGAGGCGAGGAAGGCGGCGAAGGCGCGCAGTTGAAAAGAGAAGGGGCGGCCGGCGAGAAGGCGGAGGAAGACGAGGAGGACAGCGCCGGCGATGGAGGCGAGCCAGCCGATATAAAAGGACGTGAGGTAGAGGGCGGCGAGGGAGAATCCGGCGGCCAGGGAGAACAGGACGGCGCGGCGGCCCTGGGAGCGCGAGGCACGGAGGAGAAGCCAGGCGATGAAGGGGACGAAGGCGACGGACTGGAGCTGAGGGCGGACGAGCGAGAAGTAATAAAGATTGGAGATGGTGAAGAGGGCGGCGGCGAAGGAGGCGGCGAAGCGAGAGAGATTGAGGGCGCGGGCCAGAGCGTAGAGGGAGGCGAAGCCGAAGGCTTTCACGGCGATGAGCGAGAACTCGAAGGAGAGAAAGCGATCGAGGCCGAGGGAGCGGAACAGGGCGTGGGGCAGGCCGAGGAGGAAGAGGGCTTCGCTGTAGCCGAGAGTGAAGGGCTGAGGGAAGAAGAAAGCGGGCGAGCGAAGGGCGGCGCTGCCGGAGAGGACCTGGAACCAATGGTCAGCCAGGTAGATGCAGAGGCGGCCGTCGTCGGGGCTGCCGCTGATGGCGGCGAAGCCGGACGTGAGGAAAGGGCGGAAGAAGAAAGCGATAGACAGAACTCCGGCTGCCGCGGGAAGGACCGGGTGGTTCACAGCGCGGCGGACGAAGCTCATGGGGCTCAGCGCTGGTTAGCCTTGAGGACCTTCTTGCGGAGGCGGATGGACTTCGGGGTGACCTCGACGAACTCGTCGTCGCGGATGAATTCGATGGCCTGTTCGAGATTGAGGATGCGCGGGGGGATGAGGCGGATGGCCTCATCGGCGGTTGAGGCGCGCATGTTAGTGAGTTTCTTTTCCTTGACGATGTTGACGTTGAGGTCGGAGTCGCGGGCATTTTCGCCGACGATCATGCCTTCGTAGACTTCGGTGCCGGGGGTGACGAAGATTTCGCCGCGCTCCTGGAGATTGAAGATGGCGTGGCCGGTTGCTCTGCCGGAGCGGTCGGAGACCAGGGAGCCGGTGGGGCGGGTGGCGATCTCGCCCTGCCACTCGATGTAGCCGTGGAAGAGGGAGTTCATGATGGCGGTGCCCTTGGTGTCGGTGAGCATTTCGCTGCGGAGGCCGATCAAGCCGCGGGAGGGGACGTGGAACTCGAGGCGGACGCGGCCGGAGCCGTGGTTGACCATTTTGGCCATTTTGCCTTTTCGGGCGCCGAGTTTTTCGATGACCACGCCGATGAACTCTTCGGGGCAATCGATGACGAGGAGCTCGACGGGCTCGCTGAGCTTGCCGTCGATGGTGCGGGTGATGATTTCGGGTTTGCCGACCATGAGCTCATAGCTTTCGCGGCGCATCATTTCGATGAGGATGGCGAGCTGGAGTTCGCCGCGGCCCATGACCTTGAAAGCGTCGGGGCCGCCGGCCTGCTCGACGCGGATGGAGACGTTGGTTAACAGTTCCTTGTCGAGGCGGTCGCGGATATTGCGGCTGGTGACGAACTGGCCCTCGCGGCCGGCGAAGGGCGAGGTGTTGATGGTGAACAGCATCGCGATGGTGGGCTCGTCGATCTGGATATGCGGGAGGGGGGCGGGGGTTTCGGCGTTGGTGACGGTTTCGCCGATGGTGATGCCCTCGACGCCGGCGATGGCGAGGATGTCGCCGGGGAGGCCGATGGTTTCATCGACACGTTTCAGGCCCTCGAAGGAGTAGAGCTTGGTGATGCGGGTGTTGTGGAAGGAGCCGTCGAGCTTGGCGATGGTGACGTCGTCGCCGAACTTGAGGGTGCCGGAGAAGACGCGGCCGATGGCGAGGCGGCCGAGGTATTCGGAGTAGTCGAGATTGGCGACCAGGAGTTGGAGGAGGCCGGCGGGGTCGCCCTCGGGCGGGGGGACGGACTTGAGAATGGTTTCGAAGAGCGGGCGGAGGTCGGAGGAGGTGTCGTCGGGGTTGAGGCGGGCGATGCCGGCTTTGGCGTTGGTATAGATGATGGGGAAGTCGAGCTGGTCTTCGACGGCGTCGAGATCGATGAACAGGTCGTAGACCTCGTTGACGACCTCCTGGATGCGGGCGTCGGGGCGGTCGATTTTGTTGATGACGACGATGGGGGGGAGCTTGGCCTCGAGGGCCTTCATGAGGACGTAGCGGGTTTGGGGGAGCGGGCCTTCGCTGGCATCGACCAGAAGCATGACGCCGTCGACAATCTTGAGGGCGCGCTCGACTTCGCCGCCGAAATCGCTGTGGCCGGGGGTATCGACGATGTTGATTTTAATGCCGCCGTAAACGACGCCGGTGGTTTTGGCGAGGATGGTGATGCCGCGCTCGCGCTCGAGCTCATTGGAGTCCATGACGCGCTCTTCGACGCGCTCGTTGTCGCGGAAGATGCCGCTCTGTCTGAGCATGGCGTCGACGAGCGTGGTTTTGCCGTGATCGACGTGGGCGATGATGGCGATGTTGCGGATGGACGGGTTGCGTGGCAATGACGACATGTAACTTCTATGGTCCCATGGACGGGAGGCGGAACACCCATTTTGGGGCGGGCGTGACGGAAGCGGGGGGAAAACCGCGATTTTTTTTGCGCGCGTGGCTGGACGGGGAATCAAGGAGATAGGGGGAATGGGTGGGAAAAGCGGGGCACCGGAGGGGAATTTCGGGGGGGAAATGCGCCGGAGATGCGTCACGAAAAACGGGCGGCGAAGGAAGCGCGGGCAGGGCGAGAGCGGGCGCGAGGGGCGCGGTGAGAGGGGTGGGCGATGGGCTTCGGCGCCGGGAATGAGATGCGGAGCGAGGGGCAAGAGGGCGGGCGTGGAGGCGAAGGACGGGGGCTGAGGCGCAGGGAGGGCGAGCGGGATTTTCACGAGGAAGAGGGCGAGGAGCGCGAGGGCGAACAGCGTTGGCATCCGGAACCAGTGCAGGAGGGGCACGGGCGGCGGCGGGCGCGGAGGGGCGGGAGGTGGTTGATTTGGCAGGAGTTATGGGTGGGCGGGGGGTTGTGATCCGGGTTTCGGCTGAGGGTGGGGCGGGGGAACGCGTTACAGGCCGAAGGCGTAGAGGACGCGGTCGGCGGCGATGGCGATCAACTGATGGCCGTCGATGGAGAAGCTGATCGGGTTGGCGGCGATGGCGCCGCCGGTTTGGAAATTCCAGAGGGGCTTGCCGGTGCGGGCGTCGAGGGCGTAGAAATTGCCTTCGTCGGAGCCGGAGAAAACGAGGCCGCCGGCGGTGGAGAGGACTCCGGCCCAGGGCGGGGAGTGGAGTTTGAACTCCCAGCGGAGGTCGCCGGTTGTGGCTTCGAGAGCGCGGATGGCGCCCCAGGCATCGGCGGCGGGGAGTTCCTCTTCGCCGCCGCCCATGAACTCGGTGCCGGGCTTGTAGGGCGTGTCGCGCTTGAAATAGCGGGCGCCGATTTCGCGGACGGCAACGTAAAAATATCCGGTGGCGGGGCTGAAGGACGGGCTGAACCAGACGGTGGCGCCGTTCAGGTTGGGCCAGACGAGCGCGCCCTCGGTGGTCGGTTCCGACTGAGCGGAGGGGATGGGCTTGCCTTTGGCGTCGAGGCCCTTGGCCCAGGTTTGTTTGGCGTAGGGTTTGCCGGCGACGAATTCGCCGGTGACGCGGTCGAGGACGTAGTAGAAAGCGTTGCGGTTGGCGACGGCGACGAGCTTGCGGGGCGTGCCGCCGACTTCGGCGTCGAACAGGACGGGGACGTGGGCGGAATCCCAGTCGTGGGTGTCGTGGGGGGTGAATTGAAAATACCAGCGGAGCTTGCCGGTATCGGCGTCGAGAGCGACCAGCGAACAGGAGTAAAGGTTGTCGCCGCGGCGGACGTCGCCGTTCCAGTCCGGGGCGGGATTGCCGATGCCCCAGTAGACGAGATTGAGGGAGGGATCGAAGGAGCCGGTGACCCAGGTGGGGGCGCCGCCGGTTTTCCAACTGTCGCCGGACCAGGTTTCGTGGCCGGGCTCGCCGGGAGCGGGGACGGTGTAGAAGCGCCAGGCCCGCTTGCCGGATTTGGCGTCGTAGGCGTCGAGGAAGCCGCGGATGCCGGCCTCGCCGCCGCTGACGCCGACGACGATTTTGCCGGCGATGGCGAGGGGCGCCATGGTCATGCTGTAGCCGAGCTTGTAGTCGAGCACTTGGGCGGACCAGCGCTCGGCGCCGCCGGCGAGATCGAGGGCGATGAGGAAGCCGTCGAGGGTGGCGACGTAGAGTTTGTCGTCGAGCACGGCGGGGCCGCGGCTGGAGTGGCCGAAGCCGATGCTGCGGAAGTCGGCGGGCAGGGGGCGCTTCCAGGTCCAGAGGGTGCGGCCGGTGTGGCCGTCGAGGGCGGCGGCGGAGTTGGGGCCGGTGATGTAGACGACGCCGTCGATGACGATGGGGGAGACTTCATTCTGCGGATCGGGGAACTGGTAGGCCCATTTGACGTGGAGGCGGGAGACGGTTTGGGCGTTGATTTCGGAGAGCGGCGAGTAGCGCTGGCCGGCGAGGTCGCGCGAGTAGGTGAGCCAGTTGCCGGGCTCGCGGCCGGCGTTGACGATGCGGGCGAAGGGGACCTGGGCGAGGGCGGGGGCGCAGGCGAGCAGGAGCAGGGCGGGGAGTTTCATGGGCGGCCCGTCCGGGAGGCGAGGAAGGCGACGAGGTCGTCGAGCTCGGCCGGGGAGAAGACAGCGGCAAAGGAGGGCATGGGCGTCTGGTGGGGGAGCTTGTTCAGGGCGCGGAGATCGCTTTTGCGGAAACTGTAGATTTTGTTTTGGGCGTCCTTGAGCTGGATGGTGAAGGAGTCCTCATTGAGGCGGATGCCGCGAACGGCGCGGCCATCGGAGGGGACGGCTTCGACGAACAGAAAGCCGTCGGGGAGCGTTTCGGCGGGATGGAGCAGCGTCTGGCGAAGGCGGGCGGCGCCGCGTTTGACGCCGATGCCAGTCAACTCGGGGCCGAAACCGGAGCCCTGGCCGGCGAGAATGTGGCAGCCGGAGCATCCGCCGCGGCGGTAGAGCAGTTCTCCGCGCGCCGGATTGCCGGGGAGGGTTTCTTTGGGCACGGCGCCGAGGCTGCGCACGAAGGCGGCGAGATTGGCGATGTCGTCGGGGCTGAGATACCAGCCGTCGGGCATGTCGGGCGGGATGCCGAGTTGGATAAGGGATTTGAGCGCGGCGTCGTCCGGGGCGCGATCGAGCGTGGCGCGGCGGAGGTCGGGGCCGCGGCCGCCGCCGCCGTTGAGTCCGTGGCAGAGGGCGCAGTGCTGCTGGAAGATGACCTTGCCGGCGCCGGGCGATGGCTGGCCGGGCAGTTGGGCGAAGGCGGAAGGAACGAGCAGAAGAGCGCCGAGAGCGATCCGCAGGCCGGCGCGCGGTGCCTGGCTTCGGGGCGTCCGGCGGTGAAACAACGGGTGGCTGGCCATTGTTACGAAGCCCGGAGGAGCGGCTGCCGCGCGGGCGACAGCGCTCCGGGGTGACTCATCGTACTACAAACGGGGCGGGGCGATGGGTGGGCTTCAGCAGCCTTCCTTTTTCTTTTTGGGCGGGGGCTGTGTGGCGCCGGCGGGGCCGGCGGCGAGCACGGGAGGCGCGAGTTTGGGGAGCGCGGGCGCGGGGGCGGCGGAGGCTCCGGTGGTCTGCGGGGCGCCGCCGAAGTACTTGGCGACTTGCGCTTGTTTTTCAAATGCGGCGGCGGGTGCTTCGGCGGAGGGTTTGGGGAACAGCACCTGGTCGCGCCAGGCGCGGAGGCCGCCAGAGAGCAGATAGACGGAGCGGAAGCCCTGGGCCTGGAGAAGGAACCAGGCCTGGGCGGCCTGGGTGCCGTCGTCCGAGCACAGGATGATGGTTTGATTGCGGGGCGCGAAATCGGCGTTGAGCGAGGCGAGGGGGAGATTTTGCGCGGTGGGGATGTGGTAGGAGGCGAAGTCGGTTTCGGAGCGGACATCGACGAGAGCGAAATCGTTGCGGCCCTGGATGATCCAATCGGCGAGAGTGGCGGGGGCGAGCGATGTGGCGTCATGGGAGGCGCGGAGGGCGAGATCGCGGGTGTCGACGGTGACGCGGGCGCCGCGGTAGGGGCTGCCGGCGAGAGCGGCGGCGAGTCCGAGGGCGGCGAGGCCGAAGGCGAGGCGGCGGACGGGAGTGAGGCGCCAGGGGAGGGCGGTGAGGGAACCGTTGGGGTCGGGAAGTTTGCCGGCGGTTTTCTTCTCGGCCCACTCGGCGGCGGCGAAAGCGGCCAGCGCCATGAGGACGACGGCGAAGACGAGCAGGCCGTAGGAGACGTGGAAGAGGGCCGGGAGAGTGATCTGACCCAGGGATGTGGAGTGGAGGAAGGTTTCGAGAGAGGGATAGACCTCGGCGAAACCGAAGAGGCCGGCGAGCATACCGGCGAGATACACCATGCCGTCGATGCGGCCGGTGGCGGCCGAGACGCAGGAGGTGCCGGGGCAGTAGCCGCCGATGACGAAGCCGACGCCGAGCAGGAGGCCGCCGACGATCTGGGGCACGACGAAGGTGGGGACGAGATAGACGAGCGAGAGGTCGAGGAAGCCGATGCGAGCCAGGAGATAGACGCCGGTCATGGCGGTGATGATGGCGGTGAACATGACCTTGAGGACGCTGAGGTCGGTGAAGTAGAACTGGGCGGCGAGCTTGCGGCCGCTGCCGAAGCCGGCGCGCTCGAGGAAGAAGCCGAAGGCGATGCCGATGACGAAGGCGAGGATGAGGCTGGTTTCGTCGCCAAAGAGGCCGTATTTGAAGAAAGGAGCGTTCATAGGATTATGTCCATTGCTTTCTGACGAAGTAGGCGACGGCATAAGCGCCGGCGAAGACGCACAACATGAAGGCCCAGCTACCGACGTTGAGCAGGGCGCCGCCGGTGAGGGCCTGGCCGCTGGTGCAGCCGAGAGCGATCTTGGCGCCGATGCCCATGAGAGCGCCGCCGGTGAAGGCGAGGGCGAGGCGGGGGGCGGTGGAAATGCGCGGGCCTTTCTCGACGGTGAACTTGAGGCGGTTGGCGAGGACGCCGGAGAGGAATCCGCCGGCGAAGACGCCGAGGACTTCGAAGACCAGCCAATCCTTGAGAGGGCTGCGGGAGCCGTCGCCGAGATACTCGGCGTAGAAGGCGTTGTGCCCGGCGTGGGCGGGCGCGATGGCATGGGCGGCGGCGGCGACGGCGGTGGTGAAAGCGCCGGAAGCGCCGAGGCCGCGGCCCATGATGACGAAGGAGGCGAGCAGGACGAGGCCGAGCCCGAAGCCGGCCCAATAGGAGTTCCAGTAGGGTTGTGGGGAGCGATCAGGGGATTCCATGGATGATGTGCCTCTCAATTCAGAGCGTGAAACCAGTGGCTTTCCTGGCCGGCGGCTACCAGGATGACGCGGAGGGCGATGCCTCCGAACAGTACGAGCACCGCGGGGGCGAGCGTGTGGCGGATGCGATGGGTGAGCTCGAGCGTCTGCAACAGAAGCGGAATGAGGATGCCGAGGCCGACGACGAAGACCCAGAAGGGCGCGGCGTAGGGGCCGGTGAGCAGCAGACCGGCGGCCTGACGATGAACGGCGGTGGAGGTGAGGTGGCCGAGGAGGAAGAGGCCGAGGAGAGCGAGTTCGATGGTGAGGAAGCTGTTGTCGGCGCCGGCGAGAACGGGGCCGGCGTTGGGGTCGAGCGGGCGCGCGCCGGAGACGCGGGCGAGGGAGGAGAGGAGGAAGTCGGCGAAGGCGGGGCGTTCCTCATCGGGCGCGCTGAGCACGAGGATGCCGTGGAGCAGAGCGGCGGCGGCGGAGAGGCCGGAGAAAAGGAAGAGCGGGCCGAGCAGGGCGCTGTTCCAGAGGGGACGGGCGCCGAGGGCGCCGAGCAGAATGCCGGTGTAGATGCCGAGGGCGACGCCGAGAGCGACGTTGGCGAAGCCGATGGCGAGGACGAGGCGGAGGCGGGCGAGGATGAAGTCGCTGATGGCGACCAGCACGGGGAAGCGCCGGGCGAGGGCGGGGATGGCCTCGGGCAGGTGAGCGAGGGCGTTGGCGAGCAGAGCCGGGTAGACGAGCAGGAGAATCCACGAGCCCCAGGACATGGGCGAGGTGGGCTCGAAAGTGGTGTAGAGGCGCCAGACGTGGAGCTTGTGAGCGAGGTCGAGGAAGAGCGCGAACATGCCGAGGCTGAGAGCGGCGAGGCCGAGCAGGGGGCCGATGGTGCAGCAGACCAGGGCCTCGCGGCGGCTGGGGCGGAGGACGATGAGGCGGATGCCGGCGATGATCATCAGTCCGGCGACGAGGCCGCCGAGGAAGAGGTAGACGGGGATCTGCCACTCCCAGACGTGGAGGCTGGGGTCGATCAAGGGATTATGACGCGTGGTAGTGAGTTCAATCATGGCGGTTCACGTGAGATAGAAAACTCGGGGTTGGGTACCGGCTTCGGGAAGAAGCGTGTGATGGGTGCGCGAGGCGAGCAGGCGGCTCACTTCGCTCGTGGGGTCGTCGAGGTCGCCGAAGTGCATGCAGTGGGTGGGGCAGACGGAGACGCAGGCGGGGTCGAGGCCCTTGGCGACGCGATGGATGCAGAAGGTGCACTTGTCGGCGTAGCCGTCGGGATGGATGAAGCGGGCGTCGTAGGGGCAGGCGGCGAGGCAGGCCTTGCAGCCGATGCAGAGATCGTGGTGGACCAGGACGACGCCGCCGAAGTCATGGACGTGGCTGGCGCCGGTGGGGCAGCAGGAGACGCAGGGCGGCTCGGCGCAATGGTTGCAGCGCTCGGAGCGGATTTCGAGGTGAGGCGTGGGGAAGGCGCCGTGGACTTCCTCGACGATCCAGTCGCGGCAGTAGCCTTGGGGGACGCTGTTTTCGGTTTTGCAGGCGACGACGCAGTCCTGGCAGCCGACGCAGCGGCGGGTATCGATGACCATGGCGAAGCGGGACATGATCAGGCCTCCCTTTCGAGCGTCACGAAATTGACGTTCATGCCGGTGCCGCCCATGAGGGGGTCGGTTTTGTAGCGGGTGATGAGGCCGGCGTCGCTGGCGCCTTTGCCGAAGGCGTGGGGCAGGCCTTTGGCGGTGTGGCCGAAGCCGTGGACCATGTAGACGCAGTCGGGGCGGATGCGCTCTGTAGCCTTGACGCGGATGCGGTTGGAGAGGCGGCCGTCCTGGTTGCGGAGGCGGACGTAGTCGCCGCTGTTCAAGCCGAGGCGGCGGGCCTCGGCGGCGTTCAACCAGACCGAATTCTCACTCATCAGGTCGCTGAGCAGAGGGTTGGTCTGGGTGCGGCTGAACGAGTGCACGGGGGCGCGGCCGAACAGGAGGCGGTAGGAGCCGGGCGGTCCTGGTTCGGGCGGAGTGTATTTGGGCACGGGGTCGAAGCCGGCCTGGGCGAGCTGGGTGGAATAGAACTCGATTTTTTTCGACGGCGTGTCGAATGTGGCGGGCGCGCCGTCGTCGAAATAGATGGGCGGCTGTTTGCCGGTGAGGATTCCCTGGCGTTTGAGCTCGTCGAAGCTGTAGCCGCCGGCTTTCAGGCGCGCGGCGAGGTAGTCTTCGATGTCGTTCCACGGGTAGTAGGCGCCGAGGCCGAGCTTTTCGGCGAGCCGCTTGGCGATCCACCAGTTGGGCTTCTGGTGGGCGGGCGATGGGATGACGGGCTGGCGCAAAGCGATGAAGGGGTGTTTGAATAGCTCGGGATTCATCTCGTCGTGGCGCTCGAGATAGACCGACTCGGGGAGGACGACGTCGGCCCAGCCGGCGATTTCGCTGCCGATGACGTCGACGACGACGAGGAGATCGAGCTGTTGAATGGCGCGGATGGTCTCGTCCTGATTGGGGAGCGAGTTGATGAGATTGGTGGCGTAGACCAGCCAGCCTTTCACCGGATAGGGCTTGCCGGTGATGGTGGCGTCGCGAATGGCGGTGCTGATGTTTTCGCCGGCGAAGGGGAATTTATTGATGAGGCTTTCGATCTTGGGCTTGGAGGGCTTGGGAAGCGGAGGATAAGGATAAGCGGGGACGTCCATGCTGGAGGGGATGTAGAAACCGCCCTTGCGGCCCCAACTGCCCATGAGAGCGTTGAGAAGGGCGACGGCGCGGACGCGCTGGGTGTCGTCGCCGTACCAGTTGGAGTGGCGCCCCGGGTGGATGAGAGTGGCGGGGCGGTACCGGGCCATCTCGCGGGCGGTGGCGCGGATGGTGTCGGGATCGATGCCGGTTTCCGGGTAAGCCCATTCGGGAGTGTAGGGCCGGAGCTCGGCGGCGAACTGCTCGAAGCCGAAGCCGTATTTTTCGACGTAGGCTTTGTCGTAGAGGTTTTCGCCGACGATGACGTTCATCCAGGCGAGCAGCAGGGCGAGATCGGTGCCGGCTTTGATCGGGAGATAGAACTTAGCCTTGGAGGCGGCGACGGAGAAGCGGGGGTCGGCGACGATGATGCTGGCGCCGCGGCCGACGGCTGTGGCGAACTCCTGCACCTGGGTGTTGTGCATGTTCTCGCCGAGGTGGGAGCCGATGAGGACGAGACACTGGGCGTTTTCGATGTCGGTGCGCTCGGGAGAACCGACGTCGTCGCCGAAGGTGAGGCGGAAGGCGGTGTCGCGGGGGCCGCGGCACTGGGCGAAGGAAGGGGCGGCGATGTTGACGGCGCCGTAAGCTTTGAGCGTGTGCTTGAGGAAAGTGCCGCCGATGCCGTGGACGAAAGCGGCGAAAGATTCCGGGCCGTAAGTGGCTTGAATTTTGCGCATGCGGGCGGCGATGAAATCGAGAGCCTCGTCCCAGGAAACGGCTTTCCATTTTTCCTGGCCGCGCTCGCTGACGCGGAGCAGAGGAGTGCGAACGCGGTCGGGATCGAAATGGGCGCCGACGCCGCCGGTGCCGCGGGGGCAGAGGCGTCCGCGGGAGAGCGGGTCGAGCGGGTTGCCTTCGATTTTCCAGAGCTTGCCGTCACGGACGGTGGCGATGGCGCCGCACTTCCAGAAGCAGAGGTCGCAGAAGGTGGGGACCTGGCGCAGGCCTTTTTCGGCGGGCTTGCCGTTGGACAGGGACTCGGCGAAGGTTCCGGCGGCGCCGAGTGCGGCGACAGAGGCGGCGGTGATTTTAAGAAACCGGCGGCGGGAGACGGACGGCGCGGCGGCGTTGAGAACGCGTTGATCAGTGGACATGGCTTGAGACCTCCGGTTTGATGGCGGCGCGGCCGGGGCTCGGGGGCGCGGAACCGGCCCAGGCGGGAAGGATGCACTTTGGCGAAAGAGCGGAGCGATAGGTTTCGAAGTGAGCGAAGACGGGGGCCAGGCGAGGCTCGTTTTCGCTGTGGCATTGCAGGCAGGCGCCGACCAGGAGAATGGAGCGCTGCTCGGCGAGGGTGAAGGGGCGGCCGGAGACGAGCGCGGCGCTTTCCGGGCGAGGCGGGCGGAGGAAACCGGTCCAGGCATCGCGCGGGAGGCCGTCATCGGCGGCGGGGAAGGCGGGTGTGAATTGCCAGGCGGCGGCGCCTTGATTCACGGCGTAGGTGAGTTTGCCGCGGCCGTAACCGAGAGCGTTGGGATCGGCGTGGCAGGAGAGGCAGGTGCGGGAGCGGGCGGAGGTGGTGTGCGGGGAGACGGGAGCAAAGAGGCGCTGGAAGCGGGAGTGCGGCGCGGGGGCGCGGGAGGGGAGCTGGAGATCGAGCACCATGCCGGGAGCGAACGTGGTGACGCGCTCGGCGGTTGTGCCGCCGGCCAGCGGCGCGCGGACGACGCCGAGCGAAGGCGCGCCGGCGAGAAAATCGGCGGCCCGCTCCTGCCAGGCGCCTTTGCTATAGGCGCCGTCGAGATGATCCCAGCCTGGGGCGGCGGGGTCGAACGAAGTGTGGCAGGTGACGCATTGGGGCGCCCAGGCGGAATGGCAGGCGCCGCAGTCGAGGCGCGGATGAAGGGAAGCGGCGCGGGTGCAGGCGGCCGAGCGAGGCTTGGGGGTGAGAAGCCGGCCCGACTCTTTGAGCGCGGAAGCGGGAGCGTGGCCGGGATCGACGAAAGCGTTGGTATAGGCGGCGCCGGAGGGGGAGACGAGGAAGAGGCGGCCGGGCTGGTTGAGCTTGCGCAGGGCGGCGATGGTTTGCGATTCCGCTTCGAGGCGGGCGAAGGGTTGAAGGGCGGGGGCGGCGGGGGAGTGGCAATCGAGGCAGGAGATTTTGATGGCGGCCGAGGCGTGGGCGGGAGCGGCGGCGGGAGTGGAAGCAGAGCCCATCACTTCTGCGGCGACGTGGCAGTCGATGCAGGACATGCCCTTTTCGAAGTGGATGTCGGCGGAGTGTTTTTCGAGGACGCGGCCGTCGGCGAGGAGGCGGTAGCGGACGGGCGCGGGGCCGGAGGGGTTGGCGGGGGGTTGGTCGAGGAGGGTTTCGTGCCAGCCGGCGTAGCTGAGCGAGATGCGGCCGGAGCGGCTGTGGCAGCCGAAGCAGGCTTCCTCGGGGATGTGGAGGGAGATGCCGGGGTGGTGAAGCGGGGCGGAGGAGAAGGGGCGGCGGCGAAGTTCGGCGGCGGAGGCGGGGTCGTAGAAGAGGTGGCAGGCCGAGCAGCCTCCGCCGCGGCTCAATTCGTCGATCGGCGCGGGCTTCGGCTTGTCGAGGCCGAGATGGCAGGAGGCGCAGAGGTTGCGCAGGTGGGAGTCGGCGGGGGAGTGGGCGAGAGCGGCGACGTCGAAATGGAGATTGGGATCGCGAGCTTCGCCGAAGACGAACTTGTCGACGGCCACGACGCCGCTCATGGTGTTCATGAGCGAGGCGCGGATGCGGAGGGCGACGTTGAGGTGGCAGTTGGAGGTGGCGCAGGTGCGGTTGACGGAGGAGAGATTACCGGGAGTGAGGGACATGCCGGCGTGGGCGAGGGTTTGGTTCAGGGTGAAGGGATTTCCTTCGTGGCAGGCGGCGCAGCCGATGAGAGTTGGGGCGTGGGCGGGGGAGAAGCCGGTCATGGTTTTATGGCAGGCGAGGCAGCCTTCGCGGCGGCCGGCGACGAGGGGGACGATGGCGGCGGCGAGCGTGGCCTCGGGCGGGAGATAGATTTTATAGGACAGGAATTCGGGCGCGCCGTTCCAGGCAGGGAGTTCCCATTTCCAGCCGTCGCCGCGGAAGCCGAGAGCGACCACGGTGAGAGCGGCGTAGGCGAATGCGGCGGCGGCGAGGGCTTGTTTGAGGCGGGAGCGGAGCGGCGGAGGGAACTTCGGCAGAAGGATGAGGAGCGTGAGGCCGGCGAGAGCGAGCCAGAGGGCGATGGGCGGTTGGGGGAGCCAGTGGAGAAATTCCTGCAAGCCGGCCAGGTACCAGGGGCCGATTTCCACGCCGGCGGGGCGCCATTCCAGACCCGGGGCCAGGAGCAGCGAGAGGGGCAGAAGAGGGAGAAGCGTCCACCAGAAGGAGCGCGGGCTGGGCACGAGGCGGCGCGCGTGATCGACAGTGACGAGCCAGATGAGGATGGTGGCGGTGCAGACGTGATGGAGATAGACGGTGGTGAGATCGGAGCCGGAGCCGGTGAGGATGCGGGCCAGGGCGCTGCCGGCGAGAGGGAGGAAGCCGAGCAGGGTTCGGAGGATGGGCAAAGCCTGGAGGGCGGCGGCGTCGGCGCGGAGGAGAAAGCCGGAGAGCAGAGCGCCGGCGACGACGGGGACGGAGAGGCCCAGGCGGAGCCAGACGCCGAAGCGCACGCGGGCCTCGCTGCGGCGGAGCAGGTGATCGACGGTGTGGGCGAGGGTGAGGACGAAGAAGGCTTGCGCGGACCAATAGTGGAGGCTGCGGACGAAGACGCCGGCGGGGTTTTTGAGAAGAAGGAGGGCGAGCGAATCGAGCGGGGCGCCGGGCTGGTAGGCGGGAGCCAGCATGATGCCGGTGGCGGCGCAGACGGCGAAGGCGGCGAGGGCGGGCATTCCCAGGGGCGGGATGCGCCGGCGGAGATCGCGGGATGGAGGGCCGGCGGTCATTTTTTCAGGAAGACGCGAAGCATGCCGCGGTCGCGGTCGAGCGCGAAGGCGAGCGGCTGCAAGTTACGCGCGGCCGGGCCGCGAAGGACGGCGCCGCGCGAATTGAAGCGCGAGCCGTGACAGGGGCAGACGAGCTCGCCCTCCTCGGCCTGGTTGATGCGACAGCCGAGATGAGGGCAAACGGAGGAGAAGACGGAGACGCCCTCGGGGGCGGTGACGGCGATGAAGCGGTCGAAAAAGCGGATGCCGTTGCGCGGGTCCAGGGGAACGGCGACGGCGGCCTGGGACGTTTCGGGGAGGGTTTCGGCGCGTTGGGCGAGGCGGTTCATCAGCCAGAGCGCCGGCGCGGCGACGAGGGCGAGCGACGATCGCAGAAAAGAGCGCCGTAGGGTGGGCCGGGAGGGTGTCATATACGGGGTCCGATCGCGTTGGAACGGCTCTTACAGCACTGCTCATCTCCTGCCGGCGGCGGGCTTTCTCGCGGCGCGGTCTTTTCAATTCTCACTTAGCCGGATGCAAATTTGTGACCAGCCGTGGCAGGCGCGCGGGGATGGGCGGGAGGATGCGAGTTGGGGGGACGGCCGGGCGTGGCGCTGCGGGTTTTGGCGCAATATCGGGGCAAATGGCCGATAGTGGGCGCGGGTTGACGCCGATTGCGGGTTTCGGATCAGTGGTTGTGGGGGAAGCGGGCGCTGACCCAGTCGAAGAGGAAGCCTTTGGGCAGCGTGGTGCGGCCGGCGTCGAGGTAGAGAGTGGCGACGCCGGGGAGTTCGGGCGGGGCGAGGGACTCGGTTTGGGATTTGTCGATCCACCAGTCGTTGCGGTTGATGTCGCGATAAACCTGGGTGCGGGAGACCTGGCGGGAGACGCCGGGCAGCGCTGTGAAATCGCGGAGGAAGGCGTAGAAAGGCGCGTGGTGGCGGAGGCCGGAGCTGTCGGTGAAGGAGAGATCGGTGAACTCGCAGCCGAGGGTGAGGAAGGTTCTGTCGAGGTCGTGATTCTGGATGAGCGCGCGGACGCGGCCGGTGAGAACCGCGCCTTGGGGGGCGATCAATGTGTGCTTGTAACTAAGGTCGGAGTGGAGCACGCCGTGGATGGGATCGCCGGGGTGGAGGCGGCTGACCTGGATGGGCTGGCTGAGGCTGACGGGAACCACGAGGCCGGGGGGAATCTGGAACTCGATGGCGGCGGAGGCGTTGGGCGCGGGAGCTGAGACGGCGACGGTTGAGCCGACATGCGACTCGACGCTGTACTGGCGGCAGTGGGTGAATTCGATGAGATTCTGGCTTTCGGCGCCGTTGGCGCGGACCAGCGTCACGACGGCGGTTTGCGGGAAGACGAACGGGCGGCCGCCGAGCAGAAGGCGGCCGTAGTCGACCACGGTGGTGACGGAGCGGGTGTCGAGCTCGTCGGGGATGTTGTCTTCTTTTTCGGTGAGGCGGAGCAGCGATGCGGTGGCGGGGTCGGCCCAGAAAGAGCCGCTGATGCCGACGGTGGCCGTGCGGCCGTCGACATTCAACCGGGCGCGGTAGAACATCGAGGAAATCGAGTAGTCGTAGCGGGCGGCCGGTACTCCGTTGAACTGCTCCTGGCCGGCGTAGTGGATTTCGGCGGCCGAATTGGGATCGAAGAGAGCCTTGGCGGTGGCGTAGAACTGGCCGGTGGAGCTGAGGCCGGGCAGGGCGATGTCGTCGCGGAAGGCATTCTGGTCGTCGGGCCAGGAGAACAACTCGCGGTCGTGAATGACCACGACTTCCAGGCGCAGCGCGTCGAGGCCGCGGATGGGCTTTTTGGGCGATTCGCGGACCAGGCGGTTTATGTTTTCCAGGCAGGCGTAGGAGGGAAGCTGGTTGAGCGTGGCGTTGACGTGGCGCTTGACGCGGGACAGAAGAAGGATGCCGGGGGGAAGGGCGGAGGAATCGGTGCTTTGAGCGGCGATGACACTGCCCGCCACGGCCGCGAGAAAAGACCAGCGCAAGACTTGTAATTTCAGTGCCATGCTGGAGTCAGTTTACACCCGGGGCGCGCGAATCAAGCGCACCAGAATGAACGTGACTGGGAGCGAGTCTGGCGCCAGTAAGAAGGCGTACGTTGGCGAGCCGCGGGACATCCACCGCGAGGCCCGCGGCACATTTGAGGCGTCGGGGCGAGCAATTTCGCTTGACAATTTTCGCAAGAATTAATACACTCAGCCAACTGGTCGTCTAATTAAAAACCACTAGGAGTGTTGGATGCGTAACGCTGCTCTCCGCGTCATGCGGGCCGTAGGTGTATTTGCGTGTTTATTTGTCCTGTATTGTGGTAGCCAAAGCCGCGTCGAGGCCCAGGTATTGAGCAGCATTGTGGGAACGGTCACGGATTCAACCGGGGCCGTTGTGCCGAACGCGAAGGTCACAATCACCAACGTCAACACCAACGTGGCGAACCACACGACGTCCAACGCCTCGGGCATTTACAACGTCACCGATCTGATTCCCGGCACGTATACGGTGCAAGTCGAGCTGGCGGGTTTTCAATCCTCGGTGCACACCGGAGTCGGCGTCGAGGTGGGCCGGGCTTCTACGGTGGATGTGACGCTGCAGGCAGGCAACGTGTCGCAGACGGTGGAGGTGCAGGAGAACGCGATCACGCTGAACACGACGCAGCCGGAGTTGGGTACGACGATTGAGAACGCGGTGGTGCAGGCGCTTCCGGTGGAGTTGAGCGGCGGCCGCGGACGGCAGATCGATGCGTTTGTATTTCTGGCGCCTGGCGTGACGGGCGGAACATTCAGCAAGCGAATCAACGGCGGCGTGGATTTCGAGAACGAAGTGGTGTTCAACGGCGTGCCGATGGCGCAGTCGGAGACGCAGGGATTCCAGACGATCTGGAACCCTCCGTTTGAGCAGGTGAACGAGTTCAATGTGCTGCGCTCGTCCTTCTCGGCGCAGTACGGCCTGGCGCAAGGCGTTGTGACCTACCAGACCGCGTCAGGGACGAACGAGTTTCACGGAGACGGTTTCGAGATTATCCGTAACAGCTTTTTCGACGCCCGCGGTGCGTATAACCCGACGGTTCCGGTGGATCGCGAGAACAATTACGGATTTACGATTGCGGGGCCGATCGTAATTCCCAAACTTTACAACGGAAGGAACCGGTTATTTTTCCATCTGAGCATGGAATGGTACCGGCTGAACCAGCCGGATTTGACGTACATGAGCCTGCCGACGGCGGCCGAGAAGGCGGGAAATTTCGGCGCGACGGGCCTGACGATTTTCGATCCCGCCAGCGGCAAGCCCTTCCCGGGAAACTCGATTCCGCAAAGCCGGTTCAGCCCGCTGTCGTCAACGCTGCTGCCGGAAATGCCGAACCCGACCTATCCGGGGTATGTGAACAACTTCCAGTCCAATCTGGGCGTGCTGCCGACGCGGCAGAATCCGTGGGGGTTCAACGTCGACTACAACATCAGCAGCACGCAGTCGATTCACTGGAGCCAGTGGCGGGACCAGCAGACGTCGTACGGCACCGAGACGGGCTCTCACCTGGCAGGGCTGCTGGGGAGCTCGACCTACAATCCAGATCTGGGCACGGTGTTCATTTTGAACTACGCCAACAACCTGACGCCGAACCTGGTGATGACGGCGGGCGCGAGCTGGCTGGGGGAGTTGAACGACCAGCTCAGCCTGAACAAACAAGCGAACTTTGCGGCGGCGCCGGGGACGCCACAGCTACCGGCGATCAACTTTGCCGGGCCGCTGTCGCCGACCACGTTCGGCTCTCCGTGGATCGAGTCGGTGAACCGGAAACTGGGCTGGGTGATCGATAACAATTACCTGTGGATCAAAGGCAAGCAGACGTTTAATATCGGCATCGAGCTGCGGCGCACCTATCAGGACGACGATGAATGCCAGCGCTGCGCGGGGAACTTCAATTTCAGCAACGCGCAAACGGCGGACCCGAACAATCTGGGCACAACCGGAAATGCGTTCGCCAGCTTCCTGCTGGGGACCGTGGACAACGCGAACCGGTACGGGACCAATGAGCTGCGCCTGCGCAACCGCGACTTTTCGCCTTACATCCAGGACGACATCAAGATTCGTCCCAATCTGACGATCAACATCGGCCTGCGATGGGACATCATGCAACCGTTCACCGAAGTGAACAACCTGATCGTGTTCTTCAACTCCCAGACGCCGAATCCGGCGGCGGGCGGGCTGCCGGGGGCGGCTTCAAAATTCGGCAACTGCACCGGCTGCGCGGGCTTCGATCGCGCCTACATCCGGTGGAACCATTTGAGCCCACGGCTGGGCTTTTCTTACGGCGTAAACAACAAGACGGTGATCCAGGGCGGCTTCTCGCAGAACTACCTGGACGGCGGCGCCTACGAATACGGCACCAGCAAGGTGGCGGTCAACTACGGCAACCTGCTGGACGGCGCATTCACGCGGAACTCGACGGGAACCACCGTTCCCGGTTTCGGGTCCTGGGACAGCAACATCCTTCCTGTGCCGGGCGCGATTCCGTTCAGCCCGACGCTGGGCGTAGGCAACCAGATCAATGCCTTCTCCCCGAATGACGGCATCGCTCCGTACGACATCATCTGGAACATCGGAGTCCAGCGCGAGCTGCCGGGGAACATGCTCCTGACGGCGGCCTACACGGGCAACCGGGCGAACTATCTGCCGTCGCAGTTGAACCCCATCAACCAGCTCAGCCCGCAGTATCTGGGTTACGGGGGCCTGCTGGGGAGCTCGATCACATCGCCGGGCGCGGTGGCGGCGGGGCTCACACCGCCGTGGCCTGGGTTTGTGAATACATACGGCAGCAGCGCCACGGTGCTTCAGGCCTTGCGCCCGTATCCGCAGTATGCGGGAATCTTCAACAATTTCGACAACACGGGCTCGTCGCTGTACAACGCGATGCAGATCACGCTGGAAAAACGCTATTCGGCCGGACTCAGCTTCCTGGTGAGCTACAACCTGTCGCGGATGATGTCGAACACGAATTCGGGTTTCACCTCGTTCGGCTCGACGGCATTGAACAAGGACAATCAGAAAGCGGAGTGGTCCATCGACAACAACGACCAGACGAACGCCATCAATATTGCCGGGACCTATGAGCTGCCCATCGGAAAAGGGAAAGCGTTTCTCGGCGACAAGGGCTGGGTGAGCAATGTTCTGGGCAACTGGCGCATCAGCCCGATCCTGACGTATGCAACGGGAACTCCGCTGTGGAACGGCACGGGCGGGACGGTGACGGTGCCGGGCGATCCGCTGGGCAACGGCTGCGCGCCCTGCAATCGCGCCAACGTCGTGCCGGGAGTTCAGCAGGAGTTCAACTACTCGGCGAATGCGTACAAGGGACAACCGGTATTGAACGCGGCGGCGTTTTCGAATCCGGGATTATGGACGCTGGGCACGGCGCCTCGGGTGCTTGCGCTGCGTGGTCCGTGGCAGATGAACGAAAACATCTCGATGAGCAAGGCGTTCCACATCACCGAGCGTATTTCGGCCGAGTTCCGCATGTCGTACTTCAACGTGCTCAACCGGTTCATCTTCGGCGGGCCCAGCAGCCTGGTGTTGACCGATCCGAATTTTGGGATGGTGATCAACAGCCAGGGCAATACCCAGCGGCAGGGCCAGGCTCAGATCCAGGTAAACTTCTGAAGCTTGCTCCGGGGTGAGGGCGGAAGCCGGTTTTCGGCTCCCGCCTTTCCCGGATAGACTCGTGGTAGATGTTGAGTTTTGCCTTAGCCGCAGCTTTGCTCGCTTTCCAGGCGCAGCCGAACCCGTCGCTCATCGAGGCGCAATCGCTTCTCGACGCAGGCCAGCTTTCCGGCGCCGAGAACGCGATCCGGGGCTACCTGAAGAGTCACCGGGATTCGGCCGATGGGCACTACCTTCTGGGCTACATCCTGTTTCGCGAGCAGAACCCGAGAGCGTCGCTGGCCGAGTACGCGGCGGCGGCGCGCCTGCGCCCTGCGGCGGCGCTCGATCTGCAGGCGATGGGATGCGATTATCTGCTTCTGGAGGATTACCCCGCGGCGGCCGGCTGGCTCGCCCAATCCGTGGAACGCGATCCTTCCGACGCCCACGGCTACTACTATCTGGGGCGCGCTCAATACAACCAGAAGCATTTCGACGAAGCGATTGGAGCCTTTCGCCAGAGCCTGAAGCTGGACCCGGGCAACGCTCCGGCCGAGGATAATCTCGGCCTCGCCTACGAGGCCGTGGGGAAGACGGACGAAGCGCTTGCGGCTTACCGCGCCGCCCTGGCGTCGGAGGCGGGCGCCGGTGTCCGGACCGCGGGTCCGTATCTCCACCTGGGCTCATTGCTGGTGGCCGAGGGCAAGCCCGGCGATGCGGTGCCGCCGCTGGTGGAGGCGGCAAGCATCGCAGCGGACGATCCGCTGGCACATCGGGCGTTGGGCAAGGCGTATCTGGCGCTGAACCGGCTGGAGGACGCGCAAGGCGAGTTTGAAAAAGCCGTGGCGCTGGATCCGCGAAGCGCGCCGCTCCACTTCCTGCTGGCGGAGGTGTATGGCAAGCGCGGATTCACCGAGCGGGCGCGCACCGAAAACGAGCGCTATCAGGCCCTGACGGGGAGTCACTCATCGCCCGACACTCCGTTGGCCGAAGCGCGGACGCTGATCGGCCTGGGAAAGCTGCCGGAGGCGGAGCGCATCCTGCGCCAGTACCTGCAAGCCCGGCCCACGGCGGCGGAGGCCCACTTTCTTCTGGGTTACGTTCTGTTCAAACAGCGGCAGGCGACGGCCTCGCTGGCGGAATACACCGAGGGGGCGAAGTATCAGACGCCGAGCGCGGCCGACCTGGAAGCGGTGGCGGGCGACTATGTCTTACTCAAGGACTACGCCGACGCCGACAAGTGGTTCTCGAAGGCAGTGGAATGGAATCCCCAGGACTCGCTCGGCTGGTACTACCTGGGAAGGACCAAGTACAACGAGAACCGGTTTGACGAAGCGGTGGCCGCGTTTCAGATGTGCCTGAAGCTCGAGCCCAAGAACGTGAAGGCGGAAGACAACCTCGGGTTATCGTACGAAGGGCTGGACCGCACCGAGGACGCGATGGCCGCCTACAAAATCGCATTGGGATGGCAGGCCGGCGCCCCGATCCAGGACCCGGGTCCGGCGCTGGACCTGGGGAGCCTGCTGGTCAATAGCGACCGGGCGGCCGAAGCGCTGCCCTACCTGTCGGAAGCGGCCGGCCTGGCGCCGCGGGACTTCCGCGTGCATCGCGAAATGGGGAAGGCGTACGCTCATCTGGATCGTCTGGAGGAAGCCCGGGCGGAATTGGAGCGCGCGGCGGAGCTTGCTCCGCAAAACGCCCCGGTGCATTACATGCTCGCCCAGGTATATCGAAGGCAGGGGTTACGGGACAAGGCGAAGATCGAGAACGATCGATACGCCACACTGACCGGCACGAAATCGGCGCCGGAAAATTAGGAGACAGTCATGCGGCTTAGAATCTTCCGGCGGCTGGCGGCCGCCACATTGTGCTGGGCGGCACTGGCGCCGGCGCAATCTCCGGGCCGGTTTGTGCAGGTGGAGCTGGAAAACACCATCAAGACCAAGAAGGCCAAGGTGGGCGAGAAGGTGCGGACGAAGGTTATGGCGGATGTGGTTCTGCCGAACGGCCGCAAGCTGATCCTTGGCGATGTGGTGATCGGGGAGTTGCGGGCGGTGGATGCGAATTCAGTCGCCATCTCCTTCGACCAGGCGGTGGCGAACGGGAAGAAGATGACGCTGCCCCTTTCGATCCGGGCGGCGATGATGCCCACGTCAACGGAACGGGAGCGGGTGGTGGCGAAGGCGGGGGACGTGGTGGGACTCGACGGGGTGACGCTGCAGGTGGACGACAGCCCGCAACACGCGTCGAAATTTCAGTCGTCCGGGCAGGAGCTGCAACTGAAACACGGCCTACTGTTGATGCTGGGCGTGGTGGAGGGTGCGCCGGCTCCTTAGTGGGCGCTTTCCTTGTTCCGGATGACCTCGCGGGCGCGCTCGGCGGTGGCCTCGCGGGCACTCTGTTCGAGCTTGCTGAAGGTCTGCATTTCGGTCTGGGCTTCCTTCATGCGGCCGGCGGCGCGATAGGCCTTGGCGAGGAGGAAGTGGGTCCGGGAGTCGGAGGGGTCGGCCTTGACGGCGGCCTCGAGGTCGGCCACCGCCTCGGCATTGCGGTTCAAGGCGATGAGGGCGCGCGCGCGGTCCACGCGGGCCTCGGTGAGACCGGGGCACATGGCGAGCGCTTTATTGGCGTCGGCGAGAGCTTCGGCCTCCCCGCCGTTTTTCTGGAGCAGAATGTTGCCCAGCTTTTCCTGGGCCATGCAATTGCGGGGATCGATGTCGAGCTCGGCGCGGAACTGGGCGGCGGCCTGATCCCATTGGGACATGCTCCAATAGGCATCGCCGAGCTTGTAATGCGATCCGGCCTGCCGCGGTGCGAGCTCGACGGCCTTGGTGAGCTCGACCACGGCGCCGTCGTAGTTGTTCATGGCTTCCATCATTTCAGCCGAGAGCTGGTGGGCGAGAACCGAATGGGGGTCGATGGAATTGATCCGGGCCATCGCCTGCTCGGAGAGCTTCATGTAAACCTTGGCGAGCAGATACCAGACTTCCTGGTTGGCGGGTTGAGTTTTCGCCAGTTGATGAAGCTGCGCCGAGGCGGACTCGAAATCGTTGAGCTTGATGAGGGCTTTTACCAGATACATGCGGGCGGTCGCGTCGGCGGGGTTGGCGCGAAGCACGGTTTCGAGGCGGGCTTTGGCCGGCTCATAATCGCCCATCTGGAACAGCGAGATGCCGAGCAGCGCCACGGCCGAGGGCATGGCCGGATCGACTTTCAGGCCGCGTTCGAGCACAGCCGCCGCCTGGCGGTACTGGCGCTGGGCGAAGTAGAGAGCGCCGAGATTGTTATAGGCGGCGCCGAGGCCGGGAGCGGCGCGGAGGATCTCCTGGTAGCGGGCGATCGCGGTTGCCGTATCGCCGCGGGCCTGCGCGGCTTTGGCTTCGCCGTAGAGGGTCTCGACGCTGGAGCCGCCGGCGGAGGCGCTCTGGGCGAGGCACGCCTGGGCGGCCAGGAGCACGGCGAAGAGAGCGTAGGGGAGCGGACGCTGCGACATCTCTCCCATTATCCGATGGTTCGTTCCCCGGGGAATCCTGCAATATAATGAAGTGCCGGGAGGGGTCCCGGCAACCTCCGCAATGAACGAAGGCGCGGCGACGGTGTGTGCAGAATGGACGGGACGGGCGCGGTGCGCCGGGCCGCCGGTGGAAGCGTAGGCATGGGGCTCCGGCGCGTGATGGCTTCAGCGCTGCTGGCGCTGAGCGCGGCGGCGATTCTGCTGCTGGCGGCGAACCCGGCGGCAATTCGTTTCGAAGAGGTGGCGCGGGCCTCCGGCATCCGCGCCGTGATGCGCTGCGGCGGGCCGGAAAAGCGGTGGATCCCGGAGGCAAACGGAAGCGGGGCCGCGTGGCTGGATTATGACGGCGACGGGTTGATGGACCTGCTCATCGTCAACGGCGGCGACATGGAAGGGCTTCGGCGCGTGGTGGGCGGGCAGGCGCCGGGGCCGGCCAAGGCGGGCGGGGTTTACCTGTTCCGGAATTTGGGCAACGGGAAGTTCGAAGACGTGACGGAGCGGGCGGGGCTTTTCAATCCCTATTGGGGCACCGGGGCGAACGCCGCCGACTTCAATAACGACGGATTTCCGGACATTTTGATCACGACGATCGGCGTGGACCTGCTGTTCCGAAACAACGGGAACGGGACATTCACCGAAGTGGGCGCCGCGGCCGGGCTGGGGCGCGCCGTGGAATGGCACACCGGGAGCGCGTTCGGCGACTTCGACGGAGACGGGTTCCTCGATCTTTATATCGCCAGCTACATGGACGTTCATGCGATTTCACTGAACGATCCGGCGCCGGTTTGCCCGTACATGGGGATACCGGCATTCTGCGGGCCGATCGGATTAAAGGGCGGGCACGGAGTGCTCTACCACAACAAGGGAGACGGAACGTTCACCGACGTGACGAAGCGCGCGGGGTTGGCGGGGACGAGGCCGGCGCACGGCTTTACGGCGGTGTTCGACGATTTCAACCAGGATGGCAAGATCGATTTGTTCGTGGCGAACGATTCGGATCCGAACTTTCTCTTTCTGAATAAAGGCAACGGCGTGTTCGAGGAATCGGGGCTGGATCGCGGCGTGGCCTACAGCGCCGACGGGCACGCGCAATCGAACATGGGAGTGGCGGTGGGGGATTACGACAACCGGGGAAGCCTGGGCGTTCTCACAACGACGTTCTTCGACGATTACTTCCCGTTGTTCCGGCAGGACAGCTCGGGGTATTTCGACGAAATCTCGGCTCCGGCCGGAGTGGCCTCCGCCACCAAGCCGTATCTGGGATGGGCGTGCGGGTTTGTGGATTTTGAAAACCGCGGGTGGCGGGACTTCTGGTCGGCGAACGGGCACGTATACCCGCTGTCGCCGCACTACGATCAGCCATTTGTCATCCTTCGAAACGACGGCGGGGTTTTCAAGCCCGAATACCGGTATCCGGAAGTTCCCGACAACTCCTATCGCGGGGGCTGCGCGGGCGATTACGACAACGACGGCAGGATGGACGTTGTGGTGCTGCCGATCGCGGGCAATCCGCTGCTGCTGCACAA
>DAIDHC010000015.1 GCA_027452065.1 Bryobacterales bacterium
CAAGGGGTACCGGCCGCAGTTCTACTTCCGGACGACGGACGTGACGGGCGTGGCGCAGTTGCCGGAAGGGATGGAGATGGTGATGCCGGGGGACAACGTGACGCTGGAAGTGGAGCTGATCACGCCGGTGGCCATGGACAAGGGGCTGCGCTTCGCAATTCGCGAGGGCGGCAGGACGGTGGGCGCCGGGACGGTGAGTGAGATTTACGCCTGAGCCCGCGCCGGAGCCGAAAAGGAGTTATTTATGCCTCGAGAAATCATCACGCTGCAGTGCGGTGAGTGCAAGCGCAAGAACTACAGCGGAACAAAGAACAAGAAGACCACTACCGAACGCATCGAGCTGAAAAAGTTCTGCCCGTTCTGCCGCAAGCACCAGCCCCATAAGGAAATCAAGTAGAATTGAATCTGAGCCTCAGAATGAGTCCAGGGGCGTAGGTTTAACGGCAGACCAGCGGTCTCCAAAACCGCGAGTGGGGGTTCGAATCCCTCCGCCCCTGCCAGTCACCCGCCGCCCGGAGCGGCAACGAAGAAGGCACTATGGCAATCGCACAAGCTAACGAAGAGCCCAAGAGTCTGGGCGGCCGCGCCCTGGCTTGGCCCGGTCAGGTCCGCGCCTACATCGATGACCTGCGCATGGAAATGCGCAAGGTGTCCTGGCCCTCGACGAAACAGGTTCGCGACACGACACTGGTCGTCATCATCGCCGTCTTCGCTTTCGCCGCCTACTTCTTCGTAGTGGACTCGGTTGTGAATTCGACTGTCACCCGGCTCTTCGACTCGCTGACGAAATAGACCGCCCGGACCGGAACATGGAAGAAGAAAAGATTATTCCTGATATAGAAACGGGTGCGTCTCCGGCGGAAGACTTCGCCGAAGCTGAGGCCCCGGAGCTCGAGGCTCCCGAGGCGGAGGCTCCCGAGGCGGAGGCACACGCCGAGGCAGCCGCTCCCGATGACGCGATTGCCGCCGAGCCGCTTCCCGCCGAAGCTGCGCCGCTGCCTCCGTCCAACAAGAAGTGGTTCATCATCCACACCTACTCGGGCTTCGAGCAGAAAGTCGCCGACTCCTTGCGCAGCCGCGCCGAGGCGTTCGGCTTTGACGACAAAATCGGCCAGATTCTCATCCCCACCGAGGAAGTGATCGAACTTCGCGGCGGAAAAAAGGTCACAAGCAAGCGCCTGCTTTATCCCGGCTACGTGCTCGTCGAAATGGAGATGAGCGATCAGCTTTGGCATGAGGTAAAGGACACACCGCGCGTCACCGGTTTCGTGGGGGGCGGCAACAACCCGGTACCGCTGACGGCCGACGAGGTGAACCAGATTCTTTATCGCCAGGCCACCTCGGCCGAACGCCCGCGTCCCAAACTCAGTTTCGAGAAGAACGAAACCGTCCGCATCATCGACGGCCCATTCGCCACCTTCTCCGGCAAAGTCGACGAGGTCAATCCGGAGCGCAACACTCTGCGCGTGCTGGTCACCATCTTCGGCCGCGCCACCCCGGTCGAACTCGATTTCCTTCAGGTAGAGAAGATTTAGGATCCCGCAATGGCAAAGAAAGTAACCGCGCAAGTAAAGTTGCAGATTCCCGCCGGCAAAGCAACGCCGGCTCCCCCGGTCGGCACCGCCCTCGGTCCCCAGGGCGTGAACATTATGGAGTTCTGCAAGGCGTTCAACGCTAAGACCTCCGCCAAGGACCAGGAAGGACTGATCATCCCGGTGGTGATCACGATTTACTCCGACCGCTCCTTTACCTTCATCACCAAAACGCCGCCTGTGCCTGTGCTGATCAAGCGGGCCTGCGGGCTGGCCAAAGGCTCGGCTGAGCCCAACAAGACCAAAGTCGGCAAGATCACCGAGAAGCAGGTCGAGGAAATCGCCAAGCTGAAAATGCCCGACCTGAACTGTTTCGACATAGCCGGCGCCGTGAACTCGGTCAAAGGCACGGCCCGCAGCATGGGCGTCGACGTCATCTAACCGGCATTCGCTACCGCGTCAGCCAGGCGGCCAACACTCCGGCCGCCACCGCTAACGCCGCGGCTAGTTTCCACATCGTCAAATTCATGGGCGAGGTCTCCGGTCCGGCCGCAGGCGCCGTGGGGATGTCGACCCCGAATCCGTCAGTCGGTTCCACTTCCTCGACTTTTCCTTCCGGCGCAGGCTCCATCTGCGGCTCCGTGCCGGTCGATTCATAGCTGGCGATGCGGTTCTCGATCTGTTCCCGCCACTTATCCGACTCGCTCAACAGCCGGCGCACCGCCGTTGCCGGCAGCCCCTCGAAAATCTCCTCCAGCGTTTGCGGCCGCAGGGGTTGCGTTACATCGAAGCCCAGAGCGTCGGCTGCGCGGCAGGCCCGCGAGATGAGCGCGAGCAGATCCAGTTCCAGCCCCTCCACCCGGTCGTGATGGCGCCCCGCGATGAGGGGAAACGGGTCAGGGAGTTTCCACCGTTCCACCAACATCCTGCCCGCCTCGGCGTGATCCACGCCAAACCGCTCCCGCTCGTAGTCCAACATGTCGAGCGAGCGCTCGGCCGCAAACCGGATCGTCTCCTCGTATTCGAACGGGTAGGCGACGAGCAACCCGAGCCTCCCCACGTCGTGCAGAATGCCGGCCGTGTAGGCCTGCTCCTCGAACTGCCCGCAGGCGCGCGCCATCGCATCGGCGATTAACGCGCAGGCGATGGTGTGCCGCCAGCAGCGGCGTAGATGCCGCGCCTTCAAGGCGGTTTGCAGATACGCCGCCATGGCCAACGACAGCGCCAGCTTCCGCGTCCGGTCGAAGCCGAGCATGATCAGGGCGTGCTTCAGGCTCGTCACCGGCTGCGCCCCGCCGAACTCCACCGAGTTGGCATACTGCAGAATCCGGCTGCTGAAGATCGGATCGGTGGCGATCCATTCAGCCACCTCGCCCAGGCTCACCCCTTCCCGGGACAGCATTCCCAATAACTTGGCGGCGACTGGGGGGAAGGCTGGAACCCGTGCCAGCCGGTCCGGCAGTCTGGACGTTGTTTCGTTCTGCGGCACCAGTTCTCCTGCTTGGTTCATCGGACTCCCCGCCTGAGAGCTTTAGCCCCCGATTTACCGCAAAACTGCGAATCGGCTCACTGAATACCCCAGCACCGCCCCCATGAAAACATCCGAGGGAAAATGCGACAGCAGGGCCACCCGCGAAAATCCGATCAGCGCGGCTGTCCCGTAGGCGGTGTACCGGATCCACGGGTGCTCGGGGTAGCGCCGCGCCAGCACCGTGGCAATCGCAAACGCCGCGATCGTATGACCCGACGGGAAACTCCCCGACCCCCGCCACCAGGACTTGCTGTTGTCCTTGAACCACGTCGCCGAGTAGTTTCCATTCACCGGCACGACCTCCGGCCTCAGGCGCCGGTCGATGCCCTTCATCACCGACGTCAGAATCTCAACGTCCAGGAGCGACTCGCCCATGAACAGCGCCGTCTTCGCCGCCCGCGGGTTCCGCGCCGCCAGACCTCCCACCAGGAACGCCGCCGGAAACAGAGCCAACCCCATCTGCGTGCCGGCTCCGCTCATTGTGTGATCGACCCAGTGAAAGTTCGACGTCTTTTTGAAATACGGCGTGTCCACCGGATCGAGCGCCACCAGCGCTGCGGTCGCCGCCGTGACCGCCAGCACCGGCTTCCAGTGCCGCCCATGAATGACGCTCGCCGGAAACAACCAGATCATTTTCTGGTCGCTCGCGATGTTCGATGCCAAACTCTGCCAGGTGACATCGCGCGCCGCCGTGGCCGCCGGCGTCTCCGGGGCGAAGGCGCTGCTCTGTCCCCACGCCCCGGCGGCCACGGCCGCCGCCGCCAATGCCAGCCGCATTGGAATCCCCATCACCGCTCCCAGTTTCCACCAGATGTCAAACCCGTCGCCATGGCGTTTGGAGTCCCCGCAACTCTCGCACCGGCCCTCCGCCGGGCTAGACTGTGAAGATGAATCCGCGGTCCCCCGCTCTCCTCGCGTCGCTCTGTCTCGGACTTCTGGTTGTTCCCGCCTCATTCGCCCAGAGCCCCGCCGACTGGAACTTCGCCGTCTCTGGCGATTCCCGCAACTGCGGCGACATCGTCATGCCCGCCATCGCCGCCGGCGCGCTCTCCCATCAGGCCGCGTTTTACTGGCACCTCGGCGACTTCCGGGCCATCTACGACTTCGATCAGGACTACCGGCAGACCCACCCCCGCGCCACCATCATCGCCTATCTCACCTCAGCCTGGCCCGACTTCATCCAGCACCAGCTCGATCCCTTCGGGGCGACTCCCGTCTACCTCGGGATCGGCAACCACGAGCTCATCCCTCCCAAGACCCGCGCCGATTATGTCGCTCAGTTTGCCGACTGGCTCAACGCCCCACCTATCCGTGCCCAGCGCCTCGCCGACAACCCCCAGGACCACGCCGTCCGCGCCTGGTATCACTGGGTGGTCGACGGCATCGATTTCATCAACTTCGACAACGGTTCCCCGGACCAGTTCGACGCCCAGCAGTTGGCCTGGGCCGAAGCCCTGATTGCCCGCGACGCCTCCAACCCCTCCATCCGCGCCGTCGTCGCCGGCATGCACCAGGCACTGCCCGGTAGCCTCGCCACCCACCACAGCATGGCCGACGCCCCAGCCGCACGCCAGAGCGGCGCCGAGATCTACCAGCGTCTTCTCGCCCTCAACCGCCAGTCCCATAAACCGGTCTACATTCTTGCCAGCCACTCCCATTTCTTTATGGACGGAATCTTCAATACCGAAGACAACCAGGCCCACGATGCCGTGTTGCCCGGCTGGATCATCGGCACGGCCGGCGCCGTCCGCTACGCCCTCCCTCCGGACGCATCGCGGGCCCGCGCCGCCGAGACCAACGTTTACGGCTACCTCCTGGCGCACGTCTCCCACTCCGATCCCGCCAACCCGATCGAGTTCGAGTTTCACCGGCTGGCTGAATCCGATATCCCCGCGGCCGTCGCCGGCGAGTTCACCCCGGCTGCTGTCCACACTTGCTTCGCCGACAACTCGGAAGCCTCCCGCTAGCACCCGCCGTCGGCGATTGACGCCGGCCCCATCCCCCGGTTAGAGTAGAATTATCAGCGTTTTCCGCCCTGCGTCCCCATCGTCTAGCCCGGCCTAGGACACCGCCCTTTCACGGCGATAACGGGGGTTCGAATCCCCCTGGGGACGCCAACAAGCTCAATTTCTCAGTGCCCGCCCGTGATTGCCGGCTTCCGCTTCCTCGGCCCCCTTGGCTGCAATGCGATCATGGAAGAGATGTCACATGAGCTTCCGCGGCTCCGCCCGGGCCTCGATTTCTTCCCCTCCCAGGACCCCGAACGCCCCGGTCTCCTCATCCGCGACACATATAGATTCAGCGACGCCATCCTCCTCGTTCCGCCTCCGCTTGTCGCCAGCCTCGATTGTTTCGACGGCGAAAAGACCGAACTCGATCTCCGCGCCAGCCTCGTCGAGGCAACCGGCGACATCCAGGTCGGCGAACTGGAAAAACAAATGGTCGAAATGCTTAGCGCCGCCGGCTTCCTGGACGATGAGAACTTCGACGCGATGCGCCAGGAACGCCTCCGCGAGTTCGCATCCGCCTCGGTACGCCCGCCCAGCCACGCCGGCGCCGCGTATCCCGATGTCCCCGACGAAGCCCGTGCCGAGCTTGCCGAATACCTTGAAGGGAGTGCGCCCCGCGATGAGTCCCCCCTGCTCGGCATCGCCGCCCCGCACGTCAGTCCTTTTGGCGGCTGGCGGACCTACCGCGAAGCCTACGGTGGACTCCCTGAACACTACCGCGGCCGAACGTTCGTCATCCTCGGAACGTCCCACTACGGCGAGCCGGACCGCTTCGGCCTGACGCGCAAAAATTTCGTCACCCCCCTCGGCCAGGCCGTCACTGACACCGCCCTCGCCGAAGAACTCGCTTCCCGCGCGCCCGATGCCGTTCGGATGGAAGATTACTGCCACGCCATCGAACACTCCATCGAGTTTCAGGTTCTCTTTCTCCAGCACATCTTCGGCCCCGACATCCGCATCCTACCGATCCTGTGCGGCGCCTTCGGCCGCAGCCTCTATCAGGGCGGCATGCCCGAAGACACCGAAGCCGTGAAGCGATTCCTCGAATCGCTCGGTGAAATCGGCAGCCGCGATGCGAGCCGGCTCTTTTGGGTCCTCGGCATCGACATGGCCCACATGGGACGCCGCTACGGTGACCCTGTCGCAGCCATTGCCGGTCAGGACGGAATGACCGAAGTGGAGCGCCGCGACCGGCGGCGCATCTCCAGCGTTGTCCAGGGCAATGCCAACGAATTCTGGGAACAGGTGCGCGAGAACCAGGACGACCTGAAATGGTGTGGCTCCTCGCCTCTTTATACATTCCTCAAGGCTGTCCCCGGCGCACGCGGTTCGCTCCGGCACTACGAGCAGTGGAACATCGACCGCCAGAGCGTGGTCAGCTTCGCCGCGCTGTCTTTTTCCTGAGCCCCGCAGTCACTGGTGGAGCTTGCGCCCCTGCTCCAGCATCGCTACGAACTCTTCGATCTTCCGCGTTCGCGTCGAGGCCAGCCGCGCCGTCTGGATCCGGAACAGAATCGCATATCGGTTCCGCGAGTCCAGCTTTTCGTAGAATTCCCGCGCTTTCGGATTCCGTGCCAGCGCCGCTTTCAGCTCCTCCGGCACCTCGGTCTTCCGCTGCCCGGCATAGGCCGCCTCCCATCGCCCGTCGGCGCGCGCCCGCTCCATCTCGGCCCGCCCCGCGGCCTTCATCCGCCCCGCGGCCTCCAACCGCTCGGCGTGCTCCCGGTTCAACTGCGACCACAGGCTCCTCCGCGCCCGCGGCACGAATCGCTGCAGCCATGTCTCACCGGTTTCGGCTTTTCTTTGCCCATCGATCCAGCCGTAACAAAGCGCCTCATCGAGTGCCTCCGGGTGGCTCACCGACCGCTTCGTCGATCCCTTCCGCGCCATCCGCAGCCAAATCCCTGCGCTCCGCGCGTGCTCGGCTTCCAGCCACGCCGCCCACGCCTCCCGGTCCGGCAGGTTCAGAATCCCACTCCCGTCCTTGGCCGCCTTCATAGGCTCATCAGTTCCCTGAATCTTTGCGACTGCCTCCGCGACATCTCCACCTCGCACCCATTGTCCAGCTTCACCAAGAGCCCTCCCGACGGCCAGGGATCAATCGCTGCGACCCGCCGCAGGTTCAAAATGTGCTTCCGGCTCGCCCGGAAAAACTCTGCTGGGTTCAGCCGCTCCTCCAGGTAATTCAACGACCGCGCCACCAGCGGCCGGTTCGCGCCGAAATACAGGCGCGTGTAGTTGCCTTCCGACTCGAGCAGCGTGATTTCGCCCAGCCGCACAAACCAGCACCGCTCCCCGTCTTTGACGAAGATTCTGTCCCGCGGCCCCGCCGCCCGCACGGTGCCCCCGCGCCGCCGCGCTCGTTCGAGTGCCGCCGCCAGCCTCGGCGCCGTCACCGGCTTTAGCAGATAGTCCACCGCGCTTACCTCGAACGCGCGCAGCGCATACTCGTCGTAGGCCGTCGTGAAGATAACCAGTGGTACGCCGTCGAGCGACTCGAGAAATTCGAACCCGTTCCGCCCGGGCATCTGAATGTCCAGAAACAGCAGTTCCGGCCGCAGCCGCGCCGTCATCTCCGCCGCCTCGGCCGCATCCCGCGCCCCGCCCGCAATCTCTACTTCCGGATGCGCCGCCAGAAGCCGTCTCAGCTCCGCGCGCGCCAGCCGCTCGTCGTCGACGATCAGCGCCGTCACGCGTCAGCACCCCGCAACGGTACCGATACCTCGGCGATCACAAACGCGCCGTCGAGGTTTCTCAGCGCCAGTGTCGCCGCCTCACCGTACATAAGACGCAGCCGCTCCCTCGCGTTCTCAATACCGATCCTGGTTCCCACCCCCGCCGCCACAAGCTGCCCGCTATTCACTACCTGGATCCGAAGTGCGCGCTCCTCGACGCGCGACACGAGGCGGATCTCGCCGCCCGCTTCCAGGCGAGAGACTCCGTGCTTCACTCCGTTTTCCACCAGCGACTGCACCAGCATTGGGGGAATGGCCGAACCCAGCGACGCGGGGTCGATGTCCATGCTCACCCTCAGCCGGTCCTCGAACCGGATCGCCTCCAGCTTCAGATAGGCCTGGATGGCGCCGAGCTCATCCTCAAACGGCACGGTCTCCAACCGCGCGGACCGCAGTGAATACCGCAGAACGCTCGACAGCTCGTCCACCATCGTCTGTGCCCGTCCGGGGTCCTCAACGATCAGCGCCCGCAGGCTATTCAGACAGTTGAACATGAAATGCGGATTGAGCTGGTTCAGCAGCGCCCGCAACTCGGAATCTTTCACCGCTACAGCCAGCCGCAACTGTTCCAGGCGCGCGTCGTTGAGGCCCTCCAGATAGTGCACTCCCACATAGATGACGGCCCAGAGAAACACCACCACGCTCCACAAAAAGAAGATCGGAACGATATTGATCCAGTTCCAGTCCGGATTGCGGTTGAAATGAAACACGAACAGCGAGGTGATTGTTCCGGCCAGCGTCACCCCCGCTCCGCAGACCAGGCTCCCCACCAACACCCGTGGCGCCACCCGCGCCATCGGCAGCGACAGCCATCGGTGCCGATGCATCCACGCCCGCAACAAGTGCGTCGAGTAGCCCGCCGCACCATCGAGCAGAGCGATCGAGGCTACTATGGGCCAGCCAGACTGTCCCGCCAGAGTCGCAAATCCCAGGTTGATCAGTCCGTGCGCCGACCAACCCAGGATCTGGCAGGTAAGATAGATCCGCCGCCGCCGCTCACTCACCATCGCCCGCCGCCTCGCCCCGCTCAGCGCTCCGGCGCCAGAAACGCATCCAACTGCCGGTAAAACCAGCTCGCATCGTCCAGCATGATGAAATGCTTCGCATGATCGGCCAGCGCGATCTTCACGCCGTTCAACCGAGCATACTGCGAGATGAAGTTCTTCTCAACCTGCCCCCGTGTTTCGGTGTCCGCATCGTTATCCCGGTAGGCGACCCACGTGCCCAGCACCAGTACCGGAGCGGTTATGGCTGCCACATCCAGGCGCAGGTCGGTGGTGAACATGTCATACATTCCATCGGCCGCCGCCACCGGATCCGTTGTCTCCGCCCACGACATTACGAGGTCAAAGTTTTCCTTGCCCGCCACCATCTTCTTCACCGCCGCCGCCGACTGCTTCAGGAACGCCTCGCCGCCCGCCGCCATCCCGGTCCTCATCTGCTCGGCCATCGGCTTCGTGCTCTCCGCGGTCGCGGTAGGGTTGAAAACGGCCGGAAGGAACGGCACTGCGTCCAAGATCACCAAGGGGCCCGGAAGCTCCGGATTCTTCGCCGCCAGCCACAGAGCCAGAAACCCGCCGAGGCTGTGACCGATTATGATCGGACGGTCCAGCTTCATCTGTCGGATGTAGTCCGCCATCGCGTTCCGCACCGTTTCGAGAAAGGGCTCCCCGATCCGCGGCTGGCCAGCGAATCCCGCCAGCGTGAACACGTGGCATTCATAATGTTCCGACAGGTGTGCCACCGTCCCGTCCCAAACCGCTCCCGACGATGACAGTCCCGGTATCAGCAGCACCGGTTTTCCGTGTCCCCTTACCTTCACTGCGAAGGCTGCCGGCGTTTTCACCATCTCTCCGGCCCGCGTCCCCGCCGCGAATGCCAGAGACATCAGAATCAGAGTTGTCAGTTTCATGAGTCTCCTTCCACCATGGAGACTAGGTCCAACGGCCGCATGGCTCGACCGATTTCTGATGAGCGGCGCGACGCCGGGATAGACGGCCGAAGACGGTAGAATTATGTCTTCATGGTAAAGATCCTTACCCTGGCCCTCGCCGCTTCCTCCCTGTCGTGGAGCGCCTCGCCGCAGGCACCCGCGCTCAATGCCGCCGAGCGCGCCGTTACAGGGCGCATCTCAGCCTCCCGCCTCCGGGCCCGCCTCTCGTTCCTGGCCTCCGACGCACTTCAGGGCCGCGATACCCCTTCGCCGGGCCTCGACGTCGCCGCGGAATACATCGCCAGCGAGTTCCGCCGCGCGGGCCTCGAACCTGGTGGCAATGACGGCTACTTTCAAACCGCGTCGATGGTCCAGCTTACGCCCAACAAGGAGGGCTTCTCCCTCAAACTTGAATATCAGGGCCGCAGCGTCGAGGCCGGTCCCGACGGCGCCTCCCTCTCCCTCGCCTCCGGCCTTTCCCTCACCGCCGCCCCGGTCTTCAAACTCGATCTCGCCGATCCCTCCTCCTTCGCCGCCGTCAAGCCCACGGACCTCGACGGCCGCGTCGTCATCGCCCAAGCGCCTCACCGGGGCCTCAAAGGTATTCAGGCCGCCTTCCACCTCCTCAGTGATGCCAAGCCGACGCTCCTGCTTCTGGTCGGCGAATCCGAAATGCTCGGCTCCGGTGAACGCCTCGTCGATGCCTCTCCGGACTCGGCCTCCGCCCGGCAGGCTACCCCGCGTGTCGCGGTCCACAGCCCCGCCCTCTCGGCGCTGTTTGATTCACTCCCTCCCGGTGCCGGCACCGCCACCGTCACCCTCACTGCGCCCGAGCCACTCAAAACCCCCTTCACGCTGAGAAATGTCGTCGCAGTCCTCCGCGGCTCCGACCCTGCGCTCAAGTCCACCTACGTAATGGTTACTGCCCATTACGACCACATCGGGATGAAGAAATCCGGCGAAGGCGACCGCATTTACAACGGCGCCAACGACGACGGCAGCGGGACCGTCTCTGTTGTCGAACTCGCCCAGGCGCTCGCCGCCGCCCGTCCCCGGCCCCGCCGCTCGCTTGTCTTCATGACATTCTTCGGCGAGGAGAAGGGTGAGCTCGGCTCCCGTTACTACGCCGCCCATCCGCTCTTTCCGCTAGCTCGAACCGTCGCCGATCTCAACCTTGAACAGGTCGGCCGCACCGACTCGACAGACGGCCCCCAGGTCGGCACCGCCAGCCTCACCGGCTTCGGCTACTCCACTCTCTCCGACATTCTGGTCAAAGCCGGCAAGCTCACCGGCGTCAAGGTCTACCGCAACGCCGAGGCAAGCGACGCCTACTTTTCCCGCTCCGACAACCAGAAGCTCGCCGACGCTGGTATCCCCGCCCACACGCTCTGCGTCGCCTTTGACTATCCCGACTACCACGGCCTCGGCGATGAGTGGCAAAAGGTCGACTACTCGAACATGGCCCGCGTGGACCGCGCCGTCGCCGTCGCCCTCATGATGGTCGCCGACGACCCGGCCACCCCGCGCTGGAACCCCAAAAACTCCCACACCGCCCGCTACCTCAAGGCCTTCGAACAACTCCACGGGGGGCAGCCGTAGCCCGGTGGCGCGACCCTGTCGGCGATGACTCATTCTCGCGACACCCAACGCCGGCCGGCCTAACCGCTCCCTATCTCAACGCGTCCCGCTCCACCCATACGACGCCGCCACGCCGCCGGTCTTGGTGACCAGCACCATCGCCGCCCGGCCCGCATCCACGAGCCCGGAAAGCTCCTTGCCGCTTGCGGCGTCCCGGAAGCCCACCGTCGTTGGCGAACTCCCTTCGACCACCACCGTGTACAGCGTCGCCTCCGGAAACTGCTCCGGCGAGATCAGCACGTCGGCGTCCTGCAACTCGGTCGTGTATACCGGCGCAACTCCGGCCCGTTTCAAGGCATACCGGTACAGCGCCCCCGTCGCTTCCAGATTGTCGTTCCATTCCACCGGCAGCGCCGCCGCCAACACGCGCCCCTGTCCGACTGCGACCTCCGCCAACGTTGCCCCTCCGGGCAGCGCCAGCTTCTCCAGATACCCCGTCTTGGCGCCGCTGAATGTCAGGCGCTCGCGCCCTCCCGGCCACTCCATCGTCGCCGACCTCTCGAGCATCCTCGCCATCCCACCCCGAATCCCGATCGCCGCGGCCCGCCCGGTGGCGTGGAAATGCGCATCGTCGTCAAAGGGCCCGGTCACCAACAAGGTCGCCCCGGCCTTCACCCGCTCCATAATCCCCTGCCACGCCGTCTCGCTCAGGATCCATGGCGACGGCAGCAGGATCAACTTCGGCTGCCCCAGATTCTCGATCTGCCGCTCTCCCACGGCATATGCCTCCGCCCGCGCATACCCGTACATCGCCCGCACGGCACTCTGCTCGGCCTGAATCGCCAGCGCGTTCAACGTCGAAAGCTGCAGCGATTGCGGCAGCACCAGCGCCACGTCAGGCTGCACCAGTCGCGTTGCAAACCCCTGCGCCCGCCGCGCGAACTCCCCCATTGCCTCCATCATCGGCACCCACAGCTTTTGGCTCCCGTCGCTGCGCAGCATCCCGAAGTACACTTCGCGGTCCCAGTCCCATGTCATGAACCCACTGTTGCCCGCGGTGAACGAATATGCCCACTTCCGCTCCAGCAGCTTCATCCCGGTCAACTCGTCATACTGCCACGCCCCGTTCGGAAGAATGACCGGCTGGTATCCTGTCTCCCCGATAATGTTGGCAATACCCGGCGCCTTCGCCGCCAGCGAATCCCACAGCAACGCGTCGTTCTGGCGATAGGTATGGTTTGTCGTGAATCCCAGCCCCGACGCCGCATAAAACTGGTTCAGCACCCGGTTCTGCACCCCTCCCTCGTCCTGCCCCACGTCCACCACCTGCGTGCTTCCCATTGCCCGGATCGCCTCCACCATCTGCTTCACCCACCCGGAGAACATCTGCTGCGCGAACAGGTTGTAATCGAGCGCCCGCTGCTGCCCCGTGTTCCCACCTTCCATGTCGGGCGACAAGTCGTGCGCCGAAGGCAGCGGAGCCGCCCCGAACCCGCGCACCTGGTCCGGACTCTCCGACCAGGCTGCCGCCAGCCGCCCTGTCTCTCCGTAGCGCGCCTCCAGCCATTTCCGCCACGCTTCGCTCTCCGCCGGGTCCCCGTTCGGCGTGTTGCCCCGCCACAGATGATCCGGGTTGGAGAAGCTCGGCTCATTGATCAGATCCCAACTCATATCCGGCGCTCCGCGGAAACGGCTTACGATCGACAGCATGTAGTTCTGCTCGGCCCGGATCGTCACCGGATCCAGGTACGGATTCGTACCCGCCAGCCGCATCGCGGACGCGCTCCCCCGCATCCGCAATGTCGTCTGGGGATCGAAGGCGAAGAACGTGAAGTTCACCGCGATGTGATGCTTCCGCGCACACCGCAAGTACGCCTCCAGGTTCCGCAAAAACCGCTCCGTCACCGCCCCGGTCGCCGCGTCCAGAAACTTAAACTGCCCGCTCCACACCCCCGTCCGCACCATGCTCACTCCGTGCCGCTCCATCGCCGCAAAGTCGTCCTCCCACACGGCTGCGTTCCGTGGCCCCGAAAAATCCCACCCGTTTTCTTCGGTGCTGAAGTAGTTCGTCCCAACAGGAAAGAATGGCTTGCCGTCCCACGTCAGAAAATCCCCCGCAGCCCCGAGCCACGGCCCGGCCTCGAGTTCCGCCTGGTCCTCAATCCAAAACCCGTTTCCGTAATACTCGCGCGCCTTTCCCGCCGCGTCCTCATACGTCGCGCGCAGGCGGTAAAAGCCCGGCCCGAGCGACGCCGGAAATACCACTGGCGCATCCGTCGCCTTACCCTCGCACTCCACCTCCGCTTTCGCGGCCACGCCCGCTCCGGAGACCACCTCCAGCTTCACCTTCGCCGCGCCCTGCGCGCCTCCTTTGAGCCCGCGCCGCAAATGGACGACCGCCTCCGGCGTCTCCCCCGGCCGGTATGTCGAGTAGGTCATCTCGACCGAAAAAATCGCCGCTCCCTGCCGCGCGTAAGCCGCTGCCGCCCCCATCAGTGCGCGCCCATCCTGCGTCTCCCAAAACCCCTCTTCGGGCGTGAAGTCCGCCATCACCCACCGCCCTCCCTGGGTGTGATCCATCACGACCACCGGCGCCGCCAGTGCGTCTCCGCGCCCGTCCCGCAGATAGCCCAGTCCGCTGAGCCGCCCTTCGAGCGCGAAACACCGCGCCGGCTTCAGCTTCAGGGCGGGGAACTGCCCATACCCTTCTCGCCACGTGAACTCCCCGTTGGGCACCGCGGGCAATGGATAGCTGTTCCGGATTCCCATGCGCCGCTCGTACGCTCCGGCCGCTTCGCGGATTTCAAACGCGCCCGCCCGAGCCGCCACCGTGACCCCGAACGGCCGCCCTCCCAGCACCAACAGGTTCCCGCCGCTTTCGAGATACCGGTGGATCGCCGCCCAATCCGGCTCCGGAAAGGCCGATCCATAAGGAAGCACCAGCAGGTCCGTGCCGTCGAGGGTTCCCGCCCGCCCCAGTTCCTCCACGTCGGCGAACACGACCTCCTGGCCGGCTGCATCCCCGACCGCCAGCGCCTGCTCCATCGCGCGCCGCGCCGGCGCCGCGGTGTCAACCGCCGGAAATCCCTCCTGCCAGAACACCACCGTTTTTGCAGCGGCGCCCGCCCCGCTCAGCGCCAGCACCCATGCCGCGACCGCCAGTTTTTGCATCGTTGTTTCTCCGTCCCGGAGCCGGCGGCCTCACGCCCGGCTCCCGCACCCGAGGCCGGGTTACCAGAGAAACTTGGCCGCCAACTGGATCTGCCGCGCCGACACGCCCAGCGACGTGATCGTGCCGAAGCTGCTCCCCGATTGTATTCCCGCGTTCGGCGCTCCAAACTGCGGATGGTTCAGAGCGTTGAACATCTCCACCCGGAACTGCAGGTTGTATCGCTCCGCCGCTCCGAAATAATTGTTCTTGAACACCGACAGGTCCGAATCCGCGATTCCGGGGTTTCGAACATCCGGGAGCGTCCGGCTGGTGTTTCCGAACGTAAACGGCGGCGGCTGCGAGAACACCGATGTGTTAAACCACCGGCTGAGCGTCGGGTTCGACAGCGCCGCGCTGTGCCCGTTGTTGTCCGGTGTCTGGTTCAGCGTGAAGATCCCGGTTTGGTTGATTGCCGCTCCTAAAACAATCGGCGTTCCCGTGTTGAACGTCAGAATTCCGTTCACCTGCCAGCCTGACACCAGCATGTTCACACCCTTCGGAGCATTGTTCAGAAACTTCTGCCCTCGCCCGATAGGAAGATCGTAGACGAAGCTCGTCACAAAGGTTCGCGACACATCCTGGGGTGACAGCGCCCACTCCTGTCGCCCGTCGTATTGATTGATGAACGTGCCGCTCGTCGGCCCGAGATAGGTCACCGCCGCCGCCGAGTTATCCATCGTCTTGCTCGCGGTAAAGGCGGCGATGAATGTCAGGCCCTTGGAAAACCGCTTGTCCAGGCGGATCGTCATCCCGTTATAAGTTGACGATGCCGTCGGCTTCCGGAAACTCATTACGCCGTTGTACTGCGGATACGGCCGCAACAGGTAGTTGTAGGAGATCGTCGGCTGGCTCAGCGGCGAGCCTGGCGAATTGATCAGCCCGTAAAACGGATTCGACACCTGGGAGTAAAGCTGGTTGCCCAGCGCCATGTACGCCGGATTCAACTGCGAATACGGTGTCCCCGGATCCCCGTTCACAAGAAACAGCCCTCGGTTGCCCAGATAGCCCACTTCGAGCACCATCTGTCCCGGCAGTTGCTGTTGCACGTTGAAGTTCCACTCGATCGTGTACGGGTTGCGGTAGGAATCGAAGAACGATTCACCGATTCCTTGCCCCAGGTTTGTCCCCGCGCCGCCCGCGGCTCCCGGCGGTAAAAAATATCCCGTCGGAAATGGATTCTGGAGATACGCCAGCACCGACCTCTGGTTGTCGTTAGTCGGCAGCATCTGTGTGTTCGCAGTGAAGCCCTGCATGCCTTGGGCTCCCGTTGTCCCCGACGCTTCCAGAGCCGACGGGGCGTACGAAATCCCGAATCCCGTTCGGATCACCGTGCCGCCCACCGGGTTCCACGCGATCCCAACCCTCGGCCCGAAGTCTTCCCACTGCGTCGGTCCCTGCGCCCGCCCGTATTGCCCGGTGCCGCCGGCATACAGCATCTGGCCCATCAGATTTCCGCAGTAGAGACATGCGCCCGCCGGCACCTGACCGGCCAGCGGCGATGGCAGATTCGGATCCCAGTACGACAGGCGGTTGAACCGCTCCGTCCTCGGGACCTCCACCTCCCAACGCATGCCCAGGTTGATCGTCAGGTTCTTGGTCACCTTCCAGTCGTCCTGGATATAGAGTGCGTTGTAGGCGCTGGCGTCGGCCGCCGTCGGTTCTTCCGTGATCTGTCCTGAACTTGTGAGCCCCAGCAGGAATGACGCGTACGGCGAGCCTGTCCCGTTAGCGCTGTTCAGTATTCGCTGCGTCCACGTCTGGTCGAAGTTGAACTGCCCGGCCGGAAATCCGTACTGCGAAAAATTGATGAACAGCTTCCGGAACTCTCCTCCGAACTTGATCGTGTGATGGCTGGCGATCTTGGTCATGCTCGCCGTCAAGCTGTGGGCGAGCGGATTCTCGATCAAGGGGACGTAGCCTGTGTTCCCCAGCCCCGCGCCATTGGAAAATCCAAACCGCGGAAACTCGAGAACCCGCTGCGAGGCGAGGTCCACCAGCGACTGTGGCAGCCCCAGCGAGCCCGGATTGAACCCAACACCGAATGGCTCCCTCGTCACATAGGACCGGCTGAAGCCGTACCGGAAATCCGCGATCAGCGTCGGGCTGAACGTCACAGTGTGGTCCATCGACGCGCTCCATGCGCCGCCCGCCGCCGGTCCGCCTCCACCCTGCGAGGCGACGTTGCCGTAGTCCTCGAGCGGGGTGCTGCTGTTCCAGCTATGCGACAGCCGCAGGAACATCCTCCAGTTTGACGTGAAGTCGTGGTCGATCCGGCTGTCCCATTGGTAGCTGTCGGAGGTCGAGTCGCCTACCGCCACGAAGTTGTTCACCTGCGCACCCGGCGCCCCCGCGTTCGGCTGCGGGAAGTATTTCATCGCGTTCACCGCCACGGGATCGAACCGGTTCGTCGGAATGGTGTTGTTCGGAAACGGCTCCCGCACGTAGTTCCCGGTCGCCGGGTCCAGGTGCGCCGTCAGCGGATCGTAAATCGTTGTCCCCAGTCCGGAAAAATTCCCGGTGCGGAACGCCGCCAGCGGCACCGTGTCCGTGGCGATCGCCGCGTTCACCTGGTTGGTGCCTTGAAATCCGAAGAAAAAGAACGAGCGGTTGTGCCCGTCATAGACCTTCGGGATGTCGATCGGTCCGCCGATCGTCCCACCGTACTGGTTTACCTGCGATGCCGGACGCGCGTGGCCCGCGCGGTTGGCGAAAAAGTCGTTCGCGTTTAAGACACCGTTCCGCGCAAACTCGAACAGCGAGCCGTGAAACTCGTTCGTCCCCGATTTCGTTACCAGGTTGATCACTCCGCCCCCGAACCGCCCGTATTCGGCCGACAGCGAGTTGGTCTGCACGCTGAACTCCTCCACCGAGTCCACAATCGGCGTGTATGCCGCTGTCGTGTTTCCTACATTGTTCTCCGGCAGAATGTTACTCACCCCGTCCAGTTGTTCTTCATTGATCGCGTTCCGCGAGCCGCCGATGTGCGGCGTCGACGCCCCGCCCACGTTGCTCACCCCGGGAACGAGCGTCGCCAGGCTGAACGGATTCCGCCCGTTCAAGGGCAGATCGATCACCATCGTCCGCCCCACCACCTGCCCCAGTGTTGCCGAGTTTGTCTCCACCGGAGTGCTGTTGGCCTCCACCTGCACCTTCTCCGTCACCGCTCCCACCTGGAGCGTGAAGTTCACCGACCGGTTCTGCGACACATCGATCTTGACGTTATCTTGCGTTGAAGTCCCGAACCCCTTCGCCTCCACCGTCACGCTATACACTCCGGGTGTCAGAAACGGCACCACATAACGGCCTGCGGTGTCCGTCGTTATGTCCTTAACTTCGTTCGTGTTCTTATTGGTGACGTGTACCGCTGCCCCGGCCAGCGCCGCACCCGTCTGGTCCAACACCGTGCCCTGCAGCGTTCCCGTTGGTGTCTGTCCCCAGGCGTAAATCCCCAACACAGCCGCGCAGCACAGCGCTGCTCTTAAGATTGACGTGAATCTCATCGATCTTCCTCCCGGGAATGATCCTTCCCTTGGTCATGGCGAACCTTAGGCCCCTCGCCAGTGAAAGAAGAAGTATCATCAATGCCCAGGTGCGGCAACGGGGAACACAGTGATACACCCCGTTTAAGTCACTCGTTAGAAGGGATTTGAATCGAGCTGAGGAATCGCCGCTGTGCCGAGGCGCCCGCGCGCTGCCCGCGGCCGCCCGTCCCGGGCCGTTTTACTCGCGCCGTAGCCGTTCGCCTGGCGCCGTTACGAAGGCGGGGCCGCGTGCCCTGCCGGAAGCGCCGCTTCGCGCCTTGGGTCCCACAGGTGCCAGGCCACAACCTCCGGCTGCGCCGCGGTGTTCCCGATGACACGTGCATGCAAAACAAGCTGCAGGTTCTTGTCTTCCCATCCCGCCGGCAGCGCGCGCAGGATGGCGCTGAGCTGGTCGGGGTCCGTCAACAGCCGCCCGGCCGCCTCCGTCCCAAACTGCTTCACCCCCGCCGCCACCAGCACCAACGCCCCCGTGAACGAACTGTGTACCCGGCAGATCAACATGTAGTCCTCCGGCGCCGACCCGTCCTGCTTCGACTCGATAGACCACTCCCCCCGCCTCGCCTCCCGCCCTCCGCCCGTATCCACAATCACGTTGCGCAAGTCCGCTGTTCGCGAGAACTGGAACCTCCACGACTGTTCCAGTTCCATCGTCCACCGGTTCGTGAACCCGCCGATTAAAAGCGCCGGCGTCTGCCGCAGATCGGCAAAGGCGACGCTGCTCGCCAGCCGCACGTGGAGGGTCTTGGAATGCTGCGCCAGCATCGCCGCCACATCGGTCGCGGTCATCAGATCCCCGAAGCCGACATATTGATTGAACACCGGCACCATGTCGGATCCGCTCAAATCTTTCGCGGGCAAATCGATCGGCCTCTGTCCCGGCACGGCCAGGGGAGGCAACCGCGACTCGCTCATCTTGAGCGCCCGCAGCGACGGATGGTAGACCAGCGGATGCGCCACTGCCAGCAACAAGGGCTCCGGCGATTGAAATACCGGCGCCCAGAACCGTGCAAACGGCGCCTGGTTGGCATCCGGCGCCGCACGCCGCGTGACCGCCACTGCTACAGCCACCCCCGCGATTACGATCACCGCCACCGCCCAAATCCAGAGCAACCCGCGCCGCTTTCCCCGCACCGGACTGGGCGCTTCGGCCGCCCGTTCCTCTTCTCTACCTTTTTCTTTCGCCGCGTAGCGGAACTCCGGCGCGTATGAACCCGGCGGCATCTCCACCCGCACCTTCGCCGCCTCTCCCTCCGGCGTCACATAGTACTGTGCCAGACGCTTGCGAACCTCGCGCGCACCGACCCGCACGATGGTGTCTTCGCTCAGGTCCGATTGCGGCTGCCGGTCGAACACCTCGATCGCCACCGTCCGCTCTTTCAGCGCCGCCGCCTCGCCCGACAGCGCCTTCGTGCACACGTAGTCCAGAAATCGCTGGCATCGCTTGCTGCCATGAAACGCCGGACTCGCCAGGATGCGCTCCAACTCGTGGCGGATTTCCTCCGGCGTCGGATAATCCTGAACCTGCAACGGGGCCGCATCATGACCGGGAGCGGCTAACTTTGACATAAGAGAATGAGACCCTAAAATCAGTTCGCTTTATTCTGCTCCTTCATCGCCGCGTAAAGCAAGGGATTTCATAAAGCCCGCGCCGTGCCGTTTCACCGTGAAATACGGTGTAACCCGTTGAGTGTCGGCTGCGCCAGCCAAAGTATGATATGGTGTCGATGGTCCGGGGAAAGCGAGTTCGCCGCACGGCCCGCCTGACCTCACGGACGCGTGGCTGTTCTCAGCGGGGACACCGGTCCCCCCGTCGCCCCCTCGCGGGGAGCGCCCGCGTGGATGACCGCCTCACCCGTATCGCCCCGGAACAGGAGTGAATGCCCATTTTATGAAGCGTCGCCGTTTTCTGAAGGCACTGGCTGCCTCGCCCGCCGTCCCGCCGCTGCTCGCCCAGCAGCCGCCGCCTCCGTCAAACAATGTTGCACCAGCGGCCTCCGGCGGACCTTCGGGCTACGGCTCTGCTCAGGACGTCCCCGTCATCAAAGCCGTCGCCCCGGATACGGCCGCAGACTCCGTCCCCCGCTTTTTCTCTCCCGCACAGCTCGATTCACTGCGGAAATTGAGCGATATTTTGATGCCCCCGCTGAACGGAATGGCCGGCGCTCTCGATGCACAGGCACCCGAATTCCTCGATTTCTTAATCGGAATTTCTCCCGCCCCGCGCCAACAGTTCTATCGCGACGGCCTTGAGCTACTCGACGCCCGCTCTCGCGAAAAATTCGGCCAGATCTTCGCCTCCCTCAGCGCCACCCAGGCCGCTGAAATCCTCCGCCCGCTCGACGAACCCTGGACCCACGATCCGCCCGCCGATCCTCTCGCCCGTTTCCTCCGCGACGCCCATCTCGACATCCGCCGCGCCACCCAGAACTCGCGTCCGGCCATGGCCTCCGCCCCTTCCACCGGCCGACGCCCGGGCGGCATCGGCCTCTACTGGCTCCCCATCGATCCCATCGTCTGAAGGCACTTATCCTATGGCTGCTACTCCCTACGACGTCTTAATTGTCGGTTCCGGCGCTTCCGGCGGCATGGCCGCCTATACATTAGCCCGAAAAGGCATCAATTGCCTCATGCTCGATGCCGGCCCGCCTGTCGACTTCCAGCGCGATCGCGCGCTCAAGGCTGTCTACGACCTCCCTTACCGCGGCTTCGACAAGCCGGGCCGCCTCCCGCACGTCCTCCAGGCCAACGAATTTAACGCCAATGTCTGGGCCGACGAAACCCAGAACCCGTACACTTACGAGCCCGGCAACGATTTCAATTGGGTCCGCGTTCGCCTGGTGGGCGGCAAAAGCCTCTTCTGGGCCCGCATGTCCTTCCGCTTGAGCGACTACGAATTCAAAGCCAAAGATCACGACGGCTACGGCGACAATTGGCCCATCTCCTACGCCGACCTCAAGCCCTACTACGACCAGGTCGAGCCCATCTTCCGCGTCGCCGGCCGCAAGGAAGGCTGGCCTCAACTCCCCGACGGAGTGTTTCTGGAGGACCAGTCGCCCGATAGCCTCTGCGTCCAGAAATTCAAAGCCGCCGCCGCCAAGCAGAGCATCCCGGTCACAAAAATGCGCCGCGCCACAGGCCAGGGCCAGCTCGCCAGCTCCCTCAATCTCCTGTTGCCCGACGCCCTCGCCACCGGCAAGCTCACCATCGTCTCCAACGCCGTCGCCAGCCGCGTGACGACCGACAAAATCACCGGCCTTGCCAACGGCGTCACCTTCATCGACCGCCACTCACGCCGCGAACTTCATGCCCGGGCGCGCGTCGTCATCCTCGGCGCCTCCTGTCTCGAATCCACCCGGCTCCTGCTCAACTCCGGCATCGCCAATTCGAGCGGCGTCCTTGGCCACTACCTCTTCGATCAGTTCTACATCACCCAAACCGTACAGGCCGTCATGCCCGAGGCCTGCGGCGGCAAGGCAACGCGGGCCATGATCGGCGGCGGTGGCTACATTCCCCGCTTCCGCAATCTCAATACTCGCGCGAAGGATTTTATCCGCGGCTACGCCCTCGACTTCGGCACCGGCGGCACGCCGTCGCCCGATCGCCTCCCCGGCTACGGCTCCTCCCTCGAAGAGAAGCTCGCCCATTACAAAGGCGCCGGCCTCAGCGCCACCACCATGGGCGAAGTGCTCCCCCGCTACGACAACTTTGTCTCTATCGATCCGAGCGCGGTCGATGCCTGGGGCATCCCGGCCCTCCACTTCCAGGCCCGTTACTCCGACAACGAGTTCAACATGGCCCGCGACGCGGTCAACACTCTTGAAGAGGTCTGCCACGACGCCGGCTTCGAAGTCCTCTCCAAAACGGACAAGATGTTCCCGCCCGGCTACAGCATCCACGAGCTGGGCACGTGCCGCATGGGTGACGACCCCAAGACCAGCGTCCTGAACAAGTGGAACCAGAGCCACGACGTCAAGAACATTTTCGTCGTCGACGGCAGTAGCTTCGTCACCGGCGGCTCGCAAAACCCGACGATGACCATCCTGAGCCTGTCCATGCGAGCCTCGGAATACCTCGCCGAACAGATGCGCTCCGGCAGCCTGTGAGACCCGCTGCGCTTCTGCTGCTCATGGGCGCAGCGCTGCTGGCGCCCGCCCGCGCCCAGACCGCCGCGCCCGTTCAGCCGCTGCCATTTAGCCATAAGGTCCATGCCGGGGCGGCGAAACTGCCCTGCCGCATGTGCCATCCCAATCCCGACCCCGGCGACTCCATGACCATCGCCCCCGCTTCCGTCTGCATGCAGTGCCACTCCTCCATCGACGCCGATCATCCCGCCATTCAGAAACTCGCCGCCTTCTCCAAGTCGGCAGCCCCCATCCCCTGGGTGCGCGTCTACCAGATCCCCACCTATGTTTCCTTCAGCCATCGCTCGCACTTGAAAGCCGGCAATGCCTGTCAGGACTGCCACGGCCCCGTCGCCACTCGCGACCAGCTCTTTCGCGAAGCGGATATCTCCATGGGCGGATGTATGAACTGCCACCGTCTGAAAAAAGTCAGCATCGACTGCACCTTCTGTCATGATGATCTTCAGCAGTAATATTCAACGATGCCTCTGCGCCGCTCACCCATGACTCTCGCCTGACCGCCAAGGAGAACACCGCACACGTGCCCCGAAGCACCCCCCTGCGCTGGCCCGATTCCTGGACCGACCCCTCGACGCTCACCCTCCTCGACGGCACTCCCTTCGACTTTCTGTTTGTCTCCGATTCGCCCTCTCTCGACGCCGTCCGCCGCCGCGCCCAAACCCTCGGACTCGCCTGCGCCCATCCCGGCCGTGCGCCGGCCTCTACGCTTCTGGTCCAAGGCGAATGGCCCGGCCTGCGCATCGAGCACCGCGGCGCAGCCGGCTCGGGCCCCACCGGCGTCCCCTGGGTCGATTCCAACGCCTGGCGCATCCGCCTCGCCCGCGCTCAGAATCCCTTCTCCGCCGTCTGGGTCGACGCCGCCCCCCGTCCCGACGCCCTCCTCACTCCCGGCACCTACCAGGCCGCCTTCGCCGATGCCGCCTCCCGCGGCGGCCGCTGGATCGTCTCTCTCGATCCCGCCCACGCCTCTGCCCTCGCCCTCCGCAGCCCCTCCGCCATGGCCTGCTGGACCGCCCTCACCCGCGCCGCCTCCTACTTCGCCTCCCATTCCGCCTGGGACTCCTTCCACCCGGCTGCGCTCGCCGGTGTTCTCTCCAATTTCTCCGGCCCAAACGCGTTCCTCTCGGGCGAACTCCTCAACCTGCTCGACCGCGCGGGTCTCCAGGTGCGCATCATCCCGCGCGACTCCGCCTCGCCCGCCTCCTTCGACGGCCTTCACGCCCTTATCTCTCTCGACGCCGCCCCGCTGCCGCGGCACCTCGCGGCCTCCCTCACCGACTTCGTCCGCTCCGGCGCCACTCTGGTGACCATTCCCAACGCCTCCGCTCCCTCTGCCGATGCTCCGCGACCCTCGCCGTTCCCCCGCTTTTCGCTCCGCTCGCTCGGCCGCGGCACCGTCGCCACCTGGACCAACCCCGATCCCGATCCCTACCTTCTCGCCAACGACACCGCTAACCTCGTCAGCCACCGGTACGACCTGGTCCGCTTCTGGAACGCCGGTGCCGCCGGCTACTTTTATTCCTGGGCCCCGGACCGCTCCCACGCCCTCGTACAGCTTCTTTTCTACTCCACCCGCCCGCCCTCCTCAGCCAGCCTCCGCGTCGCCGGCCGCTTCCGCCGCGCCTCCGCCTCGTCGCCGGATCAACCCGTGTCCACCCCCGTCTCCGCCGCCTTCTCCCGCGACGCCGTCGAGATCTCGCTCTCCGATGTCCCCCACTACCTCGCTCTCGAGCTCGCCGTATGAAACCCATCCACCGGCCCACCGAAAGCGCGAATATGAATCAGGAGCAACCATGACCTCTCTTTGCACCCGCCGAACCTGGCTCGCCCGCGCCGGCGCGTTCGCCTCCGCTCTTCCCGCACTCGCCCTCCCCAGTCCCGCCTCCCGCGTGTCGATCGCCCGCTGCCCCGACTACGACCCGTCCCGGCTTGTTCCCGCCCTCGACCGCATGTTCGACCAGCTCGGCGGCCTCTCGCGCCTGGTGAAAAACAAAACCGTCGCCATCAAAATCAACCTGACCGGCGCTCCCACCTACCGCCTCGGTTTCCTGCCTCTCGGCGACACTCACTACACCAACCCCGAGGTCATCGCGGCGACTGTCCATCTCATGGGCCGCGCCGGAGCGCGCCGCATCCGCCTGCTCGAAAGCCCCTGGTCCACCGACGCTCCGGTCGAAGAGTACCTCCTCCAGGCCGGCTGGGAGCCTCGGGATATCCTCAGCGCCGCTCCCCGCGTGGAGTTTGAAAACACCAACTTCCTCGGCCAGGCCAAACATTACGCCCGCCTCACCGTCCCTCATGGCGGCTACGTCTTCCCCGCCTTCGATCTCAACCATTCCTACGCCGACTGCGACGTCTTCGTCAGCCTCGCCAAGATGAAGGAACACGCAACCGCCGGCGTCACCCTCTCCATGAAGAACTGCTTTGGCCTCACTCCGGCCACCATCTACGGCTCCGGCGCGGGCATTGACGAGCCCTCTGTCATTCCCAAAGGCGGCCGCGCCCTCGTTCACAGCGGATACCGCGGGCCATCGCGCAGCGCCCCTCAGGAGATCAACCCGGCCAGCCCCCGCATCGACACCTGGCGCGTCCCCCGCACCGTCGCCGACCTCGTCGCCGCCCGCCCCATTCACCTCGCGCTCATCGACGGCATCCGCACCATGACCGGCGGCGAAGGACCGTGGGTCCGTGAAGACCTCCAGCCCGCGTCTCCCGGCCTGCTGGTCGCCGGCCTCAACCCGGTCAACACCGACGCTGTCGCCATGGCCCTCATGGGCTTCAATCCTCTCGCCACCCGCGGGACTCCTCCGTTTGAAGTCTGCGACAGCACGCTTGAACTCGCTGAGAAGGCCGGTCTCGGCTCCCGGGACCTCTCTCAAATAGAGCTCGCCGGCGCGCCCCTGAAGGACTCCGTCTTCGATTTCGCCGCCATCCGCGCCCGCCGCAACGCCCGCCGGCCCGCTCGCGCCGCCTACTCGAATCCCGCTCACCAGGAACCACGCCATGCGCTCTGATTGCTCCCGAAGAACCTGGATGCTCGCCGCCGGGCTCGCCCCGCTCGCCGCTTCCGGTGCACAGTCTACGGCCCACGCCGCCCCCGGTATGCCTTTTGGCATGCCCGCCGAACGCGCCGATACCCCCAAGCTCTGCCTCGAAGTCGGCTCCGGCGCCCTCTCGGCCGGCCCCTTCGACGAAGCGGGCGCCCGCCGCGTCAAACAACTCGGCGTCGATCACGTCCTCAGCGGCGGCCCGCGCCTCCCCTGGACCGAAGACCGCCTCCGCGCCATGATGAAGCCTCTCGCCTCGGCCGGCGTCGCCCTCGGCAATCTCATGATCGGCGGCTTCCCCAACGCCCTCTACGGACGCCCGGGCCGCGATCAGGAGATCGAAGAAGTCATTCAGTCCCTCCACGCAGCGGGTAAAGCCGGTCTTCCGGTCGTCGAATACAATTTTTACGCCCACCGCCTGGTCGAAGGCTACTTCGAAACCACCGGCCGCGGCGGCGCCGGCATGACATCCTTCGATTACCAGCGCGTCAAGGACCTTCCCCCGCTCCCCGACGAAGGCGTCCACTCACTCGACGAAATGTGGTCCAACGTCACTTACTTCCTGAAGGCCGTCGTCCCCGAAGCCGAAAAAGCCGGCGTCCGCCTCGCCCTCCATCCCAACGATCCTCCCGCGCCTTTGAGCCGCGGCTCGGGCCAGATCATGGGCACGGTCGAAGGCTGGAAGCGCCTCGTATCGATTGTCGATAGCCCCTCGAACGGCATCACCTTCGACTGCGGCGTCACCCGCGAAATGGGCCACGACCCCGTCGAAGTCTGCCGCTGGTTCGGTTCCCGCGACCGAATCAATCACGTCCACTACCGCAACGTCCGCGTCGTGAAGCCGTACGAAAACTACTCCGAAGTCTTCATCGACGAGGGAGTCAACAACATGTTCGCCGTTATGAAGGAGCTCGTCCGCCTCAAATATCCGCGTCTTGTGTACCCCGAGCACCCGCGCGCTCTCGATTACGATCGGGAGCACCCCGGCTTCCACCCCTACTACCCGGGCGGAGGCGCCTACGCGGGCTTCGCCTTCAACGTCGGCTACGCCCGCGCCATGCTGCAGGCCGCTCTCGAAAGCTGAGACCCCGCAGGCCCCTTACAGAAACGCCGTGGTTTTGATCCCGGAAATCTCAAACTGCTTCCGGCATCGCATGTTCTTGCACCCCATTTTATCGTCGAGCAGGACCATGTAGCTCGCCGCCTTGGCAAACTTCGCGCGGTCCCGCTCGTCGGCCCGCCCGGGCAGCCGGTCGAGCTTCGTCCGCACCAGCCAATTCAGCGAATAGCTCTCGCTGGTCCCGCAAAACGGGCATCGCAGCGTCGCCGGTTTCGTTGTCTTCGATTCTTTGTAAAACTCGCGTTCTTCCATGATTCAGACCGCCACCGTTTGGAACTTCGCCGTGGCCGCCGCAATGCTCGCGTCCAGCCGCCCGGCAAACTCATCCACGTCCGTTTTCGTGATGTTCATCGGCGGCGACAGCCGCACGACGTTCCCGCTCAACCCCCCACGACCCACCATGATCCTTTGCCGCCGCGCCTCTTCCAGCACCTCCAGCGTCAGCGCAGTCGCCGGCTTCTTCGTCTTCCGGTCTTCCACAAACTCAATCGCCTGCAGCAGCCCCATCCCCCGCACGTCCCCGATCGACGGGTGCTTTTCCTGCATCTCCAGCAGCTTGCCCCGCAAGTACCCTCCCACTTCCGTCACGTTTTCCGGCAGACGCTTCTCCTCGATGTAATCGAGCACCGCCTTGGCCGCCGTCGCGGTCACCGGATTCCCGCCAAATGTCGATATCGTCACTCCCTTCACCGCGTCCGCCACTTCGGCCCGCGCCACCGTCACACCCACGGGCGCTCCGTTGCCCAGCCCCTTGGCCGACGTGATGATGTCCGGCGTCACGCCCCACTGCTCGATTCCGAACCACTTGCCTCCCGTCCGCCCCCACGCCGTCTGCACTTCGTCGCTGATGAAGACTCCGCCGTACTTGCGCACAATTTCGGCCACAATTCCGAAATACTCCTTCGGCGGAGTGATGAACCCTCCCACGCCCTGTATCGGTTCGGCAATCATCCCCGCAATCCGCCCCGACGTCGTTGTCCGGATCACTTCCTCCACGTCGTGGGCGCACTTCAGCTCGCACGACGGGTACTCGAGCCCAAATGGACACCGGTAACAGTACGCGTTCGGCGCATGCACCACGCCCGGCTGCACCGGCCCCAGCCTCCACGTACTCTGCCCGGTCAGCGTCATCGTCGCCGCCGAGCGCCCGTGATAGGCGTGCCGCAGCGCCACGATCTCGCTCGACCCCGTGTAGCACCGCGCAGTCAGGATCGCCGTCTCGTTTGCTTCCGTCCCGCTGTTGGTGAAAAACGATTTCGTCAGCGCCCGCTCCGGAGTGATGGAGGCGATCTTGGCCGCCAGCGCCACCTGCGGCTCGTTCAGAAACACCGTCGACACGTGCTGCAACGTGTCCATCTGCCGGTGAACTTTGCGGTTCACTTCTTCGTTACAGTGCCCGACGCTTACCGTTACGATGCCGCCGAAAAAATCGAGAAACTGATTCCCGTCCGCGTCCCACACATACTGATCTTTGGCTCGCGCCACCACCAGCGGCTCACGGAAATAGTGAAACACCGAAGGAAACAGAAATTCCTTGTGCGCCAGAATAATTTCGTCTTTGTTCATTGTCACTGCTCCTGTCGAGAGTGCTCCTCCAAGATCGTATCATCGGAGTATGAGGCTCGCCATCGACGCGACGCCCCTCACCCTGCCCACCGGCGGCGTTTCCCGTTACACCGCCGAACTCAGCACGGCTCTGGCGCGTTCCTTCCCCGAGGATGAATTCTGGCTCCTCTCCGACCAGAGCTTTCCTCATCCCGCCCCCCATCTCGCCAACCTCCTCACCGCCGCCGGCCCCACCGGTCCGCTCGACCGCCGCTGGTGGCTTTGGGGCCTCCCCCGCGCCATCGCCCGCCATTCCATCGACCTCTTCCACGGCACCGACTTCTCCGTCCCCTACCTCCGTCTCCGCCCCAGCGTTCTCACCCTCCACGATCTTTCCCCCTGGCTCGACCCGTCCTGGCACCACAACGCGGGCCGCGTCCGCCGCCGGACGCCCCTCCTGCTCCGTCTGGGCCGCGCCACCATGGTCCTCACGCCCTCCGAGACCGTCCGCCGCGCCGCCATCGATCGTTTCGACATCCCGCCCTCCCGCATCGCCGCCGTCCCGCACGGCGCCAACCCGCGCTTCCGCCCCGTCTCGGCTCCCCCTCCTCCGGTCCCTTACTTCCTCTACGTCGGCACCCTGGAGCCCCGCAAGAACCTCCCCCTCTTGCTCGACGCCTGGCGCCAGGCCCGCCTCAAAGTCCCGGTCGATCTCGTCCTCGCCGGCCGCGCCCGCCCTGACTTTCCTCCCCTGGCTCCCGAGCCCGGTCTCCACGTCCTCGGTCCTGTCCCCGAGGATGAGCTTCCACGCCTTTATTCTCAGGCCCTCGCCTGCCTTTACCCCTCCCTTTATGAAGGCTTCGGCCTTCCCGTCCTCGAGGCCATGCAATGCGGCGCCCTCGTCCTGGCCTCCCGCGATCCGGCCATCGCCGAACTCGCCTCCCATGCCGCCCTCCTCCTCGACCCGTCGGACCCGCGCGCCTGGTCCCAAGCTCTCATCGAAACCGCCTCCAATCCGAACTTCGCTCCGCCCTTCCGCGCCCTCGCCCTCGCCCGCGCCGCCGATTTCTCCTGGGACCGCGCCGCTGCCCAAACCCGTGAGGTATATGCCGAAGCCATCCGGCGTTTCCGCTCCCGCTGAAGTCCTCTTCCTGTCTCCCGAGGCCCCCTACCCCCCCATCGGCGGCGGCGCCCTCCGCTCGGCCTCCCTGCTCGCTTACTTCGCCCGCCGCGCCCCCGTCGACCTCATCCTCTTCAGCCAACCCTCCGCTCCCGACCCCGCCGCCGCCCTCCCATCCTCCTTCGCCGCCCGCTCACTCGTCCTCCCTCTTCCTCCTCACGGCTCCCATCCCGCCGCCCGCCTCTGGCGGAACGCCCTCCGCGCCGCCCGCTCCCGCCCCCCCCTGCTCGACCGTTTCTCCGGCTTCGAGGCCCCCATTGCGGATTTCGTCGCCGGCCGCCATTACAAAATCGCCATCATCGAGCATTTCTGGTGCGCTCCCTATCTCTCCGTCCTCCGCCCCTTCGCCGATCGCGTCTGGCTCGATCTCCACAACGTCGAGTCCATCCTCGCCACCCGACACGCCCGGCATGCCTCCCCTCCCGCCGCCCTCGGCATCCGACGCTTCGCCCGTGCCTATGAGTCGCTCGAACGGAGCCTCCTCCCGGCCTTCGACCTGGTCCTGGCTCCCTCGTCCTCCGACGCCGCCGCGGTCGCCCGCCTCGCCCCTGACTCCCGCACCCTCGTTTTCCCCAACACCATACCGGAACATACCGGCGTCGCCCGGGTTGAACAGAACATCATCGCCTTCAGCGGTAACCTCGCTTATCCTCCCAATGCCGATGCCGTCGCCTATTTCTCCGGCGAAATCTGGCCTCTCCTCCGCTCCCAGTGGCCCAGCCTCCAGTTCCACGTCATCGGCCGCAATCCCGGCGCCGTCGCCAGATTCATTCGGCCCGCCGCGTACACTTTTGCGTCAGGTCCTGTCGACGATGCCGTCCTCGAACTCTCCCGCGCGCAAGCCGTCGTCGTTCCGCTCCGCATGGGCAGCGGCACCCGTGTCAAAATCCTCGAAGCCTGGGCCGCCGGCGCCCCCGTCGTCTCCACTTCTCTCGGCGCGGAAGGCCTGGGCGCCATCCCCGGCCGCCACCTCCTCATCGCCGATTCCCCTTCCGATTTCGCCGCCGCTGTCTCCCGCCTCCTCGCCTCTCCCGCTCTCCGCGCCCAGATCGGCCTCGCCGGCCGCGCATTTTACGAACAACACTTCACTTGGACCGCCGGCTGGTCCCTGCTCGACCGTGCTCTCGCCGGCCGGCCCGAGCCGGATCCCCCCGGGTAAATCCTTACACAACTTCACGCATTCGGTGTCCCGATCCGACGTCCCAAATCCCGACACACTATACTGGTAGAGGCTCCATGCGCTTTTCTGTTGACGCTCACGCAATCGGCCAAAAACTGACCGGCAACGAGACTTACATTCGCAATTTGCTCCGTTGCTTCGCCTCTCTCGACACCGAGTCGGAGTTTATCGCCTACATCTCCCGCCCTTCGGCCGTGAACGACCTGCCGTCGGCCATCCGCACCCGCCTGGTTCCCGTCAATCCTTACCGCCGCCTCGGCTACGGTCTCGCTATCGGGCTCCGACGCGACCGCCCCGACCTCCTCCACGTCCAGTACACCGCGCCCCTCTTTCACGGGTCAGTCCCCCTCATCGTCAGCGTCCACGACGTTAGCTACCTTTCCCATCCGCAGTATTTTACGCCGTTCCGCCGGCGGCAGTTGCGCCTCACCGTGCGCCGCACGGTCCGCCGTGCCCACAAGGTCCTCACCGTCAGCCAGTTCTCCCGACGCTCCATTCTTGACGCCTACGGCCTGCCCGAAGACAAAGTCGTCGTCATGCCGAACGCCGCCTCGGCCCGCTTCCACCCCATCGCCCGCGAAGCCGCCTCCGCCTCCGTCCGCGCCCGCCTGGGAATCCAAAGCCCCTTCATCCTCACCGTCGGCGACCTCCAGCCTCGCAAGAACCATCTCGGTCTCATCCGCGCTTTTGAGGACGTCATGCGCGCCCATCCCAACTGGCAGCACCAACTCGTCCTGGTCGGGAAGGAGACCTGGTTTTCCCCCGTCATCCACCAGGCTGTCGCCCGCTCCCCCTTCGCCCGCCGAATCGTCTTCACGGGCTTCGTCAGCGACGAAGATCTCGCCGTTCTTTACGGCGCGTGCGAGCTCTTCGTCTTTCCCTCCTTTTATGAAGGTTTCGGCCTTCCCATCCTGGAAGCAATGGCCTGCGGGAGGGCGGTCGCCTGCTCCAACAGCTCCGCCATCCCCGAAGTCGCCGATTCCGCGGCACTCCTGTTCGATCCCGCCTCCGTCCCCGAAATGGCTCGCGCCATCCGCGACCTTCTCGTCGATCCCGCCCTGCGCTCCCGGATGGAACGCCTCGCCCTCGCCCGCGCCGCCCACTTCAGTTGGGAGCGCACCGCCCGTGAAACCCTCGACGTCTACCACGAAGTCGCCTCCCACGGCGCCCGCGTCCCCGTCCGCGCAGAACAGATCGTCCGATTATGATGTACCGCAGTCTTCTCCTCTTCTTCTCCGTGACTCTCGTGGCGCCCGCCGCCACAGTCACGCTCATCCCTCCCGCCAGCGGGGAACAGCTCCACTACACCATCAACTGGCCGAGCGGTCTCAGCCTCGGTGAAGCGCAACTGTCCGGCTCCCGCTCCCAGGATGCCGCCGCCGCCCGCCTGCTCCTGAATCTCCGTATCGATGCCTCCATCCCGGGCTTCAGCGTTGCGGATTCTTACAGCTCCGAAGCCTCGCCCGCCTTCTGCTCCGCGAGGTTTGAAAAACATTACCGCCACGGCAGCCGCACGGCCAACGAGAAAACTACGTTCTCCTCCGACGGCTCCGCCCACCGCCAGACCGCTGGCGGCGGATCCTCGGACTTCAGCACTTCCTCCTGCCCCATGGACGCCCTCGCTTACCTCTTTTTCGTCAGCCAGGAGCTCAGCCAGGGCCGCCTCCCCGCCGATCAAACCGTTTACTTCGGCGCCCCGTACCGCGTCCAACTCCAGTTTGCCGGCGCGCAGCAGATCCCCATCGGCGGCAAGAACGTAGACGCCGACAAACTCCACGCCACCGTCACCGGCGAGTCGGCCGGCGTCCAGTTCGATGTGTACTTCCTCAAGGACTCTGCCCGCACTCTTGCCCTGGTCCGTCTCCCTCTGTCCCTCGGCACCTTCTCCATGGTGCTCGACAAGTGAGGGCTCTCCAGCCGCCCTGCGCCGCATGCGGATAGCGTTCTTTAGTCCTCTCCCACCCGCCAAAAGCGGTATCGCCGATTACTCCGCCGCTCTTCTCGAAGAGCTCTCGCGCCTCGCCCCCGTCGACATCCACACGTCGTCGGAAGCCTTCCAGCCCGATTCCTCCACGCTCCCGCTCTACCAGATCGGCAACAACGGCCACCACGATTTCTGCTACCGCGCCGCCCTCGCCCACCCCGGCGTCATCGTCCTGCATGAAGCCAACCTCCACCACCTGGTCGTCGATCTCACCATCGCCCGCGGCGATTGGGACGCCTACCTCCGTGAGGTCTCCTTCGATGGCGGCCCCGCCGCCCGCGACTACGCCACGCGCTACGTCATCCCCCGTCTCCGCGGCCCGGATTACGACGGCGTCCCCATGCTCCGCCGCCTCCTGGCCAACGCCCGCGGCGTAATTGTCCACAGCGCGTTCGTCGAAGACGAAGCCCGCCGCGCCGGTTTCTCCGGCCCCATCGCCCGCATCCCTCACGGCGCCTGGATCCCGGCGGTCGACGGCGCCCCGATGCGCGCCCGCCTTGGCCTGGACCCCGATACGCCCGTCATCGGCATCTTCGGCTTCCTCAAGCCCTATAAACGCATCGCCGAATCCCTCCGCGCCTTTGCCCGCCTCGTCCGCCGCAACCCCTCGGTCCGCCTCATCCTCGCCGGCGAGCCCCACCCCGAACTCCCGCTCGATTCCCTCATCGCCTCCCTCGACCTCCAGCCTTTCGTCCGCTCTCTCGGCTTCCTCCCCATCGACGACTTCGTCTCCGCCATCGCCGCCTGCGACATCGTCCTCAATCTCCGCCATCCCACGGTCGGCGAAAACTCCGGCACACTCATGCGCTCCCTCGGCCTGGGTAAAGCCGTCATCGTCAGCGACAACGGCTCCTTCCGCGAACTTCCCGAAGACATCTGCCTCAAGGCGCCCGTCGATGCCTCCGAAGAAGACTTTCTTTTCGAATACCTCAATCTCCTCACCTCACAACCCGCCGTGGCCCGCGCCCTTGGTGCCCGTGCCCAGCAGTGGGTCCAATCCGAATGCAACTGGGCCTCCGTCGCCCGCCGCTATCTCGAGTTCCTCTCCGCTGTCCACTCCGGTGCCGCCCTCGCCGCGCCCGTCGCTCCTGTAGCCGCGCCGTCCGCCGCGCCCACCGAGGTCCCGGCCCACCTCCCGGTCGAGTCTCCCGAAGCCGCCTACCTGCTCTCCTGGGCCAAGAACGAGGAGAGCCTCCGCTACCTGCGCCAGCACCTCTCGCGCCTGCTCAAAACCCTCGCCCTCACACCTCCCGGCGGCCCCTCGGACCGCATCCTCGAGATGGGCGCCTACCTCCAAATCACCCCCGCTCTCCAGTTCCGCCTCGGCTACGGCGAAGTCCGCGGCTGCTATTTCGGGCCCTCCGGCCTCACCGAGTGCCGCTCCGCCCGCTCTTCATCCGGCGAGGAGTTCTCCTGCGATATCGACCTCTTCGACGCGGAAAAAGATCCCTTCCCTTACCCCGACGCCTCCTTCTCCACTATCCTGTGCTGTGAGCTGCTCGAACACCTCGCCGCCGACCCGATGCACATGATGTCGGAGATCAACCGCATCCTCAAACCCGGCGGCCATCTCGTCCTCACCACCCCCAACGCCGCCTCCCTTCGCGCCCTCGACGCCATCCTCAATCTCCACCACCCCGGCTTCTTCCAGGCCTACATCCGCCCCGTGCCCGACGGCGAGCCCGAGGCCCGTCACAACCGCGAATACGCCCCACCCGAAATCTCGCTCCTGCTCGAAGACTCCGGCTTCGAAATCGCGTTGCTCGAAACCGGCGAATTCGCCGACGCCCCACATCCGGAACACGCCTGGATCGTGCATCTGCTCAACCGCTACCAGTGCCCCGCCACCCTCCGCGGCGACGACATCTTCGCCGTAGGCCGCAAAGTCTCCGCCATCCGCTCCCGCTTCCCCGCCTGGCTCTACCAATGAAATTCGCCTTCCGCGCCGCTCAGGTCGTGCCCGCCGCCGGCGCCCTCGCCGTCCACGTCGAACTGGAAAACCGCTCGGCCGATCCCTGGACCCGCGATTGCTTCGCCCTCGGCTGGCAGCTTTTCGACCCCGCCACCAACCGCTTCATCGCCCACGGCGAATGGATCCCGCCTGCATCCCCGGTCGCCCCCGGCGCCTCCGCCGTGTTCGATTTTTCCCTCTCCTTCGCCCCCGAACCCGGCGACTATCACATCTATGTCTCCCCGCTCGATCCCGCCCGCGGCTGGGCCTACGCGCGCGGCTCCACGTTTCTGCTCATCGCCGCCTCCGCCGCCCACGGTGCCGTCACGCTTCGCCGCTGGGAGTTCGCCTCAACGCTCCGCCTCCGCCTCCGCAATCTCCGCCACCTCCTGCCGGTCCTCCTCGCCTCTCCCTTCGCATCCCCCTGGCGCAGCCGCCGCCTCATATCGAGCCTCGTCCGCCGCGACATCCTCGCCCGCTATCGCGGCTCTTTCGCCGGCGCTTTCTGGACCCTCCTCAACCCGCTGCTCCTCATGACGACCTACTTCTTCGTCTTCGGCGTCGTCCTCCGCACCCGCTTCGGCGCCGACTCCTCCGGCTCCGGCTACGTCCTCTACTTCCTCGCCGGCATGCTCCCCTGGCTCGCCGTCAGCGAAGCCGCCGGCCGCGCCCCCAACACCATCCCCGAATACCGCGGCTTCGTGCGCAAGCTCGTCTTCCCGCTGGAAACCCTCAACGTCGTCCAGACCGCCTCCGGCCTGGTCACCGAATTCGTCGGCATGGCCATCTTCCTCGCCGGTCTTCTCCTGGCCCGCGGCGCCGTCTCCTCCGCCATCCTCTGGCTCCCCGCCATCGTCATCCCTCAACTGCTCTTCACCCTCGGCCTGTGCTGGTTCCTCGCCGCCCTCGGCGCCTTCATCCGCGACCTCGGCCAGATCATTGGCTTCCTCCTCACCCTCTGGTTCTTCCTCACCCCCATCTGCTACCCCGAAGCCTCGCTCCCCAAATCCGCCGCCGCCCTGCTGTCAAAAAATCCGATGTTCTTCCTCGTCCGCGCCTACCGCTCCGTCCTGCTCGAAGGCCGCGCCCCGGACCTCCATGCCCTCGGTATCTTCAGCGCCTTCGCTCTGGCCACCCTCCTTGCCGGCCACGCCTGGTTCTACAAACTCCGCAAATCCTTCGCCGACGTCGTCTGAGCCTTCGAACGCGCCTCAGTTTCCACCACCCGCGTTATTCCCCGTTGACTGCAAACGCGGGCAAAACCACCCTTACGCGGCCCGTCCACCACGCCTCCGGCGAAGCCGTTCGCTTCGCCTCGGCCGCTCCGCGATTGGTGAAAATAGAATCCAGCGATGCCAGGAAAATCCACCGCACCCCAGGCCAGGCAAGAGCAAGCGACGCTTGAAGCGATCGCCAAACAATTCTCGTCCGCGCCAGAAACGCTCACCGGTCTTCACGAGCCATCGATCACCATCGACGGAAAGCGGATATCGCTCGATATCAGAACTCTCTCCCGGAACCGCACCCCAAAGAACCACTCCCCCAAGCCTCGCCTGCGATTCGATCGGGTAGTCATCGGCCTCCTGAACCGCTTGCGCGCCTCCCTGGGCGAGATCGTTCCCGATGGGACCATGGCGATCGTCTCCTGCACCGCCCCCATCCGCCTTCCCTCGAAAACAGCCGCCGCAATCCAAGAAAAAACCGGCGCGCTTCTCCAGCGAAAAACGTCGCGGCGCGATTACGCGGCCTCGATTCACGGCAATCGCGTCCGTATCCGGCTCGCGAAGCCCGGCTCTCCGGCCGCCCCGAAGTTCGTCGGCTTCGTCCATAATCCCGAATCCGATCCGCGGCCGCTTTTGGATCTCACAGAAGAACTCGTTGCGCTGCTCACCGCCAGGCCCGGCAATCAGCCCGCGGCGTCCGCCGATGACCGCTGGATCGTCGTGACCGGTGACATCCCAAGATCATGGGCCGACGCATGCCGGGCCATCTGCGCCCAGGCGCCGAAAGCCGCCAACGTTGCCAGGGCCATCATCGCTCTTGCCGACGGTAGCGCCGCGGTGTTGTCCGAGTAAATTCCGCCTCGTAGTTTACTGCCCGACTCCCTGCAGATGCCCCAACTGCGGACTCCCGCCGCCGGTGTCCGACACCGCCAGCACCGCCGTGCGCGTCCCCTTCGCCGTCGGCTGGAACGTCACCGTCACCGCGCACTTCAGCCCAGCTCCCAGCGTTGCGCCGCAGGCGCTCGTCGATATATGGAAATCGCCGGCGTCCGCCCCGCTAAGGCTGATGCCGTTGATCGTCACCGTCTGGCCGCCCGCGTTGACCACGTAGATCGTCGCGGGCTTGCTCGTCGCCCCGACACTGACCCCGCCGAAGCCTGTCGTCCCCGGCACCACCGCGATGTCCGTCCCGGTCCCCGACAACGGTACTTTCTGCGGGCTGTTCAGCGCGCTATCGGAGATCGTCAACGAGGCCGTTCTCAGATTGATCGTCAGCGGCGCGAACACCACGTAAATCTTGCACGATTGCCCGACCGCCAGGCTTGCCGGACAACTGTTCTTCTGGCCGAAATCGCCTGGATCGGCTCCCGTGATCGAGATGAAAATGTTGTTTAACGCCGCCGTGCCCGTGTTCGTCAGCGTCACCAGCTTCGGCGCGGTATCGTTCTGAACAATGTCGAGCCCGAATTTCAGGCTTGCCGGATTCAGCGTCGCCACCGGCGCCGTCCCGGTTCCGCTGAGCGGAACCATCTGACTCCCGCCCGGCGCATTGTCGGTCAATGTCAAACTTCCCGTCCTGCTTCCCGGCGCCCTCGGCTTGAACGTCACTGAAATCGTGCACGTCGCCAGCGGCGCCAGCACCATCGGGCAGTTGTTCGTCTGCAGAAAATCGCCCGTCGTCTGAATCCCGGCAAACGTCACCGCCCCAACTCCCGCGCTCGTCACCACAATCGTTTGCGCCCCGCTCGATGTCCCAACTAGCTTTCCGGGGAACGTCAGGCTCGTCGCCGAAAGCCCAACCTTCGCTCCCGCCGCCGTCCCGATGCCCGTCAACGGCAAATTCGCCGCGCCCGCAATGCTGTTGGTCGGCATCGACAGCACTCCCGACAGCAGCCCGACCGACACCGGCTGGAATTGCACGCCGATCGCGCACGAAATTCCCGTCGCCAACGTCGCCGGGCAGTCGTTCGACACCATCGCGAACGGCGCGCCCACCGCCGGCGTCCCCAGCTCCAGCTTCGTCGAACTTGCGTTTGCAATGCTCACCGTCAGCGTCCCGCTCGCCGTGTTCACAATCTGGTTCGGAAACCTCAGCCCGCCCGGCGCAAACATCGCCACCGGCAGGTTCAAATACGAGAACGTTTCCGAGGATCCCGTCCCCAGGCTGAGCGCGAACAGATCCGGCACCCCGTCACCGTTCAGATCTCCCGCCGCCAGCCCCGCCGCCGGCGTCCCGGACATCTGCGAGGCCACGAATGTGCCGTCGCCCTGGCTCGTGAAAAGCTCGAGCGGCGTCCGTCCCGCCGGGTACACTATCGCCGCCAGGTCCCACTTCCCGTCGCCGTTGAAATCCGCCGAGGTCATCCACTGCGTCGTTACGCCTCCAAACGGCCCGATCGCCGCCTGAAACGTCCCATTGCCGTTCCCTAAAAACACGCTGATCCCGCCAAAGCCGCCTTCGGCAAGGTCCGGCCGGCCGTCTCCGTTAAAGTCCCCCATCGCCAGCGTCCAGTGATAATAATCGGCCGCGTTGTAAGTCACCTCCGGCTGGAACGTCCCGTCGCCTTTTCCGATCAATACGTCGATCCCGCCCGGGCCCAGATCGTTGCACGCAACCGCCGCGTCTGTCTTCCCGTCGCCGTTGAAATCCCCCGTGACGAATCCTCCGGCAAAGCATGTCGCATACGTCACACCGCTCCCGAATGTCCCGTCGCCGTTGCCCAGATGCACGTCCACCCCGTCGCCGCCGTTCTGCGACGCGATGAGCAGGTCCAGCTTTCCGTCGCCGTTCAAGTCCGCCGCCGCCATGAGCAGCGGATAGCGATTCGAGTACCCGCTCTTGGGCGCCTGAAACGTCCCGTCACCGTTCCCTAACATCACCGAGTACGTCAGTGTGCTCGATCCCGGCCCCGCAACTGCGACGTCCATCCTTCCGTCGCCATTAAAATCCCCCACCGCCACCGAACTCCCGCCCGGCGCTCCGCTCGAAACGATCGGCGCCCCGAACGTCCCGTCTCCGTTGCCCAATTGCACCACTACGGTTGAACCCGCGGCCGTCACCTGATCCAACTTCCCGTCGCCGTTAAGATCCGCCAGCACCGCCGCCGACCCCATCGTCGCCGCGGCTCCGGCCGTCAACGGCCCCGCGAACACGCCTTTGTTCCCCACCGTCAGCGCGAGCGTCCCGCCCTTGTCCAACGCGCCCAGATCCAGTTGCCCATCCCCGTTGAAATCTCCCACCACCGCCCCTGACGTCGCCGCCGCCGCCGGAATCGGCGCCGGATTCGACAGCGCCCCGTTGCCCAACCCCAGCATCAGCCCGCCCGGCGCCGCCAGCAGGTCCTGCTTCCCATCCTGATTAAAATCTGCTGCAATCAACGCCATCGGTGCTCCCGCGGCCGCCACCGTCGTCCCTCCCGTAAACGTGCCGTCTCCCACGCCCAGATACAGCGCGTACCAGTAATGGCACGGTCCCCGCGTGCTGCACCCGCTCCAGTACCCCGCCACATCCGGCTTCCCGTCCCCGTTGAAATCCGCCACCGCCGCCGCGCCGATGGTCACATAGAAACTCCCGGCCGCCGTCAGCGCCCCCGCGCCGTTGCCCAGAAACACCTTCCCTCCCGTCGGCCCCGTCATCGCCACGTCCAGGTTCCCATCTCCGTTGAAGTCCGCTACGTTCACGTTGCTGTACGGCCCCAGAAAACTCACCGCTACAGTGAACGTCCCGTCCCCGTTGCCCAGAAGGAGCCCGCTCGATGCCGACGCCACCGCCAGGTCGAGATTCCCGTCATGATTGAAATCGCCCACCGCCAGCGCCGTGCTCGCAACCCCGGTCGCCACCGGCGCCTCGAAAGTCCCGTCGCCCCTGCCCAGCATCACCGCGATGCCGCTCCCGGTTGCTATCGCCAGATCCGGCTTTCCGTCGTTATTGAAATCTCCGGTGACCACCGACTCTGCTCCCGCCACCGGATAATCCGTTTTCACCGCATAACTCCCCGCCGGCGTCGCCAGAATCACCGACACGGTTCCCGCGCCCGGGTTCGCCACCGCGAAGTCCGGGGCACCGTCGCCGTTGAAATCGCCTGATGCCACCGCCGCCGGAGACGCCGCCACCGGCAGCGTCGCATGGCCAAAAACATATGGCTGCGCGACGGCCGCTCCCGATGCCAAACACCCTGCCATCACAAAACGAACCCAAAAACGCCGATGCCGCATGAACGGTGCCGTCCTTTCCTGACTGCTGCGCGGGCCCTCAAATTGTCCGCGAACATACATCCTGGCGGTGGCTTATGCCACGCTCCTTAAAGAGTACACAGATCAGTGAAAAGTATACCAGCTTACTAATATACTTCTTGCTTAATTAAATCAATGACATGCGCGATCATCCCCGGCATCGTCTCAGGAAAGCGGACTCAAAGAATGGCGCGCAGCAAAGGAATCCGCCGGAACACCAGGGCGCTCAGAACGAACGATGCGGCGGCGCCGATAGCGGTCAGCAGCGCGAATTTGAGATTCGGGTCCCACGCCGCTCCCAGCAACAGCCGCGCCGTGGCAATCACAATCGGAGGGTGAAAAACGTAAACGGCGAACGCGTTCGCCGATAGGAATCTGCTCCACCGCCCCTGCCGGTCAAAATGAGCGCGGTACAGCACTATCAGCCCCAGGCACACGCTGCTGCAGGTAAACGCCTCCCAGACATTCATCGCCGCACTTTGCCAGTGCCACCCTCCCGAATACGCTCTGCCCTGCCCAACCAGCGCGCCGCCTTTCTCTATGATCGCCAGCCACGCAACGAGGCCGCCCGCCACCGTCGCCGCCACCCATCGCACCCCGGTTGCATACGGCAATCTTGGCAGCCACCCTTGATTCGCCGCTGCGATGCCCGCGCTGAACAGCAGGATGTACTGCGGGAAATCCCCCAAATGCATATTCAGAACCGGGCCCGGCCGCGCCAGCCGTATGGCAAAAGTAAGCGCCGCCATCGCTAGCGCAAACCCGATCAGTTTTCCCGTCCCCGGCGGCCCTTGCTCCCCCTCGCTTCCCCCGGCGTTCCCTGTCCACACCCGTGTCCCCGCGTAGACGAGCGAGAAGATCAGCAGCGCCAGACAGAACCACAGCGGACCGTTTTCCTGTAAAAACTCTCCGTTGCGTATGTGCTTGATCCATTCCTGGGCGAACGATGTCGGCCGCGTCGAGGTCCGCGAGTGCGCCACAAAATACTCGGTCAACGGCCCCAGCACAAACATGTAGAACAGCACCGGCAACCCGAGACGAATCGCGCGCTCGCGCACAAACCGCGCCGCGCCCTTCCGCGCAAACGACGCGGGAACAAACAGGCCCGCGATGAAAAACAACAATCCCATGAAAAACGCCTGCAGGTACATCTGCCAAGCCGCGAATAACAACAGCTCCGGCGGCGATAGCGGCCTTTTGTCCCCGAAGTACCAGTTCCCGAGCGGGCTATAAGTATCCGCCGCATGCATGCTGATCACCAGAAGAATCGCCGTCCAGCGGAGGTTATCGATGAAAAGCATCCGGGAAGCGCGTCCCACCATCCGCGGCTCAGGCCGTCGGGTCTGGAGATTGTCTACCGGCGAATGAGAGTTCAAAGTCTGCGCCCGGCTGTCCCTTCACAAGTCGAGCGCTCTTGCCCGGATTCTACGACGCCCGAACCGCGATTGTTCCATAAAGCGCCATGGCCCTGCCGCTTCATGCGCGCTCCGAATGGGACTGGCCTTGTCACCCAGGACGGAAAGGGAATATCAATCTTGGTACGTTGTCGTGCCGCTCAAACGCTACCTGCTCGATCCCGGCTTCACTCCGCGCTCGAGGCCCGCCTGCGTTCCCCGCACAACACGCAGAGTCACGGGACCGAGTAAGCCCGATGGTTGGGGCGTGGGAATGTAATCCCGAACGCGATAATAAGGCGCAGGAAGCTCCGGTTCATGTGCGAGCATCCAGTTGATCAACAGGTTCGTGACGCGAATCTCCACCCGGTTCGGTCCCGGCCGGATGGCGCGGGTGACATCAATAACGTAGGGGTGCTTCCACGCAGTGCCGGCAACGATTCCGTTGAGCGTTACCTCGGCGATGTCTTTCACTTCGGCGAGATCCAGGGAAACATGGGCGCCCGGACGCGCCCAGGAGGGCGGCACTCGAAAGCTGGTCTCATAAGAGGCCGTGCCCGAATAGTCGCGGTAGCCGGGCAATTGGGCCCAGTCCCCGAGATGCTCCAGGTTCAAGCGTTCCGCGCCACGCCGGCTCAAAGACCACGGACCGGTGAGGTTCATCGCATTCATCTCTTTCCCGGGGTCATCCATCAGGGGCGGTAGGCTCCGCTCCACAGAGCCTTCGAAGACGACAAATGTTGAACCCCACGGCCGGAGTGCCAGCGCGATATCTTTCCGGCCGGAGGTGCTTCGGACCACGGGCGCCGCAGTTTCAGCGCCCGTTTCAGCATCGAGCAGCTTTGGCACGCCCGTCCCGTCGCGAAAATGCGCATGCACCAGCCTCGCGACGGGGCCGATGTTGGCCACGAAGTAGATGTCCCGTGCACCGGCGCGGCGGTGAATGAAGCCAACGCTCGGCTCGGTCTGCTCCAGTTCAAAATCGGCCGGCATGAGCAGCGACACGGCACGCGCGACAACATGTGTTGGCGGAGACAGGGATCGTGCGGGATCCGGTGGCGTGAAGATCGCCTCGCCATGGCCGCACGATTGTCCTCGTATGAGACGCTGGCCGCGCCACCCGCGAATGCCGGAAGGGAAGAGTTCGCCGGCCAGCGCCTTCACTCGCGCCGTGTCGAAATCGGCGTTGAGCAGTCCGGGCGAGCGTGCGGGTATGCGTCCATCCGCAATGACCGTGCCTCCCGCGCGGCAGAACTTCAGCAATCGGTCGAGCGCATCCGGGTCGATCGTTTCTATCGATGGCAGCACCACGACGGCGTACCGCATCGGCCCGATCGCCAACCGGCCATTTTCGAACCGCGCCGCAGCCAGGCGGTGCGCATTGATAAAGTCGAAATCAAACCCGTTGTCGCGAAGCGAAGCGAGCATCGATGCGGAGCCGTTTCCGGAGAGGCGCTGCTCGATTGCGCCCGCAAGGTCAGTCCAGGTTCCGAGAGCGCTTGACCACGCGTCCTCGACCGGGGCGTATACCGCGACATCGGCGATCGGTTCACCCTGCTGGAGGAGGTAGTTCGTACGGCGCAGGTAATCGGATAGATGCCTCAAGTAGGGCCACCAGGTATTGTCCGGACTGACGAACGTCGATGCGTAAAAAAAGAAGCCGGGAAACGGGGCCCAGCGCGGCGAGAACGGCACCCCATGGAAGTTCACCTGGTTAACTCCGTCCAGGTAAATGGCGTCCGCCTCCGCCTTCATCTGCTCAAGAGTGACGCGAAACATGGGGAATCGAAGCCAGGTGAAACTTTCCGAGGAGATTTGCGTACGCCCGAAAAGGTGCGCCGCCGAAGTCGCGAATTTCCGGTCACGGACGTTGGTTGCTCTCCGGTCTTCCGGACCATAAGTTTCGCCCTCGGGGAGATCGGCCGCGCCGTAGGCATCCAGAACATCGGCGGGAGTGCCGTGGGCTTGTGCCCGGAGTTTGAGTCCGTTGTCGTGCGCCCACTCAGCAAGTGGAGTGAAGAAATTTTCCTGTGCCAGCTCCGATATTGTTTGCCGGAAATCGTAGCGGACGCGGGCGCCCGTTTCGCCGCAAGAAAGAAAGATCGCCGGCAGATAGCGTGTGAGCGAATAGCCCCGCCGCTTCTCGAACTGCTCCGGGAGGCTGGGCGTCCAATTCGAGTCATAAACCTCCCAACTATCGACGCCGACGGCGAGGGCGCCTGCCAGCGCCCTTTTCTGCAGGTCGCCGGCGTGCTGGAGATGGACTGCGAGCGCCCGGCGGCTGAAGTGGTCCATCACGAGCCCCTCTCCCCCGGGCGCCGCTCGCTTGACCTTCATGCCTGTGTAGCCGCTCACGAAGGTCATCACCAGCCAGTGACCCGCCGGAGCGTTCCATTCCAGGGTTCCGTCGATGGAGACGCGCACCGTCAGATCGACGAGAGAGGTGAGGTCGACGCCATCGGCGCTCACCTCGGCGGCCTCGACCGCGAGAAGCCGTTCGGGCGCCTGCCAAGTGCCGGGCACGTGTTCCTTGACCAGCAGCGGCCCGCGGACTTCTCGAGTCCAGAACTTCAGTTGACCAGCGCCAAGCTCCGGAGGAATCCACGGCCCTCCGTAGGGCCAGCCGCTGGTGAGCAGGGTTTCCGGAACGAGTCCGATTGATTTCCCGTAGGAGACGGCGTGGCTGACCAATTCTACATATTCATGGGAAAGATAGGGCGCATTGCGCACTCCCTGCGGGAGCGATGTGCCCGGGAACGAGTAGACCGGATAGATGCGGAAGCCGCCGAGTCCGGCGGCCCTCATGGCATCGAGAGCGGACTGCACGTCCACCGGCGAGTACGGAGCGCCGAACCACCACCAGAAGCAGGACGGCGCGTAACGGATCGGCGGAGAAGGGAACTGAGACAGCGGATCGCTGACCTGCGCTGCCAGACCGGTCACCAGGCCGAGAGCGAAAATCGTGGCTGTGGTGATTCGGCGCACTCGGTGACGCTGCTACTTCCCGTCAAGGCGCGCCAGGGCGGCCATCGCAGGCTGTCCCCAGGCGAGTAGCGTCGCCGGGGACAACGGCCGGGTCTGACTGAGAAGCTGCGATGTGCGATCGGCGCTGCCTGGCGTATCGGTCTTGTTCGGACCCCAGCCGGCCCATAAATCGCCGCGGCCATACGGATCGGGCGAGACGTTCAGCATGTCGCGCAATTTGCTCAGGACGCTCAGGGCTGTCCGCGCGTACCGGGCGTCCGAAGTAATCTCGGCCATCATCGCCAGCGCATAGAGGGCGAGGGGCGACTCGCCCGGATCCACCGTGCCGTCTCCATCCGGGCCGAAGCAGTGAACAAGCGCCCGGTCGATCATTTCGCGCACCTCCGGAACGCGCTCCAGCGCATAGTAATCGGACAGGGCCACCAGGGCATGCTCTACAAATCCTTCGATTCGAGGCTGGCGCATGTTGCCGAGATAGGCAGGCCAGCTCCCATTTTCCTTCTGAAGCTTGCGGAAGGCTGCAACAGCGGGGCGGGCACGCTCCATGAAGCTGGCCTCGCCCGTGTAGGAATGGAACTGGCACATCATGTGAAGGTAGACCGATACGGTGCGCGCGTCCTCCTGCTCGAAATCCAATTTCAAGGAGGCGAGCCGCTCGCCGCAGCGTGTGATCCAGTCGGCCGCAACCGGGTCGCCGCTCAGGCCTGCCCAGTGAAGCAAGCCCAGCAGCCAAGAGTGGTCCGGCTCTCCGCCCTCGCCCAGCGCCAGAAAGCAATGGCCATAGCTATGGGTCCACATGCCCCAGTGCGGAAAATGCCGTACGTCGACGTCGAGCGCGTGACGGGCGGCAATTTCACATCGCTTCCATGCCTCCGGGCTTCCCGTTCGAAGGTGGTAGAGAATCAGGCCGCGCAGAGGATCGCGCTCGTTGTTGTGCCAATATCCTTCGCGCGCCATCTCGCCCATGTCGCCCCACTTTGTCCCGGGCGTCGTCAGGTAATCGGTGCCCGGAGTGAAATAGTGAAAGTCGCCGTAATCGAATTTCGAATAGCATTTTTGAAGATCGATATGACGATCGAACCAGCCGAAGTTTTCGTCGAACATTTCTTCGATTTTGGTGAATTGGCCCGGATTCCGGGGTGAGAGAGGTCCAACCACGCCGGTGGATGTCACATACTGCGGATCGAGCGTTGCGCGCACAGGCCGCAGGGTGTTGTCCCGGACCTTCTGTTCGAACAGAGGCGTCGGGGTCTGTCCCGCCCAAAGACCGAGAACGATGGTCTGGGTCATGGCCACTCCCTGGCGCGCGTCAAGGCATCCATCCTCGGAGGCTACGAAAGCCGAGTAGGGATGGGGCATCACCGGCCAGTAACGCGTCATCTGGTAGGGCGTGGTTCCGAAAGGGTCGCTGGGCAGCAGAGGTTTGGATTTCAGGTGCGCATTCGCGTGTTCCGACCATAGCCCGATGGCCAGACCGCCGTCGCCGACGGAAATTTCATTCGGATATTTTTCGTAGAACTCGGGAACCGACACTCCCAGCAACCGCGCGGCATTTGATATGTAGAGCCAGCCCGGGCAACGCTCGCCGTTGGCGCCTCCGCTGGCCAGATTCTGGGCCCGTCCGTCGGGGTTCCGCGTGCGCGCCCAATAGCGATCGTAGTCGTCCTGAACAAGCCACACCGGCCAGTCCTTCAGGAACGGGCCGTCGTAGATGCCGCGCTCGCATCCGAAGACAAGGTGCCCGGGCTCCCATGCGAACGGCAGCACGAGGCGAATGTCGCGCACCTTTTCCGAGCTATTGCTCGTCGTGTTCATCCAGGTGACGGAAAGAACCACTTCGGGCCGGCCGCGGTAGACGGTACAGCGGAGGATGAAATCGAAGAACTCCGCATCGAAGTTCGAGCGAGTGCGTCCTTCTATGCGGACCGTTCCCCGGACGGGACCGCGTTCCTCAACGGTGACGCGGTGCTTCTTGGCGGCGGATGCCCGGAACACGCTGCCGCCGCGCTCGGTAATCAGCAAATCCACCGGCGTGGCGCCCCGAATAACAGGTAAGTACGACCCGGAAGACGACGGCGCCGAGATCTCTTCCACCCACCCGTCGCGGTTCAGGCGAAGCTGGGCGGCGCCGCTGTCGAGGACGATGGACCCGGATTGTTCGGTCACCAGATCTCCGGCGGCCGGTCCATCTTCGCTGGCAAGCGAGTAATCGCCCGGTCCGGCCTCCGGCTCGAAAACAAGATGCAGCCAGCGGACCGAACTGTCCGGCCAGTGTGAGCTCGGGTGCATCTGCGCAAGCACCGGAGCGCCGCGCGGAGAGAGAACCCGGAATTTCGCCGGCCAGCGCAGTTGCCCGCGCGCGAAGGGAATCGCCGTTTCGGCCGGAGCCCCGGATGGTGCCGGGCCCGCAGGAGCGGCGACATGAATGACGATGCGTCCTCCCGTCTGGCTCAGCGCGGCACAGGGGACCGCCGCGGCCGTCTGGAGGAACGACCTTCGCGAGAACAAGCCGCTCATGCACCACCCGCGGCGCGCAGAAGCCCGGCGAACTCGTCGGCCCGCACGATCTGATATTCGTCTCCAAGACCCTTCACGATGTTCTCGGTCATGTCGAGGGAAGTCAGCCAGTTCGCGAGGAAAACGTTGAGAAACGCCGGACGGTGCGACGGTGTGCGGCGGCGGATTTCAGAAACCATGAACGACTCGGCATCGCGCCTGGCCGAGGGCGTGAACGTAAATGGACCTGGCGACCGGTTCACGGCGCGGAACACCGGCACGCCGCCGGCGACGGTTACTGTGTTCTCGTCCGTCGTGGTCCGGCTGCGCCCGTAGTTTGCGAAGATCGCCGAACAGCCGGTCGTCGCGGCGAGGCTCTTCAGTCTCTCAGGCCGCATTTCGCTGTATGTCATCATCACCGTGGCGTCGATTCGCTGCCGGTACAGCGCCGACTGCTCCAGATACTCCTTCCATATCCCGGACTGCCGATCCTCGGGATAGTTTTCCGCATAGTTGTCTTCATGAATATAGCCGAGGCCGGTCAACGCGTTGACGAAGCAATCCCCAGGCCGGGCGTGACGGTAATAATAGTCGAGAATGTCGGGCATCCCATCGCTGGCGGTTGGCGATACCTGCCAGCCCATCGGCACCGTGCCGTGATGCGGGTCGTCAAACAACTTGCGGTAGTAATGGCGGTGGAAATTCCAGCCATCGCCGTCGGAACGCACAAAGGCGATGTAGATCTTGCCACGGTCAAGCTGCGCCGGCGGATGAGTCTGGCGCAGCGCGGCGCGCGTTCCTGAATGCACCGAGAGGTTTCCTACGGCCGGCGAATATGCGTCGAATGCAGTGCAGGCAGCGTACTTCGCGCAGGCGCTTAACAGACGCACTCCGGGTGTTTCGCCGATTCCGCCGGTCTTGTCCCCGCTGGTGGGCCAGCCGAAGCACGGGATATTGGGCGGCCAGCGCATCAGAATATCGCGCGCGAACTCGAATTCCTCCTGGGAAGCGGCCTTCGGGTTGCGAGCCTCATCCTGCGGCCCGGAGATCCAAAGAATGGGAATTCGAAACTCGACCAGGTAATCCCGCAATGCGACCTCTTCCGGC
>DAIDHC010000016.1 GCA_027452065.1 Bryobacterales bacterium
GTCACCTCGCCGGTGCTGATGCTCACCGCGCGCGACGCGGTCAGCTCCCGCGTTTCCGGCCTCGATTCCGGCGCCGACGACTATCTGTGCAAGCCCTTCGACTTTCAGGAACTGCTGGCCCGCATCCGCGCCCTGCTGCGCCGCGGCCCGGCGCTCGAAGATCCGGTCATCCACATCGACGGCCTGAACATCGACACGCGCAACCACACCGCCCGCCGCGGCGGCCGTTTGATCGACCTCACGGCGAAGGAATACGCGCTGCTCGAGTATCTCGCCCGCCGCCGCGGCGAGGTGGTCGGCCGCGCGGAAATCTCCGAGCACGTCTGGGACGAAAGCTACGATCCGTTTTCCAATCTCATCGAGGTCTACGTCCAGCGCCTGCGGCGCAAGATCGACGGGCCCGGAGAAACCCCGCTGATTCGCACACGGCGCGGCGAAGGCTACATACTGGGCGGGGAAGGCGATGTTTCCTAGCTCGATCCGCACGCGCCTCACGCTCTGGTATCTCGCCGTTCAAACGATCACCCTCGCCGCCGGCGCCGTTGTGGTCTACGGCCTGCTGGCGCGCAGCCGCTTTGAGCGGATCGAGGCGCGGCTCGACGTCGCCGTTCACGTGAGCGCCTCCTCGCTCGAACACGAAATCCAGGAGCACGGCAGCGCCGCGTTGGGCGAAGCTTCCTTCCGCGGCGTGCTGCCGACCATCCATCACCTGACGTTTCCCGATCTCGCTCTCGCCGTCGCGCGCGACGGAGTGCTCGTCGCCGAAAAAGCGGATTCCGACGGAATGCGAATCCCCGCCGCGGCCATCCCGACAGCCACCGCGGCCCTCCAAGCGCGCGCCGCGCCGCCCAACGGAACCGCGAACTGGTCCGACAACGGCTGGCGCTACGCCGCGACGCGCGTCCGCATCAACCACGATCATTTCTACGTCTTCGTTGGCGGCATGCCGGAGCGCGAGGCCGCGCAGCAGACCCTCGCCATTCGCAACGTGCTGCTCTGGAGCCTCCCGATCCCGCTCCTGCTCTCCGCCGCCGGGGGGTGGTGGCTGGCGAGAAAAAGCTTTGCTCCGGTCAACGTCATGATGGACGCCGTCGAAGGCATCACCGCCAGCGCGCTCGACCGCCGCCTGCCGGAGCCCGCCTCCGAGGATGAGCACGCCCGCCTGGCGCGCACGTTCAATCATCTGCTCGAGCGCCTGGAAAGCTCGTTCGAGCAACAGCGCCGGTTCATGGCCGACGCCTCGCATGAGCTTCGCACGCCGGTCTCGGTGGCCCACACCGCCGCGCAGGTCACGCTCGACGCGCCGCATCGTACCGAAGCCGAGTATCGCGACGCACTCGAAGTCATCGAAGCGCAGATGCAGCGGCTCAGCCGCCTGGTTCACGACATGTTCCTGCTGGCGCGCGTCGATTCCCAGGCGCTGCCCATCGAGCGCTCGAAGTTCTACCTCGACGAAGTGCTCGACGGGTGTGTCCGCGCCGCACGGGTGCTCGCGAAAACACGGAATAGTTCCATCGAAGGCGAAGCCTGGAACGAATCGCCGTGCTGCGGCGACGAATCGCTCGTCCGCCAGGCGGTGATGATTCTGCTCGACAACGCAATCCGCCACTCGGACGACGGCGCCACCGTCGGCGTGTCGCTTACGAAAACAAACGCCGGCGCACCGGCCCGGGAGTTTTACGAAATCACGGTGTCCGACACCGGCCCCGGCATCCCCGCGCAAGCGCAGGAGCAGATCTTCGAGCGCTTTTTCCGCCTCGACAAGGCCCGCTCCCGCCGCGCCAAAACCTCCGGCGGCGCCGGCCTCGGCCTGCCCATCGCCTCCTGGATCGCCAAGGCCCACGGCGGCACGCTGCGGCTGGCCGAGTCCTCCGAGCGCGGCTCGACGTTCCGGCTCAGCATTCCGGTCGACGGGGTGAGCGCAACCTAGCGGGCCGCGCGCTCGGGCGCCTTCCCTCCCGCCGGCGCCTTCACGTATTTGTCATACCAGTCCAGGTACCTCTGCAGACGGTCTTTCACAAAGCTCGGCCGCGCGATGCCGTGGTGCTGGCCCGGATAAATGATCATCTCCGTGGGAACGCCCAGCGTCTGGAGCGCCTGGTACATCTGCTCGCCGCCCACCACCGGCACGTTGAAATCCTGATCCCCGCCGAGGAACATCGTCGGCGTGTGAATCCGGTCGGCGTGGAAAAACGGGTACGAGATCTTCACCCAGAGCTGCTCGGATTTCCACGGCGGTCCCAGCTCATGGTCGTACTGAAACACATACTGATCCACGCCGTACATGGTGATCTGGTTCGCACTGCCCGCGCCGCTGATGGCCGCCTTGAAGCGCGAGTCGCTGGCGATGGTGTAATCGGTGAGAATGCCTCCGTAGCTCCATCCGCCGATGCCCAGACGGTCCGGGTCCGCAATGCCTTCCTTCACCATCGCGTCCACGCCGGCCAGAAGGTCCTGCACTTCCAGATCGCCCCAATCGGCGAAAATGCTCCGCTGGTATTTCGCTCCCCGCCCCGAGCTGCCGCGGTAGTTCACGTTCAGCACCGCGTAGCCGTGCGCGGCGAACAACTGCCTCTCGAACTGAAACGCGTGTCCGTCCTGCCCGTTGGGCCCGCCGTGAATCCGCAGCAGCATCGGCGCCTTCGTCCCGGCCTGATAGTCCGGCGGCAGCGTCAGCAGGCCGTGCACTTCCGTTCCGTCCTTGCTGTGAAAACTGACATCCCGCGTCTCGCCCAGCCGCAGCCCCTCCATCCAGGCCTCGTTCTGCGCCGACAGCTTCCGCAACCCGCCTCCGTCGAGCGCATACACTTCGGCCGGCGTCCCGTCCATCGCCGCGAGCAGCGCGCGATGCCCGCCATTCGCGGACTGCACCATCACCACCATCTTCTGCTCCGTCACTCTCTCGACACCGCCGCCGTCCACAGAGACCCGCGCCACATACTCGGACCTGTCGTCCGCCACCAGGCACATCACCGCCGCGCCGTCGTCGGTAAACATTGGCGCCGCCACGCTCCGGTCCAGCTTGTCGGTCAACACCCGCGCTTCCCCGCCCGCCGCCGGCACAACCGCCAGCCGGTTCATGCTGTACGCCGTCAGCTTCGGCTCGCTCCCGCGCGTGAACGCGATCCACTTCCCGTCCGGACTCCAGGCCAGCGCGCGCCCGCCGTCCGGCCCCGGATACGTCGTCAGCCGCCGTGCCGCCGACCCCGCCTTCGCCTCGGCCACAAACACGTCGGTGTTCTCCGTGCGGTCCCAGTCCTTGTCTTGATTACTGACAAACGCAATCCGGGTCCCGTCCGGCGACCACGCCGGGCTCCTCTCGTCAAACTGCTTCTGGCCGGTGAGCGCCTCCGCCTTTTTCGTCTTCACGTCGAACAGCCAGATCAGGTTCCGCTCCTCGCCCGTCAAATACCCTTCGGCGTCCTCTTTGAAGTGGTAGCGGTCGATGACGATCGGCTTCGGCGCCGGTTCCTTGCCGTCTTTCTTTTCGTCCTTGTCCTCCTTGGTCTCCTTCATCACCAGCGCCAGCCGCTGCGAATCCGGCGACCATTCGAAAGCCGACAGCTTCCCCTTCACCGCCGTCAACTGCTCGGCTTCCCCGCCCCGGCGGTCCATCAGCCATACCTGCTCGCCCTTGGCCGCGCCCGCGCGCGACGACAAAAACGCCAGATACTTCCCGTCCGGACTCCACCGCGGCGAGCTTGCCGACTCCTTCCCATAGGTCAACTGCACTCTCTGCTTCCCATCCCAGCTCGCCATCCACAGATGCGTCACCCGCTTGTCATCGCCCTCGTCCACGCTCGCCACCGCGTAGGCCACCCACGCCCCATCCGGCGATACTCTCGGATCGCTCACGTCCTGAAGTTTTGCCAGATCGTCCAGCCCCAGCACGCGCCCGCCCGCGCCGCCGCCGTAAGCCCAAACCCCCGCCATCAGCGCCAGCGCGCATCCCACAGCCCGTAGTGCAACCATGCGTCGCAGTCTAGCAATTCCCGCCCCGCGCGAAAAGCCCGCCGCCCCGGTGGTATGATTCCCGCTGGAAACCCATGCGCTCTCATCCTTCCCTGCTGCTGGCCATCGCTTCTTCCCTCGCTCTTCTCTCCTGCTCCTCCGAAAAGCGCTCCTCGGCCCGCACCTTCGACAGCCGCTCGTTCGGCTCGCTCCCCTCCGGCGAATCCGTCGAGCTGTTCACCCTCCGCAACCCCTCCGGCATGGAAGCCTCCATCACCAACTACGGCGCGCGCCTGGTGAGCCTGAAGGTCCCCGACCGCAACGGCAACTTCGCCGACGTCGTGCTCGGCTTCGACTCCCTCGACGGCTACCTGAAACCGAATCCCTACTTCGGCGCCGTCGTCGGCCGCTACGGCAACCGCATCGCCCACGCTCGCTTCGTCCTCGACGGCGCCACGTACACGCTGGCGAAAAACGACGGCGACAATACGCTTCACGGCGGCCTGAAAGGCTTCGACAAAGTGCTGTGGACCGCCCGCGACGCTTCCGCCAACGGCGTCCCCGCCGTGCAACTGACTTATCTCAGCAAGGACGGCGAAGAAGGCTTCCCCGGCAATCTCAACGTCACCGTCACCTACACCCTCACCCCCGACAACGCCCTCCACATCGACTACGCCGCCACCACCGACAAAGACACCGTCCTCAACATCACCAACCACTCCTACTTCAACCTCGCCGGCCAGGGCAGCGGCCTCATCCTCGGCCACGTGCTCACGCTGAACGCTTCCCGCTTCACTCCCGTCGACGCCGGCCTCATCCCCACAGGCGAGCTTCGCCCGGTGGACGGCACCCCGCTCGACTTCCGCAAACCGACGCCCATCGGCGAGCGCATCGACTCGACCGATCCGCAGATCGTCCTCGGCAAAGGCTACGACCATAACTTCGTCATCGACCGCTCCGCCCCCGGGGTCGCCCTCGCCGCCCGCGTGCTCGATCCGGCCTCCGGCCGCGTCATGGAGGTCTCCACCGACCAGCCCGGCGTCCAGTTCTACACCGGCAATTTCCTCGACGGCTCCGTCACCGGCAAAGACGGCAAGTCCTACCCCCGCCGCTCCGCCCTGTGCCTGGAAACTCAGCATTTCCCCGACTCCCCCAACCAGCCCTCGTTCCCCCCGGTCGTGCTTCACCCCGGCGATCATTTCCAGTCCACCACCGTGTTCCACTTCTCCACCGCGCCCGCCCAGTAGACGCGGCGCGCCGGCGAGGAAGGCTCGACGGTGCCCAGCCCCGGCAGTATTTCTAGTACTTCGGGCCAAAAACGAGTAGCGCATTCTCCGCGCCAGGCGAATCATGGGCATTCTCCTTCCAGGCGGACAGCAACCCCACTGTTCTCGAATATGGAAGCGGAGGGTTCGACTTTGCCTATTCGAACTTCAGCTATTCCCTGAATGGCTCGGCCGTGGCGATCATGCCGAGCTTTGTCCGGTTCTTCAGCGGCCCAAACGGCGGCGGGTTTGGGATTTGCTTCAACGGCGCCACCGTCGCGACGTGTACCGACGGATTGGGGACTTCTGGTGCCCAGATGTATACCGGAACCACGGCCTCGCCGACGTTGTCACTGGGGTCTTTCACCTCGGATTCTTTCGAGGTGGTTGTGGGTTCCTTTGCTTACCAGCAGCCCAACACCACCGTGCAAGCCACGACCCCGGAACCCTCAACGTTACTGACTCTCGCCGCCGGGCTGTTGGCAGTGGGCGGGCGGCGCCTGAGTCGGCGCCGGCGGCGGCCCTGGGTCTGCGGCGTACGCCGGGCCGCATATCGCACCCGGTCTCTGGTACCCCCCCCGTACCGCGGCGTCTGGCAAGCGCCCGCGCGGCCGTGGCACAATCGAAAGCTTGATGCCGCTCCGCGCCAACCGGCCTTCCCTCTCCTCGCTCGGCCTCGCCCTACTTCTTGTCGCCGCCTTCCTCCCGCTGCGCGCGCAAGCGCCCGAAACCGGCGAGGACGAGCGCTTCGAAGTCCCCGATCTCCAGCGCCTCCGCCAACTCTGGTTCCAGCGCTTCCGCACCGCGCCCGGCGGCGCGCACCCGGCCGCGCTTCGCCTGCGCGCTCTCTCGCACATGCGCCAGGCGCTCGGGCAGCCCAACCCCGCCGCTTCTTCCACCCCCGGCGCGCAGTGGACCCTCATCGGCCCCCAGCCCGCCGAAAACGTAAGCTCCGGCCGCGTTACCTCCCTCGCCGTCGACCCCCGCCACTCCTCCACCGTCTATGCCGGCGCCGCCGAAGGAGGCGTTTGGAAAACAACCGACGGCGGCCAGACCTGGACCCCGCTCACCGACTCGATGCCCAGCCTCTCCATCGGCTCCCTCGCCCTGGACCCCAAAAACCCCGACACCGTCTACGCGGGCACCGGCGAGGACAATTACAACTTCGACGCCTACGCCGGCGCGGGCATTCTGAAATCCACCGACGCCGGCAAAACCTGGACCAACGTCCCCGGCCCCTTCGTCGGCTTCCATATCGGCTCTCTGGCCGTCGATCCCGCCGACAGCAACGTGGTCCTCGCGGGCACCGACATCGGCATCTTCCGCTCCACCGACGCCGGCAACACATGGAACCCCGTCTCCTTCGGCGGCATCAGCGTCATCGTTTTCGACCCCACCGGCAACAAGATCGTCTACGCCTCCGGCGACGCTTATAGCCCCGGCGTTTTCAAGTCCACCGACGGAGGCCTCACCTGGAACCCGTCCACCGGCACCGCCGCCACGTCGCTGCCCTTGACCAACGCCGGCCGCATCGCCCTCGCGCTCGCCCCCTCTGCCCCGCAAACGCTGTACGCCGGCATCGAGAACGCCAACGACCCCTCCTTCGCCCTCCTCGGCGTATACAAATCGACCGACGGCGCCCAGTCCTGGACCCTCGTCTCCCGCTTCGGCTACTGCCTGAGCGCCTGCTGGTAC
>DAIDHC010000017.1 GCA_027452065.1 Bryobacterales bacterium
CCGCTGCGGATGATTTTCGCGGCGCTGTTCCGGCCGCGGAGAGAGATACAGGCCGAGTATGAAGTGTCGCCGTATTATCCGAAGGCGATCCATTTCGAGTCGGAGATCGAGACTCCGTTTGAGACGCGCATCTACGAACCGTTGCGGCGGGGGATTGTGGCGGCGGCGGCGCGAATGCGGCGGCTGCAGGCGGGCAGCATACACGTGTATCTGGCTTACGTTTTCGTCACGTTGATTGTGCTGCTGCTGTTTGGGGTGTACCGGTGACGGGGCGCGCGACGGAGGGTGGTGGGGGGCTTGGGCTGATGCTGCTGCTGGCGTTTGGGGTGTACCGGTGATGGGGCATGCGATTGGGGTGGTGGGGCAGTTTGGGCTGATGCTGCTGCTGGCGCCGCTGGTGAGCGGGTTCATCCGGCAGCTGAAGGCGCGGCTGCAGACGCGGCGGGGGCCGGGGTTGCTGCAGCCGTACCGGAACTTGAGCAAGCTGCTGCGCAAAGGGATGGTGATTCCGGACACGGCGTCGTGGATTTTCGGCGCCACTCCTCATGTGCTGTTTGGAACGACGGTTCTGGCCGGGCTGCTGGTGCCGATGGTTTCGGCCGAAGCTCCGTTGAGCATGTTCGGAGGGGTTCTGGCGGTGGTTTACCTGCTGGCGCTGGGGCGGTTCTTCCTGGCGCTGGGCGGGCTGGACAGCGGGAGCCCGTTCGGCGGCCTGGGGAGCAGCCGCGAGATGACGCTGTCGGCGCTGGCCGAGCCGGCGCTGATGCTGGCGGTTTTCACGGTGGCCATCGCGGCGGGGTCCACCAATCTAAGTGCGATGGTGCATGCGGCGCTGGGGCAGAGCTGGCGATTTCTGGCGCCGTCCCAACTGCTGGCGTTCGCGGCGCTGTTCATCGTACTGATCGCGGAGACGGGACGAATTCCGGTGGACAATCCGGCGACGCACCTGGAGCTGACCATGATTCACGAGGCGATGATTCTGGAGTATTCGGGGCCGTACCTGGCCTGGATCGAGTGGAGCGCGGCGATCAAACAACTGGTGTTGATGACGCTGCTGGTGAACGTATTTTTCCCTTACGGGCTGGCGGCGGGCTGGACGCCGGCGGGCGCGCTGGTGAGCCTGGGGTGGTTTGCGGCCAAGCTGCTGCTGCTGTCGGTGGCGGTGGCGATCGTCGAGACAACGAACGCCAAGCTGCGGCTGTTCCGCGTTCCGGAGCTGCTGTCGGTGGCGCTGGTGCTGAGCGCGCTGGCGCTGATGTCGGCGTTCTTATTCTGATGACTTACCGGGGCATGAGTAACTGAGGAGCGGCGGAATGTTTCTGTGGCAGGACCCACAATTCGGCAATAAGCTGATCACGCTGATGGCGGCGGCGGTGCTGGTGATCCAGATCATGATGGTGGCGCAGCGCTGGCTGGTGACCAATATTCGCGCCTTCGCGGTGCAGTCGTTTCTGCTGGCGCTGATCGCGTTCACGATCGCGGGATTTAACCATGCTCCGCACATGTACTTCGTGGCCGGGCTGACGCTGGTGCTGAAGGGAATCCTGCTGCCGCTGATGCTGGAGAAACTCGTCGCCAAGATCGGAATCGCGCAGGAGATCGAGCCGCACTGGAACGTTCCGGTGTCGGTGCTGATCGCGGGGGTGCTGACGCTGTTCGCCTATGTGATTGCCGAATCGCTGCATCGGCCGGACGAGGCGATCGGGCCGGCGAGCCTGGGACACAACACGCTGGCGGTGGCGATCGCGGTGTTCCTGACGGGTTTCTACATGATGGTGAACCGGCGGAAAGCGCTGACGCAGGTACTGGGGCTGCTGTGCCTGGAAAACGGCATCTTTCTGGCGGCCATTTCTCTTACGTACGGAATGCCGCTGGTGGTGGAGGGCGGAGTGTTCTTCGACGTTCTGGTGGCGGCGCTGCTGCTGGCGATTCTGATTTACCGGATTCGCGAGACGTTCGATTCGATGGATGTGAGCCGGCTGAGCCGGCTGCGGGGCTGAGCCGAACCGATGCCGATTGTCACGATACTTCTGATCCCGCTGCTGGCAAGCGCCGCGACGCTCGCGGTGCGGCGCCAGCGCCCGATGGAGTATTTGCACGTGGCGGCGGCCGCGGCGATGTTCCTGGCGGCGCTGGATGTAGGGGCCGGGGTGCTGCGGGACGGATCGGTCTCCTGGGCGGACGGCTTCCTTTACGCGGACCCGCTGAGCGCGCTGGTTCTGGCGCTGACGGCGTTCGCCTACCTGATGTGCGCGCCGTACGCTGTCGGATACCTGCGGCGCGACGCGAGCGACGGGGTTCTGAGCGAGAACGGGAGCGAGAACGGGAACGGCGCGGAAGCGCGGCTGCGCACTTATTACACGCTGACGCCGTTGTTCGGGTTCGCGATGATGCTGGTGCCGGTATCGAACAACCTGGGCGTGATGTGGGTGGCGGTGGAAGGAACGGCGCTGGCGTCGATCTTTCTGGTGACTTTCTATGGGCGGCGGACGTCGTTGGAGGCGGCGTGGAAGTACGCGATCCTGGGCGGGGTCGGCCTCTCGATGGCGCTGTTCGGAACGGTGCTGGCGTATTACTCGGCGCACCGCGTGACCGGCGGGGACAGCCTGGCGGCGTTGAACTGGTCCGTGCTGGTGACCCGGGCTTCCCAGTTTGACCCGACGGTAATGCGGATGGCCTTCATTTTCGCGCTGCTGGGCTATGGAACCAAGGCCGGCATCGCGCCGATGCACACCTGGAAACCGGACGCCTACAGCGAAGCGCCGGCACCGATCGCGGCGCTGATGGCGACGGGGGTTCTGAATTGCGCGCTGTACGCGCTGGCGCGGTTCTATGTTTTGGCGGCGCGCTGTCTGGGGCCGGGCTTCGCGTCGCATCTGCTGATTTTGTTCGGGCTGCTGACGGTGGGAATCGCCGTACCGTTCATTCTGGTGCAGCGGAGCTACCGCAGGCTTCTGGCGTACTCGACGATCGACAACGGAGGGATCATGGTGCTCAGCCTGGGCTTCGGAGGAGCGCTGGGGCCGCTGGCGATGCTGCTTCACATGACGTTCCACTCGGTGACGAAGCCGCTGCTGTTCTTCTGCGCGGGAAACGCGCAGCAGCACACGGGAGGAGACGCGCTGCGGAAGAACTCGGGCGGCCTGATGCACGCGCTGCCGATCAGCGCGCCGATGCTGGTGCTGGGCACGCTGGCGATTACGGGGACGCCGCCGTTCAGCCTGTTTCAAAGCGAGTTCCTGGTGCTTCGGGCGGGCTTCGCGGCCGGGCAGTCCGGAGCGGCGGCATTGTTTGTGGCGTTTCTGGTGGCGATCTTCTGCGGCTTGTTCCTGCACATTGCGGGGATGGTTTTCGGGCCGCGGGGGAATGGCAGCCGGGGAGACGGGAACCGGTGGAGTACGTACCCGGTGATCGGCCTGGCGGTGATCGTGGTGTTGATGGGATTCTGGCTTCCGGCGCCGGTTACCGCGCTGGTGAACCGGGCGGCCGGGATCCTGGCGGTGCAACCATGAGGCCCGGGGCGAGGCGGCGATTCGACGAGATGCGAAGCGGCGCGGCGGACTTGTTTCCGCGGTGGCGCGAGGAGCATGGGCTGGAAATATACGTGGACGTGCCGGCCGCGGAGGCAGCCGGGCTGGCGCGGCGCCTGGTGGAGGAGGGCTGCCGCGTGGCGGCGGCGTTCGCCGAGGACCGGACGGAGGCCCAAGGATGCTTCCCGAGGTATTACGTCTTCGAGCACGCGGAGGATTCGCGGTACCTGCTGCTGAGGGCGCCGGTGGCGCCGGAGGAACCCGCGTTCGCGTCACTGGCGGCCGGGATTCCGGCGGTGAACTGGGCGGAGCGCGAGATCCAGGATTGGTTCGGGCTGGTGGCGGAGGGCCATCCGAATCCGCGCCGCGTGGCGCTGCACGACAACTGGCCCGACGTAAACCCGCTGCGCAAAAACTTTCCGATCGAGACCGTGCTGCCGCCCTTCGAGGGCGAGCGACACATCTACCGGCCGACGCTGGGAGAAGGAGTGCTGCAGATTCCGGTGGGCCCGATCCATGCGGGAATCATCGAGCCGGGCCACTTTAACTTTTCGGTGGCGGGCGAGCCGATTCTCTATCTGCAGCTCCGGATGTTTTATGTGCACAAGGGCATCGAAAAGCGCTTCGAGCAGTTACCGGCGCGGCACGGCGTGTATCTTGCCGAGAGTATCTCCGGCGATTCGAGCGTCTCGCACGGCGCGGCTTTCTGCCAGGCGATTGAGGCGGCCGCGGGGATAGACATACCGGAGCGGGCGCGCGGGATGAGGACGATTCTTCTGGAGCTCGAAAGAATCTACAACCACGCCGCCGACATCGGGGCGATCGCCAACGATGTGGGATTTGTGGTGGCGAACGCGCACGGCTCCCGGCTGCGGGAAGCGATTCTGGCGCTCAACGAGGAGCTGACCGGGAGCAGGCTGAGCCGGGGGATGATTTGTCCGGGCGGAGTTCGATGGGATTGGGGGCGGGAGCAGGAGGTGCGGATCGAGGAAGTTCTGGCGCGGTGGGAGCCGGATTTTTCGAGTCTGATGGAGATGATCGAGTCCTCCGATTCGACGCGGGACCGGCTGGAGCGAACCGGCACGCTGACGAGGAAGCAGGCGCGCGACCTGGGGGTGTGTGGCGTGGCCGGGCGGGCTTCGGGAATCGACTGCGACGTGCGCCGGGATCACCCGTATGCGGCGTATGGCGGGGTGGAGTTTCGCGTTCCGGTGTACGAGGAAGGCGACGTGCTGCGGCGGGTACAGGTGCGGGTTGAGGAAGTGCGTCAGTCGATCGGCATTGTGCGTTCCGTGGCCGGGGCGCTCGAGCGGGGCCCTTATCGCGCGCCGCTGCCGCCGCTGCCGCCGGACCGGTGCGCGCTGGGCGCGGTGGAAGGATGGCGGGGCGAGATCCTGCACTGGATTCGCACCGGGGCGGATGGCCGGCTGGAGCGGTGTAAGATCAAGGACCCCTCGCTGAACAACTGGCCGGCGCTGGTGGAGGCGGTGCAGGGGAACATCATCGCCGACTTCCCGGTGATCAACAAGAGCTTCAACCTTTCCTATTCGGGAACGGACCGCTGAGCTATGTTCAAGATCCTCAAGAAGAGCCTGCAGACCGGACTGGTGACGATCGACTACCCGCGGCGGAGCCCGGCGGTATCGGAGCGTTTTCGGGGAGCGCCGCGCATCGATTTCGCACGCTGGGGGGACGCGCGGGGGGCGGCGGAGCGTTGTCCGACGGGGGCCATCGCGATCGAGGACGGAGAAGGCGTGCGGCGCGTGAAGCTCGATTACGGGCTGTGCATCTTCTGCAGCCAGTGCGCTGAAGACGAGCCGGGCGGAGCGGTGCGGATTACGCAGGAATTCGAACTGGCGGCGCGGCACCGGGAGGCGCTTGTCACTACGGCCGAATACACGCTGGAGGCGGACGGGACGCATCGGGAGTTGAGGAGCGTGAGCGAGGGCGCGGGCGAGGAGACGGCGCTGGGCGAGGAGATGCGGAGGCGCATCCACGGCATGCTGGGGCGCTCGCTGGCGATTCGCCAGGTGGACGCGGGTTCCTGCAACGGCTGCGAAGTGGAGATCGGCGCGCTCAACAATCCGGTGTACGACGTGGAGCGGCTGGGCATACAGTTCGTCGCCTCGCCGCGGCACGCCGACATGCTGCTGGTGACGGGCCCGGTGACACGCAACATGGAACTGGCGCTGCGCAAGGCGTACGCGGCGGCGCCGGAGCCGAAGGTGGTGGTGGCGGTGGGTGCGTGCGGCATCAGCGGCGGAATTTTCGGCCGGAATTACGCGACAGCGGGGGCGGTGAGCGACGTGCTGCCGGTGGACGTGTTTATTCCCGGATGTCCTCCGCGGCCGCTGGCGCTGCTGCAGGGAATCCTGCTGGCTGTCGGACGGATGGAGGAAAAATGCCGGGCTCGGTAGCGCAGGACTTGCGAAAGTTCAAGGCCGGGATCTTCCAGGCTCTGGCACATCCGACGCGGATCGCCATTGTCGAACTGCTGAGCAAGGGTCCGATGTCGGCCGGCCAGATCATCGAGCAACTCGAGGTGGAGCAGGCGAACGCGTCGCAGCACTTCAGCGTGCTGCGCAACCGGCAGATTGTGACGAGCCGGAAGGAAGGGAACCAGGTGATTTACTCGCTCCGCGATCCGGCGCTGGTGGAGGTGCTGGAGATTCTGAAGCGGTATTTTTACTCGCAGCTTTCCGAGACGATGTCGATGTTGAAGGAGATTCGGAGGGATCGGGAGGGGGGGAAGAAGTGAG
>DAIDHC010000018.1 GCA_027452065.1 Bryobacterales bacterium
GCGCGGCAGGTGCTGCTGGACCAGGTGACGGCGCTGTTCACCAACAAGCTGCGGTCGGAGGTGGACGTCAGCTTCGCCGACGTGAACCTGTCGGACGCCAAGCTGCTGCTGATCCGGGCGCAGAACCAGCTTCACGCCGCCGAGGCGGAGCTGAACCGGACGCTGGGCACGGACAAGAGCGCGGCCTACAAGCTGACCGACGAGCCGATGCCGCCGACGCCGCCCGTGGGCGCCGACGAGTTGATCGCCCAGGCGATGGCGAACCGGCCGGAGCTGGCCAACGCGCGGTTGACTTCGCAGGCGGCGCAGAAGTTCGAGTACGCCGAGCGGGACCTCGCGCGGCCGACGGTGAGCATTATCGGCGTCGCCGGTTTCCTGCCGCTGATGGCGTCGCCGACTCCGGGCTTTCGCCAGCCATCGGATTACTATGAGGGCGCGGCGGTGAACGTGGACATTCCCATCTTCAACGGGCACCTGTTTTCGGCGCGGCGCCGGGCGGCGCATTACCAGGCGCTGGCGGCCGACCAGAGGGTGCGCAACGAGCAGGAGCGGATCACCCGCGACGTGCAGGTGGCGTGGACGAACTCGGTGACGGCGTTTCAGAGGATCGATGTGACCGAGCACCTGATGAAGGAAGCGGCGCTGTCGCAGGACCTGGCGCAGGGCCGGTACAATCTCGGGCTGGCCTCCATTGTCGAGCTCACGCAGGCCGAGCTGAACCTGACCTCGGCCGAGATCGAGAATCTGAACGCCAAATTCGACTATCACAGCCAATACGCCGTGCTGCAGTACACCCAGGGACTGTTGCGCTAGACTGGGGCTGATTTGCCCGGCCCGGCTTTGAACAACGAAGAAATCCTGTTTCGCGAGGTGCAGCGGTTTCCGCACTGGCGGATGATGGTGATGCTGGCGATCCCGCCGGCCATCTTCACCGTGCTCTCCATATGGCAGGCGGCGCTCGGCCATCCGGTGGGGAACAAGCCGATGACCAACGCCGGCCTGGTGACGATGGCGGTGTTTCTGTGGCTGGTGTATCTGCGGCTGATCACGGTGCGCCTGGAAACAGTGGTGCGCCGCGGTGGGATCGACGTGCGGATGCGGGGATTCTTCCGGCGGCGGCGGATCGAGGCGGACAACATCAAATCGGCGAAGGTGATCGCGTTTGATCCGGTGAAGGATTACGGAGGCTACGGAATCCGGGCTACGCGGCGGGGGCTGGTGATGCTGGCGCGGGGGACGCGCGGGGTGCGGATGGAGCTGAAGAAGGGCGGCGCGGCCACCATCGGCTCGGAGCGGCCGGAGGAACTGGCGGCGGCCATCCGCCGCATGGGCTGAGTCTCATCAGGTCCGGCCGGGGGCGGAGAATGGACTCTGGGCCGCGAAGGCCGCATCCGGGAGAGAGGCCGGGACGATGGGACGAATCATTGTGGCGCTGTTGTGCGCGGCGGTATGGGCGCGCGGGCAGGAGGCGGTGGGGCAGGAGGAATACGCGCGAAAGGTCCAGTCGCTCGAGCAGCGCGTCGCGCAACTCGAGGCGATGGTGCGGGAGTTGATGGCGGAGCGGACGGGTGGAAGCGCCGCCGTGGCCGCGGCAACGCCGGCGCCCGCTGCAGCCGCCGCCGTGTCCGCCGCGCCCGCGAGCCCCGTTCCCGAGGGCGCGCGGAGCTTCGAGATGCCGCCCGAGCTGCTGCCCTCCATCGGCAAGATCGGCGCCGAGGCGGGCTTGATCTTTTCCGGAGCGCTTAACCCATACCATCTGAACGCGGGCGGATTCGCGGCCGGCTTCATCGACCTGCCGCTGTTCGACCGCCCGTCGTGGATGCACGGGAAAGTGTCCTACGAGATTCTGATCGGGCTGTCGAACTCGACGACGACGTTTGCCACGACGTCGAACGTGGCGCAGGTGTCGAACCTGGCGGTGCTGACGGCAATCGAGCCGGGGAGGGCCCAGAACGTGGGCGACGCGCTGAGCGGCACCGGAGCGGCGCCATTTCCGGTGACCACGAGCACGCGGACGGCGCTGAGCCTGCTCGAGGTGGTGCCGTTTTCGCTCAAGTACACCTCGACGGCGCTGGACCGGTGGCGGGTGCGGCCGTACGCGGTGCTGGGATGGGGGACATACGTCACCATTCACGAGCAGAACCCGGCGGGCGGGAACCCGCCCGGCTACGGCATACGGACGGACGCCAATCTGCCGCCGGCGGCGCTGCAGGCGCTCGAGAGTTTATATGGCGGCAGGGCGCCGTTCGGCTCGCCGCTGGTGGCCGGACAGATCGGGCAATCGCCGGAGCTGGAGGCGCGGGGGCTGCCCTCGGGACACGGGAACATCGACTTCGGGCTGGCCAGCGGGGCGGGGTTCGAGTTCCGCCTGAGCCGGACGCTTTCGCTGGGCTTCGATGCGCGGTTCAACCGGATCGCCGGCGCGCCGGGCCTGCTGACGACATACGGCACGAGGCTGGGCTTTCACTTTTGATTGAAGCGCGCACAACGGAGCCGCCTGCGGCTGCCCTGTGCGCTCGAGTTGAACCGCGCACACCGGAGCCGCCTCCGGCGCTCCTGTGGTCTGTCGATTGACGCGCGCACAACGGAGCCGCCTCCGGCGCTCCTGTGCGCTCGTGCTGGAGCGGGCGCACCGGAGACGGGCGGCGGCGGCCTTGTTGGTCAGGATTTGACGCCGATGAAGAATTTGGCGCCGGTGGGAGTCTTGCTTCCGCCGGCGGGCTCGTCGGTGACGGCGACGGTGTTGACGCCGGTGGCGAGGGTGGGGGAGGAGACCTCGATGGCGGCGCTGCCGCCGGGGCCGGGTGTGAAGATTCCGCCGCTGACGATGCCGGGCTCGCGGGAGCGCATCAGCCAGAGCTGGTAGACGCGGCCGGGCTTGAGCGGAGGCAGGCCGGAGGCATAGACCAAAACGGAGGAGCCGTCAACCAGGAAGGCGTTGCCGGAGATGCCGGCGTGGCCCTCGGCGGGCTGCAGGCGGAGGGTGCGGAGAGAGGGAGACGAAGCGAGCGCGGCCAGGCGGAGCAGCGGGGCGAGTTGGGCGGAGGCGTTGTTGGCGGCGGCGGTGAGGGATTCGACGCGGCTCTGGAGGAAGTTGATGCGGGCGTTGAGATCGCGTTCGCGCCGGATGGCGCGGTCGCGTTCGGAAAGGGCGGCGTCGAGGCGGGCTTGCGCGTCGGCCCGGGCCTTTTGCGCGTCGGCGAGCGCGGGGCGGGTGCGGTCGAGCTCGGCTTGAACATCGGACAGGTGGGCGGAGGCTTCGGCGGTGTGCCGGCGGGCCTGATCGAGCTCGGCTTGGGCGGAGGCGAGGGCGGCGCGGCCGGCGGCATGTTCACGCCGGGCCTGGGCGGCGGCCTGGCGCTGTTGGTCCAGGAGCGCGGTGAGGCGGGCGACCTCGCCGCGGAGGGCGGCGGAGGGTTCGGGCGAAGCGAGGGGCGCCGGAATGGCGGCGGGCGCGACGGCGCGCTCGACTGGATGGGACGGAAGGTGGCTGAACCAGCCGACGGCGGCGCCGGAAATCAGAAGCAGGCAGGCGGCCAGGGCCTGGCCCCAGGCCGGAAGACCGGCGAAGCGGCGGCGCGTTGGGGCGGCGCCCACCGATTCGAGCAGGCGCCGGCGAAGGGCGGCCGAGGGAGCGGCCTCGGGCGTGGCGGCGGCCGCGAACCGGGACCAGCCCGCCAGGCGGAGGCGCACCGCGTCGCGGCAGGTCTCGCAGCCCTGGTCGAGATGCGCTTGAATTTCCTCGCGCTCGTCGCCGTCAAGGACGCCGAGGGCAAAAAGATCGTACGACTCGGGTTGTTTGCCCTCGCAAGTCATTTTCGTAGGTTTCGGAAACGGTCTCTACAAGATATAACGGCAGCGAGGGGGCGATCGGATGAGCGGCGAAGGCACGGGGAGTAGAATCGAAGCATGAAACAGGATACGTTGCGGATTGCGGACCGGGAGTTTCATTCCCGGCTGCTTGTGGGAACGGGGAAGTACCGCAGCTTTCAGGAAATGGCGCGGTGCCATGCGGCCTCGGGCGCCGAGGTGGTGACGGTGGCGGTGCGGCGGGTGAATCTGGACGACCGGACGAAGGAGTCGCTGCTGGATTATATCGACCGCTCGAAGCTGTTCATCCTGCCGAACACGGCCGGGTGCTACACGGCGGATGAGGCGATCCGGACGGCGCGGCTGGCGCGCGAGGTGGGATTGTCGAACTGGGTGAAGCTGGAGGTGATCGGCGACGAGAAGACGCTGTATCCGGACAACGCCGGCTTGGTGGAAGCAACGCGGGTGCTGGCGAAGGAAGGCTTCATCGTGCTGCCGTACACCAACGACGACCTGGTGAACGCGCGGCGGCTGATCGAGGCGGGAGCGGCGGCGGTGATGCCGCTGGGAGCGCCGATCGGATCGGGGCTGGGCATCCAGAATATTACCAGCCTGCGCATCCTGCGGGAGATGATCACGGAAGTGCCGCTGATCGTGGACGCGGGCGTGGGCACGGCCTCCGATGCGGCGGTGGCGATGGAGATGGGCTTCGACGGGGTGTTGATGAACACGGCGATCGCGGCGGCCGAGGATTCCGAGCGCATGGCGCGGGCGATGAAGCTGGGCGTCGAGGCGGGGCGGGAGGCGTTTCTCGCCGGGCGGATGCCGAAGAAGCTGTACGCCAGCGCGAGCAGCCCGCTGGCCGGCGTTGTGCGCTAGGAGCCCGTTTCGAGGGCGCGGCGGCCGGCGTCGAGCGTGCGAAGAATTTTTTCCACGTCGTAAACGCAGCCCGCCCAGGGACCGCCGGAGGCCTGCTGGAGCGCGGCCCAGAGGCGCGTGGCGGCGGGGAGAGCGGGGTCGGAGTGGAGGTCGGGCCTGGGGGCGCGGCGGGCGAGGATGCGGCCGCCTTCTTCGCGTCCTTGCGCCGTTCCGCCGGCTTCGCCGATCAGGTTGACGCTGCCGTCCAGGCGTTCGCGGTCGATGACGATCTCGATGGTGTCGCCGTCCCGGAGTTTGCCCAGCGGACCTCCGGCCAGGGCCTCGGGGGCGATGTGCCCGATGCAGGCGCCGGTGGACACGCCGCTGAAACGGGCGTCGGTGACCACGGCGACGTGTTTGCCGAACTCGAGGTGCTTGAGGGCGGAAGTGATCTGGTAGGTCTCCTCCATGCCCGAGCCGAGCGGGCCGCGGCAGATGAGGGCGAGAACATCGCCGGGCTGGATGCTGCCTGCCTTGATGGCGGCGACGGCGGCGGTTTCCGATAAGAAGACGCGGGCCGGGCCGGTGTGCCGGTAGACGCCGTCGGGGCCGACGACGGAGGGGTCGATGGCGGTGCTTTTGATGACCGAGCCTTCCGGGGCGAGGTTGCCGGTGGGGAAACAGACGGTGGAAGTGATGCCGCGGGCGCGGGCGGAGGCGGGGCTGAAGATGACGTCGTCCGGGTCGATGCCGTCGCGCTCATGAAGCAGGGAGCGCAGACGCCGGCGGCGCTCGGACGTTTCCCACCAATCGAGGGAGGCGGCCAGCGGCTGGCCGGTGACCGTGAGGGCGGAGGTGTCGAGAAGGCCGGCGCGGGAAAGATGGAGCATCACCTCGGGGACGCCGCCGGCGAGGAAGACCTGGAT
>DAIDHC010000019.1 GCA_027452065.1 Bryobacterales bacterium
CCGCCAATGACGATCAGTGTTCAGATCACGCGGGGCGTTGAATCGCTTTTCGGGACCCGGGATGAAAACATACAGGTCATCGAAAGCGGCTTGAACGTCCGCACGCGGCTGTTGAACGACTGCCTCGAGATCGAGGGCGAGGAGGCCGCCGTGATCCGCGCCGCGGCGATTCTCGAAGACTACGTGGCGCTCACCAAGGATGGCTACACCTTCTCGAATGGCGATCTGAACAGCTATTTGCGGGTGGTGACCGAAGATCCGGAGGTGACACTGCGGGCGCTGGTGCACAGCGGGCGGCAGCGGAATTTCGGCAAGAAGGCACTGGCGCCCAAGACCGTGAACCAGCGGCGTTACGTGGATGCCATCGAGCGCTGCGATCTGACGTTCGGCGTCGGGCCGGCGGGCACGGGCAAGACGTATCTGGCAGTCGCGATGGCAGTGTCGGCGCTGCTGAGCAAGCGCGTGGCGAGGATTATTCTGACGCGGCCGGCGGTGGAGGCGGGCGAACGGCTCGGGTTTTTGCCGGGAACGCTGCAGGAGAAAGTGGACCCGTATCTGAGGCCGCTCTACGATGCCATCTACGACATGCTGGAGGCGGAGAAGGTGGAAAAGCTGCTCGAGCGGCAGGTGATCGAGGTGGCGCCGATCGCGTTCATGCGCGGCCGGACGCTGAACGACAGCTTCATCATCCTCGACGAAGCCCAGAACAGCACGCCGGAGCAGATGAAAATGGTGCTGACGCGCCAGGGATTCAACTCGAAGATGGTGGTGAACGGCGACGTGACCCAAATCGATCTTCCGGCAGGCAAACGGAGCGGACTCCTGGACGCGGTGGAGGTGCTGCGCGGCGTCGAGGGAATCAGTTTCGTACATTTCGACGACCGGGACGTGGTCCGGCACAGCCTTGTGCAGCGGATCGTCAAGGCCTACGAGCGTCACAACGAGATGACGGGCGCGGGGCGCCAGTTGGCGCTCAAGCTCTCCGACACTTCGGCCGAAGCGGGCGGCGAGGAAGCGGCGGAGTAACGACGATGCGGCGCCGGCGGGACGCCGAACTGGTGTACCACACTCGGACGGGTTCGCTGTCCCGGCCGGGGCTGACCCGCTTTGCCGAACGCCTCCGGCAGAAGGTGGCGCGCGGGCGGGGGTTCTGCTGCCTGATGACCACTGACTCGGAGCTGAGGCGGTTGAACCGGCAGTTCCGGGGCAAGGACGCGGCCACGGACGTGCTTTCCTTCCCTTCGGGTAACGACGATTCGCTGGGGGAGATCGCGATTTCGATGGAGCGGGCCCGGATGCAGGCTCGCACTCACGGGCACCGCGTCCAGAGCGAGCTCGAGATCCTGATGTTGCACGGAGTGCTCCACCTGATGGGGATGGACCACGAGCGCGACAGCGGGGAGATGGCGGCGTCGGAACTGCGCTGGCGGCAGCGGCTGGCCCTGCCGTGCGGGTTGATCGAGCGGACACGACGGGAGCGGCCATGATCATCGTGGTGCTGGTGGCGGCTCTCGCGGGCGTGGCGCTGTTTTTATGTCTGATCTCGTTTATCCAGATGTTGTATCTGGAGTCCCAGAGACTGGTGACGCGGGAGACGCGGGCGCTGGAATACTTCAAAGAGACACTGGAGGAACGGATCGGCGGAACGACGCCGCGGGCGCTGCTGGCCTTCTCCCTCATGAAGCATAGCGCGATGCTGGCGCTGGCGATGCTTGGACTATGGGTGGCGTGGTTGAGCGCCGAGAACGTATGGTACGTGATTGTCGAGGGCGCGGCCGCAAGCTGGCTGACGATGATCGTCGTCTGCTACGTGGTTCCGCAGTTGCTCTACCGGCGGACTACGGGGCGGTGGGCCGCTCCGCTCGCGCCGATGCTGCGGCTGCTGGTGACCGCGTCCCGGCCGCTGACGGCGACGCTGAGCTTCTTCGAGTCGCTGGTTGAGCTTGCCGAGCCGGAATCGCGCGGGCAGCAGAAAATCGACCCTTCCGAGCATATCGACGCGCTGATTTCGGCCGGCGAGGAAGAGGGAATCATCGCCGGCGAGGATCGGAGGCTGATCGAATCGGTGGTGGCCTTCGGAGATAAGACAGTGCGCGAAGTGATGACGCCGCGGCCGAACATCGTCGCCATTGACGCCGACCGCTCGCTCGACGATTTGAGGAACCTGGTAATCCACGAGCAGTTCTCGCGCGTCCCGGTGTACGAGGAGACCATTGATCAGATCATCGGCTTTGTGCACGTGCGCGACATGTTCGAGCTGGACGAGCAGGACCGGGCCGAGCGGACGATCCGGGATCTGCTGCGGCCGATCCGTCACGTGCCGGAGACCAAGCCGGTGAACGATCTGCTGCGCGAAATGCAGCGGGATGGGGCGCACATGGCGATCGTGGTGGACGAGTACGGCAACACGGCGGGGCTGGCGACGATGGAAGACCTGGTGGAGGAGATTCTGGGTGAGATTCACGATGAGCATGAGCCGGACCGGGACGTGAGAGAGGAATCGGAGGGCAGCTACGTGGTGGCCGGAAGCCTGGATCTGGACCGGCTGCAGGATCTGCTGAAGTTCAGGGCGGAGGAGGAGACCGAATCGACGACGGTGGGCGGCCTGGCGGCCGAGTGGCTGGGGCACGTTCCGACGCCGGGCGAAGCGGTGGAGCGCGGCGGGATCCGGATCGAGGTTCTGGCGGGCAATGAGCTGAGGGTGGAACAGGTGCGGGTCTCGCGGACCGGGGGCGGCGAAAATGCCTGAGGACGGAGCGGCCGTGCAGGGCCACCGGTCCGGGTTCGTGTCGCTGCTGGGGCGGCCAAACGCCGGCAAATCGACGCTGCTCAACGCGCTGGTGGGGAGCAAAGTAGCGATCGTCTCCGACAAGCCGCAGACGACGCGCACGACGATACAAGGCGTCCTGACGAAGCCCGAGGCGCAGATCGTTTTCCTCGACACGCCCGGGATTCACAAAGCGGGCTCGATGCTGAACCGGCGGATGATGGACAGCGTCCACGAGGCGCTGGAGGAGCGGGACCTGCTTCTGTTCGTCGCCGACGCCTCGGCGCGGCCGGGCCAGGAGGACCATCGGGCGATGGATTTGCTGGGCAAAGTGGGGGCGCCCATCGTTCTGGTGCTCAACAAGATCGACCTTGTGCAGGACAAACGGATGCTTCTGCCGTTGATTGACGCCTACCGGAAGCTGCACCCGTTCGAAGAATGCGTTCCGGTTTCGGCGGCAACCGGAGAGGGGCTGGAGGAGTTGATTCGCGTGGTGACGGCGCGCCTGCCCGAAGGCCCGCGATACTTCCCGGAGGATTTTATCACCGACCAGCCAGAACGTTTTCTCGCGGCCGAGCTGATCCGGGAACAGGTTCTGGCCGCCACCCGGCAGGAGGTGCCGCACTCGGTGGCGGTGGTGGTGGAGAACTGGGAGGAAACTCCAAAGCTGACCCGGATCTCGGCGGCGGTGATCGTCGAGCGGCCCGGGCAGAAGGTGATTGTGATCGGCGCCCGCGGGGCGATGCTCAAGAAGATCGGAACGCTGGCGCGGCACCAGATCGAGGCCATGCTGGGCCGGAAGGTATTTCTCGAAATTTTCGTGAAAGTGGAGCCGGGCTGGCGGGATAAACCACGGCTGCTTTCGGCGGTCGACTGGCGGCTGGAACAGGCGCAGGGAGATCGGCTTGATCTTGAGGGTCCTTTCCACGGAGAATCAGAGTCATCATGAGATTTCTCGCAATGCTCCTTGCGCTGGTGGTCGCCGGGGTCGCCCTGCCGCCCGCTTTCGCGTTTGGCCAGAAGAAGACTGCCATTACCGACGACGGAATTTACGACCAGGTGCGGCGAAAACTGGCCGATGACGCCGACGTGAAGGGGGCTGCTCTCGATGTTTCGGTGCACGACGGGACAGTGACCCTGAAGGGTAAGGTGGGCAGTGACCGGGCCAAAGGGAAGGCCGAAAAGCTGGCCCGAAAGGTCCGCGGGGTGAAGAAAGTGGACAACCAGTTAGTGGTCAGCAATTAATTCCCATTCGGCGCGCAACTCGCGCCGTAGCATCTGTTTAGGTTTCTCGCCGTTTACGTTTCTTGACAGAGGGTGCGGTAACCAATCGGCTCACGGTCTCGCCCCCTTGTTTGATGAGGCTTTTGCTAGTTTGTGCGGCGGCGGCGGGCTTGGCGTTTTCGCAGACCGAGGCGCGGAAGCCGGTGGTGCGCGTATCCGGAGAGGTGACCGCGGTTGACGCCGCGGCCGGGAAGCTAACTTTAAAATCTGACGCCGGTGGCGAGGCATCAGTGACATATACCGCCGCAACGCGGTGTCTGCGTGTGCCACCCGGGGAAAAAGATCCGGCGAAATGGGAAAAAATATCCGGCTCGGACCTTGCGGTCGGGGACCGGCTGGTGGCGCGCGGTGCGGCCGGAGCGGCCGCGGGCGTGATCACCGCGACGACCATCCTGGTGATGACGCGGACCGATGTGGCCGAGCGGCATCAGCAGGAGCGGGCGGACTGGCAGAAGAGGGGCATCCTGGGAACCGTGACCACGCTCGACCCGGCGACGAAACAGATCACGGTGACGATGCGCTCGCGCGAGGGTAGCGCTCCGCTGGTCATCGATGTGACGGAAAAAACGCAGATCCGGCGGTATGCGGCGGATTCGGTTCGTTTCGCCGATGCCAAGCCGAGCCAGATCACCGAGATTCAGCCGGGCGACCAGGTTCGGGCATTAGGCAACCGCAGCGCTGACGGAACACACCTCGAGGCCGAACAGGTCGTTTCCGGAACGTTCGAGACGATGGCCGGGACGGTGGCCGCGGTCGATGCGGCTGCGAACGCGGTGCGAGTGACGAATCTGCAGAGTAAGGCGCCGATGACCGTGAAGCTGGCTCCCGACACGCTGGTGAGACGGCTGCCGCCGGAGATGGCGGCGATGCTGGCGCGGCGCATGGGCGGCGGAGCGGGGCCGGGAGGCCCGGCAGCACCGGGCGGTGGCAACGGGCAGCGGCCCCCGTCACTTGCGGCGCCGGGTGCCGGAGCGCAGGCCCACGAAGGCCGGCCGGGCGGAGGCAATTTTGATTTGCGGCAGATGTTGGAACGTCTGCCGCCCATAACATTGGCGGATCTGAAGCCGGGCGATGCGGTGATTGTTTCCAGCACCAAGAGCAACGACCCGGGCAGCGTGACGGCAATCACGATCGTGGCGGGTGTCGAACCGTTCCTGGCGGCAGCCCCCCGCAGTCGCGGCGGCCAGGTGAATCTGGGGTCCTGGAGCCTCGACGCCGGCATGCCCGCCGAATAATAACGGGCACCAAAGCAGGAGAGTTTTTGTGTTTCGAACCGGACTTGTATTCATTGCACTGATGGTGTTTTCTCTGGGCGCTTTTGGCCAGCAGACCGGCGGAGCCATCCACGGTCAGGTGATGGACGAATCGGGCGCCGTCATTCCGGGCGCCAAGGTGACGGCCACCGGTCCCGGCGGCGCCAAAACGGCGACTTCGGGCGACGACGGCACTTATAGCTTCCCCGGTCTGACGCCGGGCGCCTGGACGGTAGTCGCGGTTTCGCCGGGCTTGAAGCAGATACAGCCCACGATTGTGAACGTGGCGTCCGGCACCGCGGCGAGCGTGAACCTCACGCTGAGCGTGGTTTTGGAAAACCAGGAGGTGACGGTGAAGGAATCGCCGGCGCCGGGAGTGAGCGTCAGCGCGGACGAGAACGTCGGGGCGATCACGATGAGGGGTGAAGACCTGGAGGCTCTCTCCGACGACCCCGACGAGTTAACGGAAGACCTGCAGGCGCTCGCCGGTCCGGCGGCGGGGCCCGACGGGGGCCAGATCTTCATCGACGGATTCACCGGCGGGCAGATGCCGCCGAAGGAATCGATCCGTGAAATCCGCATTAACCAGAACCCGTTCTCGGCCGAGTACGACAAGCTCGGGTACGGGCGCATCGAAATCTTCACCAAACCCGGCACCGACAAGTGGCACGGGCAGGGGTTTTTTGGAATTTCCAACATCGCCTTCGATGCGCGGAATCCCTATTCGGAGACCAAGCCGTACTATCAGTCCGAGCAGTTTGGCGGGAACGTTTCCGGTTCGCTGAACAGCAAGACATCGGTGTTTCTCGATGCCGAGCGGCGCAATATCGACGATGCGGCCATCATAAACGCCATCACGCTGAGCCCGTCGCTGGTGCCCGAAACGTTCAACCAGGCTCTGGCTACGCCGCAGCGGCGAACCGAGGTGAGCCCGCGTCTGGACTACCAATTGACGCCCAGCAATACCCTGATGTTCCGCTACAGCTTTACCCAGAACGACCAGCAGAACCAGGGCGTCGGCGCGTTCAACCTCCCATCGACCGCCTACAGCAACCTGATGACCGAGCACCGGGTCCAGGTCACCGATACCTCCGTGCTGAGCGCGTCGATGATCAACGAAACACGATTTCAGTACATGCACGATCAGTTGAACAACACTCCGGCGTCGCTGGTACCGCTCGTCCAGGTGACAGGCGCCTTCAACGACGGCGGCGCCACCATCGGCCAGTCCTCGGACCTGCAGAACATGTGGGAGATGCAAAACTACACCAGCTTCTCCAAGGGCACGCACACCATCAAATTCGGGCTGCGCGTGCGGGGCAATATGGACGAAAACATCTCGCGGAACAGTTTCAACGGATCGTTCATTTTCAACTCGATTGAGAACTATCAGGCCATGACGACGCTGCTCAATCAGGGACTGACGTCGCAGGAGATCTATGCGCAGTGCACCGATCCGAGCCGGCTGCACTGTCCGGGTCCGTCGCAGTTTCAAGTGACCTCGGGCATTCCGCAGAGCACGATCGGTTATGTGGACGTCGAGCCCTACATCCAGGACGACTGGAGGCTGCGGCCGAACCTGACGCTGAGCGTGGGGCTGCGCTATGAAGTGCAGAACACGATTGGGGATTACCATGACTTCGCGCCGCGCTTCGGCTTCGCCTGGGCGCCGGGGCAGGGCAAGGGCGGGGGACGGCCGAAGACCGTCATCCGCGGCGGTTTCGGTATGTTCTATACGCGCTTCGCCCAGAATCTCACTCTCCAGGCCGAGCGTTACAACGGAACGGTTCAGCAGCAGTACATCATCAACTACCCGGATTTTTATCCGAACTCGCCGCCCGCAAACGAGCTTCCTGCGGCGGCGGGGGCCAACATCACCACGGTGGCGAACAATCTCCAGGCCCCGTATATTCTTCAGACCGCTGTCAGCGTGGAGCGGCAGCTTCCGATGAACACCACGCTGTCGGTGACATACATGGATTCCCGCGGAGTTCATCTGCTGATGTCGCGCGACATCAACGCGCCGCTGCCCGGCACTTACACTCCGGGAGACCCGACCAGCGGAGTGTATCCTTTGTACGGCACCTACGGCAGCAATCAGGTGAACCAGTTCGAATCGGCCGGCATCCTCAAGCAGACTCAGATCATCGTCAACGGGAACACCCGCATCAACAGCAATTTCTTCCTGTTCTACGGCTATTTTCACAACAGCGCCAACAGCAACACGGACGGAGCCTCGATGTTTCCGGCCAACATGTACAACGTGCAGGCCGATTACGGGCGGTCCTCGCTCGACATCGAGAACCGGCTTTTCCTGGCCGGCTCGTTCAATACGAAGTGGAACGTGCGGTTCAGCCCGTTCCTGATGTATCACAGCGGCATGCCGTACAACATGGTGCTGGGCCGGGATCTGAACGGCGACGGCATCTTCACGGACCGGCCGGCGTTCGTCACGGCATCCACTCCTGCGGCGGACATCATGTCCACGCCCTTCGGCGTCTTCAATATCAATCCGGGACCGAATGCGCAGATCATCCCGCGCAATTATGGCAACGGACCGAGCTACTTTTCGCTCAACGCGCGTGTAAGCAAGACGTGGGGATTCGGCGGGGAGACCGCCTCGGCACGCGCCTCGGGCGGCGGGGGCGGCGGGCCGCGCGGCGGGCCGGGCCCATTCGGCGGGGGCGGCGGACCGCACGGCGGCGGCGGACGAGGAGGAATGTTCGACGCGCCCAGCGGACAGCGCTATAACTTGACGCTGGCCGTGATGGCGCGGAACCTTCTGAACAACGTGAACGCCGGCTTGCCGATCGGGAGTCTGACGTCGCCTCTGTTCGGCATGTCGAACTCTTCGGCCACCGGTTTCGGAGCGGTGAACGCCCTCAACCGGCGGATCGAGTTCCAGCTCCGCTTTTCGTTCTGACGCCGGACGGCGCGCGGTTGCCAATCGCGGCCGGATCAGGTCGCGGGCGGAGTTTCGTCCCCGGACGGCGGCAGAGCCGGCTCGGCGGGAGCGGGCAAGGGGCGAAACAATGCCCGGATGTCGCGTTGCGGCTGTGACGCAAAATGCGCGTGGCTCACGTCGGCCACAAGGATGCGGACCGCGGGGCCGAGGTTGATGGACCAGAGAACCGTGAGGACAGTGTCCCGGGGCGAATCGATAATCCAGACGTTGTCCAGGATCTGCCGGGCGCCGCGTCCGGCAAGGCGCCGGCGGATCACGGCGTCCTGCCCGGGCTCGGCATTCTCGTAGCTGACCAGATAGAGCATCCCCTCATTGTGCGATAGCGGAGCCGCCGGGTCGGATTGCTACACTGGCATTTGGCGAACCCCGCAAAAAGCGCCGCCGGGGCCCCGAATGGGGCGCTGGCCAGGACCATTTCCGGTCTGGCCGAGATGCCCGGCCTGCGCGAGGGCATACAGTGGTTCAGCCGCGAGAAGACCTGGATTCAGGAGCGGCACATTCAGTTGTGCCGGATTCCGGCGCCGACGTTTTTCGAGCAGCGCCGCGCCGAGTGGATGCAGGCGCAGCTCCGGGGACTGGGATGGGAGTGCCAGATCGACCGGGCCGGCAACGTGGTGGCTCATCCGCGGGGCGCCGGCGCCGGCCCGTTTGTTGCCCTGACGGCGCACCTGGACACGGTGCTGGCGCCGCGCACGCCAGAGGACATTCACGTGACGCCCGACGGGCGGCTGAACGGACCAGGAGTGGCCGATAACGGATCGGGTCTGGCGGCGGTGCTGGCGCTGGCGAAGGTTTATCCGCTGTGTCCGGAAATGAGGGACGGCGCGGCGACGCTGCTCCTGGTGGCCAATGTGGGCGAGGAGGGCGAGGGGAACCTGAGCGGCATGCGTTATCTGTGCCGGCAGTCCGGCCTCGGCGGGCGCATCCGGTCGTTCCTGGTGCTGGACGGGCCGTCGACCGATCACGTGACCTGCCAGGCACTGGCGAGCCGGCGCTACGACATCACCTTCAGCGGTCCGGGCGGGCACAGTTGGAGCGACTACGGCGTGGGGAATCCGGTGCATGCGTTGGGGCGGACGATCGCCCGCTTCGCCGACGCCCAGGCCGCCTATCCCTCCGCGCCGCGCTCGTCGTTCAATTTCGGCATGATCGAGGGAGGGTTGAGCATCAACTCGATTCCCGCCGCGGCGCGGGCCAAGGTCGACATCCGCTCGGAGAGTCAGGCGAGGCTGGAGGAGTCGGCGGCGGCGCTGGCGGCGTGCGTCGAGCGGGCGGTGGAGATGGAGAACGAGCGGATCGCGGCGCCGCGCGGGGGCTCGGCGGCGGGAGCGCGAATTACGGCCAAGGTGAAGGAAATCGGCTCGCGTCCGGGAGGCAGGCTGGCCGAGGACTCGGCCCTGTTTCTGACGCTGCGGGCGGTGGACGCCTATCTGGGAATCCGCGCGCACGTGGACTGCGCCTCCACCGACGCCAACATCCCGCTTTCGCTCGGTGTGCCGGCGTTGTCGATCGGCGCCGGCGGCCAGGGCGGAGGCGCGCACACTTCCTCGGAGTGGTTTCATCCCGTCGGGCGGGAACTGGGTTTGAGGCGCATCCTGCTGGTGCTGGCGGCGCTGCTTCGCGACAACGGCGCTTCCGAGGCGCCGGCCGCCGACAGCGCCTTCATCGGCACCGAATGAGCCGCGTCGAGTCGGGCGCGGCGCCGAAGCTGCGCGCCGAGATGTCGCTGGTGGTGGTGGCCTTCATCTGGGGCGCCTCCTTCGTCATCGTCAAGGAAGCGCTGGACGATATCTCCACGCTGCTCTTCCTGGCGCTACGCTTCACGCTGGCGGCGGCGGCGCTGGCCGTCATCCTGGGACCGAACGCGAAGCGGCCCGGCCGCGGCGTGCGCGATCTTCGGGGCGGCGTGCTGGCCGGGACGTGTCTGTTTGCCGGCTACGTGCTGCAGACGTTCGGATTGAAGTACACCAGTCCGTCGAAGACGGGCTTCCTTACCGGGCTCTACATTCCCCTGGTGCCCATTCTCGGAGCGTTCGTGTACCGCAAAGCTCCCCGGCTGACCGAAGTCGCCGGCATCGGCGCGGCCGGGCTCGGGATGGCGCTGATGACGGTGCAGGGCAGCGCGTGGAGCATGGGCCGCGGCGATCTGCTGGTGATCGGCTGCGCCTTCGCCTACGCTCTGCACATTCTCGTGCTGGCGCACTTCACGCGCGGCGGCAACATCGCTTTTCTCTCGATTGCCCAGATCGCAACGGCCGCCGCGCTTTCCCTCGCCACCTGCGGATGGGCCGAGCCTGTCCGATTCCGGCCCAGCGGTCGCGTGTGGGTAGCGCTCGCTGTCACCAGCCTGCTGGCCACCGCGCTCGCTTTCTCGCTTCAAACCTGGGCCCAACAGTACAGCAGCGCGACACGGACCGCGCTCATCTTCGCCCTGGAGCCCGTATTTGCCTGGCTGACGTCGTTCGCGCTGTCGGGCGAACTGCTCACCGCCCGCGCGACGCTGGGGGCCGTCTTAATCCTGGCCGGAATCGTCGCCGTCGAATGGAAACCGGCGGCCGTGGGAATGCATCCCTCCGGTTAGCCGTTTCTCCCTATAATTAAGGTTACGGGTCTTGCCGTTCAGAAAAGGACAATCTCTCCATGCGCTTGTTTCATCGTATGCGCCAGCAGAAGGTACTTTCGATTAACCTTCTGCTTGTCACCCTTTCCATCGGGATTCTGATCGGAACCCTGATCAACACCGGCGTCAACGCCGCGCGGGGAAGCGGGCAGGTGATGGCTCCGGACGCCACGCCGCTGGTGGTCCCGGCGGCGTCGGAGACGGGCACCGAGTTCACCAAGCTGGCCCGGCAACTGGGGCCGTCGGTTGTCAATATCACCGCCGACTATACGCCGAAGGTCGAATCTCGCGAGCGGCGGCCGCAGCAGTCGCCCGAGGGCGAGGGAGACACTCCCGGCGGCGGAGCCAACGGGGATGACGGCATGGAGTTGTTCCGCCGCTTTTTCCACGGGGGGCCGCTCGGCGACAATGAGCCCAACCCGCGCATGTTCCGCCGCGAGCAGAGCGGCAGTGGCTTCATCGTAGATAAGCACGGCTACATCATCACCAACAATCACGTTGTCGACAAGGTGGACAAGATCAAGGTGAAGCTCCACGGCGACGATACCGAGTACCGCGCGCGGCTCATCGGGTACGACCGCGAGTCGGATCTCGCGGTCATCAAAATCGAGCCCCGGAGCGCCTTGACGCCGGTTGCGATCGGGAACTCGGACGGAATACAAGTGGGCGACTGGGCGGTGGCCATCGGATCTCCGTTCGGACTGGAAGCCTCGGTGACGGCGGGAATTGTCAGCGCCACCGGACGCTACATCCCTGGCGCGCAGCAGTTCCAGCGCTTCATACAGACCGACGCCGCAATCAATCCCGGCAACAGCGGTGGGCCGCTGGCGAACATCCGCGGCCAGGTGATCGGCGTGAATACGATGATCGCCACTCAGACCGGCGGTTATCAGGGCATCGGCTTCGCGCTGCCGATCAACCTCGCGGTGAAAGTTTACAACGACATCATCAAGACCGGCCGCGTGACGCGCGGCTCCATCGGCATTTCCTGGAACAAGCTGACCGACAAGCCCGAGCTCTTCCAGGCGCTCGGCACCAATCACGGCGTGCTGGTGAGCGAGGTCACCAAGGGCGGGCCGGCCGATAAGGCCGGCATCCGGCCGGATGACATCATCGTGGCGCTGAACGGAAAACAGGTGAAGGACGGAGACGATCTGGTAAACCGCGTGGCGGATTCGCCCATCGGCGCCTCGAGCGACATCACGGTCGACCGCGGTGGCAAGAAGATGGACTTCAACGTCACCATCCTCGACCGGACGCAGGTGTTCAAGGACGACCCGCGGTTCGCGGCCGATCAGGTCGAGCCGCAGCCTGCCGCGCAGAAGTCTCCGGTAGAGAGCCAGCCGAAGTTCGGCATGAAGATTCGCGATCTCACCGACGCCGACCGCCAGGGCGAGACGATGAAGGATAAGAAGGGCGTGGTAGTGACGGCCGTTGAGCCGGAATCGTTTGCCGACGACCTCGGCCTGATGGAGCATGACGTGATCGTGTCCATTAACCGCCAGGCGGTGACCTCGGTGGACGACGTTCGAAAGATTCAGGCCACCTTGAAGCCGGGCGATCCGCTGGCGCTCCACGTCTACAGGCCGACGCGGGCCGGACAAGGGCCGGTGCGCTGGAACTCATTCTTCCTCTCCGACAAGATGCCCGGGGAATAGCGGCCGCGGGAGCATTGACGAACCGAGCCATGTCACACCGAGGACGCTGGTTAGTTGCGGCATGCCTGATGCTGGCCCCGTGTCTGTGTTGGGCGACGGTGCAGAAGAAGGGCAAGGCGCCGGCTTCGCACCATGCAGGGCCGTCCACGGCCGCCAAGTCGCACAAGCCGGCCGCCCCTTCGCGGTCCGGGAAAACCGCCGGATCGCGGCGCGCCTCGGCCCATCGCGGAACCGCTCGCAAGCCCCAACACCACTGGGTGCAGCAGGCGCCGACGCCGGATCGCTATCGCGAGATCCAACAGGCTCTTTCCGACAAAGGATACTTTAAAGGTCCGGTAGACGGACAGTGGGGCGCGGACTCGGTGTCCGCGCTCCGAACCTTCCAGAAGGACCACAATCTCGACGGCGACGGGAAGCTGACATCGCTTTCTCTGATCGGCCTCGGGCTGGGCCCAAATCGTGCGGCAATCGCCAAAACGCAGACAGGGGAAAAACAATGATCATTGGAGTACCGAAAGAGGTTAAAGACCATGAAGCTCGCGTCGGCATGGTGCCCAGCGGAGTGACCGCTCTGCATGAGGCCGGGCACCAGGTGGTGGTGCAGGCCGGCGCGGGCATCGGGAGTTCGATTCCCGACCATGAATACGTCGACGCCGGAGCGAAGATTCTTCCGAGCGCGGCCGACGTCTGGTCCCGGGCGGATCTGGTGGTGAAGGTGAAGGAGCCGCAGCCGTCCGAATATCCGTATTTCCGTCCCGGACTGACGCTGTTCACCTATCTGCATCTGGCGCCGCTGCCGGAGTTGACGCGCGAGCTCACCAAGGCCCAGGTCAACGCGGTGGCTTACGAAACCATCCGCGAAGCGGACGGCTCTCTGCCGCTGCTCACGCCGATGAGCGAGGTGGCCGGGCGAATGGCGGTGCAAGTGGGGGCGCAATATCTGGAAGCGCCCAACGGCGGACGCGGCATCCTGATGGGCGGCATTCCCGGCGTGAACCCGGCCAATGTGGCCATTCTCGGCGGCGGCGTGGTGGGACACAACGCGGCGAAGATGGCCGTGGGTCTTGGCGCCCGGGTGTCGATCATCGATCGCAATCTCGACCGCCTCCGGGAGTTGGACGACATTTACAGCAGCCAGATCGTGACGCTGGCCTCCAACGTCTGGACGATTCGCGAGGCCCTCCGGCACGCCGACCTCGTCGTAGGCGCGGTGTTGATTCCCGGCGCATCGGCTCCGAAGCTGGTGCGGCGCGACATGTTGAAGGGCATGAAAAAAGGCGCTGTCATGGTGGACGTCTCCATCGACCAGGGAGGCTGCTTCGAGACATCGCGGGCAACCACGCACACTGACCCCGTTTACTACGTCGACAGCGTGTTGCACTACTGCGTGTCGAACATGCCGGCCGCGGTGCCGCACACCTCGACGTTCGGCCTCACCAACGCGACCGCGCCTTACCTGATGGCGCTGGCCAACCAGGGCCTCGAGCGATCATGCGAGAAGAGCCCGGCGATCCGCGAAGGCGTTAACACGTACCGCGGGCATATCACCTATCCGGCGGTTGCCGAGAGCCAGGGACAGCCCTGGAAGGCGCTGGCCGAAGTTCTTTAGCCTGGACCCGGCCCGGGGCGCGCGCGCGTTGATATCGTAGTCGTCATGTTCAGCCCGATCCGGCCGCTGCTGCGCAATCTTCGCCGCGCACCCGGCGTGCCCTTGCTTGCCGCGGCGATTCTCGCCGTCGGCCTGGCGGCCAACGTCGCGCTCTTCTCCATCGTCAATCGCGCCCTGTTTCATCCGTTCGACTACCGGGAACCGCGGCGCCTGGTGAGCGTTGAGGGAAGGGACCGGCGCAACCGGCCGGCGGATTTTTCAGCGCCCGGTTTCGAATACTGGCAACGGCGCGCCGCCAGCTTCGAGTCCGCGGCAGTCTCGAGGTGGCGTCCCGTCGCGCTCACTGGAGTTCGAAATCCGGAGGACCTGCTTGCCACGCAGGTGAGCCGCGACATGTTCAAGGTTCTGGGAGCAGTGCCGGAGTTGGGGCGCACGCTCGCCGACAGAGACTTCATGTCCGGCGCACCGCCGGCCGCGGTCATCAGCGACGCCCTCTGGCGGCGTCAGTTCCAGGGCGACCCGTCCCTCGTCGGCCGCCAGATTCTTCTCGACGGCGAAGGCTACACCGTGGTAGGCGTCATGGGCTCGCGGTTCGCTTTTCCGCGTCCGCTTTTCGAACTCTGGCTACCGCTGAAACCCGAAGCCGCGGGCGACCTTCACGCCTGGTCTGAAGCCGTGGCGCGGCTCAAGCCGGGCGTGACCGCGAGCCGCGCCGAGCGGGAATTGGACCGGATCCTGGCCGGTCTGCCGCCCAACGCTGCGCGGCCCGAGCCGCTGCATACACGCGTGCAAAGCCTCGCCGCCCGCTACTCAGCCGACTACCGCCGGGGGCCGCTGCTGCTCTGGGGCGCCGCCGGGCTGATCCTGTTGATCGCCTGCGCCAATGCGGCGAGCTTGATGCTGGTCCGCGAAGCGGCGCGCATGCCGGAGTTCGCCGTGCGAGCGGCTCTGGGTGCCGGCAGGTGGCGTCTGGCGCTTCACGTTCTGGGAGACGCGCTGGCGCCGGCGGCGGCCGCGGGCGTAGTGGGTATTCCGCTGGCGTCGCTGCTTGTCCGCGTGCTGTCGCTCCGGCTTGCCGGCCAGCTTCCCATTCCCGGCGTCGAGCACCCGTCGCTCGATCCTTCGTCTTTGGCCGCCGCCTTGGCTGCTATGGCACTCACCGCCCTGCTGTCGGCGCTGCCCGCTACCATGAGTCTCTTCCGGCCCGATCTTGCTCATGCCTTCCACACCTCAGCCCGGGGCCTGTCGCCCAGCCGGACCGCGAACCGTTTACATTCCGGTCTGGTAGGCCTGGAGGTGGCGCTGGCGGTGATTCTGCTCGTCGGCTCCGGCCTGCTGCTGCGGAGCCTTTCGAACGTGCTGGCGGTCAACCTCGGCTTCCAGCCGGAACACGTCCTCACCGCGCGCGTCGCCTCGCCCGCATCACTCCGTACCACCAGCGCGAAAGCTGCGTATTACGCGGGCCTTCTCGATGGCGTCTCCAGCATACACGGCGTTCGCGCCGCCGCCCTGGTAACTACGCTTCCGATGGGCGGCATCGAGACGACCACGTCGTTCCGGGCGGAAGCGGACGCCCGGCCCGTCGAAATCGCGCAGATGCACTCGACCGGGTTCCAGTCGATCAGTCCGGATTATTTCAAGGCTATTGGCATTCGCCTTGCCGCCGGCCGGCCGTTCGCCGAGACCGACAGAAGGGGTGTGGCGATCATCAGTGCCTCCTTTGCGCGCAAGCTGTGGCCGGGGCAGGACGCGCTGGGAAAGCGCGTATCGCGGGACGACAATCCGAATCCGGGAGACTGGCTCACCGTGGTGGGCGTGGCGGCCGACGTGCGCGCCGGCGGTCCTACATCCCCGCCTCAGGACCTCCTCTACCTGCCGTACCGCGAGGACATGGCGGCCTCCAGTTTCACGTCACTCGTCATCCGCTCCGGCGGCGATCCTCTGGCCCTGGCCGCGGATCTCCGCGCGCGGATTCGCGGCGTAAATCCGGACCAGCCCGTGAGCAAGGTCGAATCCATGACCGCCTATCTGGATCACGCGACGGCGACGCCGCGCCTCCATACCGAGCTTGTGTCCGCCTTCGCGGCGGCGGCGATGCTTTTGGCCGTGAGCGGTGTCTTCGCCGTCGTGTCTTATGCCGTGGCGCAGCGCCGCCGGGAGATCGGCATTCGCTCCGCGCTCGGCGCCGGACCCGCTCGGACCGCCGGATACGTGTTTCGTCTCGGGCTCGCTCCGGTTGCCGCCGGCGTCCTCGTTGGACTGGCCGGCGCGATCGCGCTCACGCGTCTCCTGCGGACCGAACTGTACCAGACTTCGCCGGTGGACCCGCTGGTTCTGAGTTCGGTGCTTGCCGTTCAACTTGCAGCCGCCGGTGCCGCCTGTGTGCTCCCGGCCTGGCGCGCCACCCGTATCGATCCGGCAACCGCGCTCCGCTCAGATTAGCCGGCCTGCGCTTCCCGCCTCCGAGGCTGCCGCGTCAGGTTGATCGTCCCGCGGCAGCGAAGCGCGCCGCAGGCGCAGGGAACCTTCTCGTCCTTCTCCGCGAAGTGGTAATCCACTGTCAGCTCCTCGCCTTTGCGAATCGCGCGGTTGCTGAAATAGATGATGTGACCCTTCACGATCCGGGCGATGATGTTGGGCTGGCAGCAATGATTGATGAACTCGGCGCCGCTGCCCCCGACCGAGCCGTCCAGCGCCCAATACGAATCGAGCGTAAAGATGTAGTTTAAGGGCCGCTCGCAGCGCTTCTTCGTCTCCCGCCGCGATATCCTTTCTCCCGTGTACTCGATCACCTTGTGGCGCGCCGGGATATCTTCGGCCGCGAAGACTCCCCAGCGATGAATCGGAGACGGCTTGACGACGAGCCGGATGGCCGCTCGTTTCTCATTGATCTGGGGCACAGCGCTGGACATGCTCGATCCGGCCTATACCGGCGGCCTGGATATCAATTGCCGCCTTTTTGTTTCAGAATCTCGATGAGCTCCTGAACGGCGGCGGCGCTTTTGGCGAGGGCCGCGGCTTCGGCCGGCTCCAGCTTCAGCTCATAAATCTTTTCGATGCCCTGCGAGCCAAGCTTCACCGGCACGCCGACGAAGACGCCGTTCAGCCCATACTCGCCCTGCAGATAGGCCGAGCACGGCAGCACTTTCTTCTGGTCCTTCAGGATGGACTCGACCATCTCCACCGCCGCCGCCGACGGGGCGTAGTACGCGCTGCCGGTCTTCAGATACTTCACGATTTCCGCGCCGCCGTTGCGGGCGCGGTCCACCAGCCGGGCCAGCGTCGCCTCGTCCAGCAGCTCCGTCAACGGAATGCCCGACACGCTGCTCAGCCGCACCAGCGGCACCATCGTATCTCCATGGCCGCCCAGCACCACGGCGGTGACGTTCGACGGGGCCACGTTCAACTCAGCCGCGATGAACGTCCGGAACCGCGCGGTGTCGAGCACTCCCGCCATGCCGATCACCCGGTTCCTTGGGAAGCCCGACGCCTTCATCGCCGTCCAGCACATGGCGTCCAGAGGATTGGTCACCAGCACCAGAATCGCTTCCGGCGAGTGCCGCGCCACCTGCTCGGTCACCGACTTGACGACCTCGAAGTTCGCCATCAGAAGGTCGTCGCGGCTCATGCCCGGCTTTCTTGCCAGCCCTGCCGTGATCACCACGATGTCGGAGCCGGCTGTCGGCGCGTAGTCGTTGCTTCCCGTCACCGAGCAGTCGTAGCCCTCCACAGGCCCCGATTGCAGAAGGTCGAGCCCCTTGCCCTGGGGAATGCCTTCGGCTACGTCCACCAGCACCACGTCAGCCAGCTCTTTGCCGGCGATGCGCATGGCACACGTCGCTCCGACGTTGCCCGCGCCTACTACGGTTACTTTTTTTCGCATAGAATCTCCAAGGTAGGACAGCGGCTGGCAGCGAGTCAAGACGTGTTGGGCTCTGCGGCCGGAAGGAAACGTTTTGGGACTCTATTTTGAGGATTTTCCCGTCGGGCGCGTCGCCATTTCGCGCGGGCGCACCGTTACCGAGGCCGACATCGTCGCTTTCGCCGGCCTGTCGGGTGATTTTATCGAGCTGCACACCAACGAGGAGTTCGCCCGCCAGTCGCCCTTCGGCCGGCGCATCGCCCACGGCGCCCTCATCTTCAGCATCTCCACCGGCCTGATGACCCAGATGGGCGAGATCAACGACACCGTTCTGGCCTTCTACGGCGTCGACCGGCTCCGCTTCACCGCGCCGGTTTTCATCGGCGACACGATCCACGTCACCAAAAGGGTCGCCGCGAGCGAACCGAAAGGCACCGGCCGTGGCGTGGTGACGTTCGAGACCTCGGTCCTGAATCAACGCGACGAACCCGTCCTTGTTTATACGGACAAGCTGCTGTTAAAGTGCAAGCCAGGCTGAGCGCGCGTGGGAGCACTGGACGGAATTCTGGTTCTCGATCTCACCCGCCTGCTGCCCGGCGCGGCCGCAACGCAAGCGCTGGCCGAGGCCGGGGCCGAGGTGGTGAAAATTGAACAACCCGGCCAGGGTGACCACGCCCGCACCCTAAGCCCGGAAGTGTTCGCCCGCACCAACGCGGACAAAAAGAGCGCCGCCATCGACCTCAAGCATCCGCTCGGCCGCCAGGCGATGATCGATCTCAGCGCCCACGCCGACATCGTCGTCGAGAGCTTTCGCCCCGGTGTCATGCAACGCCTGGGTCTCGATTATGAACGCCTTTCGGCGGATCACCCGCGCCTGATTGTGGCCAGCATCACCGGCTACGGCCAGGGCGGCGAGCTCGCCGGGCTCGCCGGCCACGACATCAACTACATCTCCATCGCCGGTCTCCTGTCGCTGAACGCGGGCGCCGGCGGCGCTCCGGTGATTCCCGGCTTTCAGATCGCCGATATCGCCGGAGGCGCGATGAATGCCGTCAACCGGATTCTGCTGGCGCTGCTCGAGCGGCAGCGCACCGGGCGTGGCGCCCATCTCGATATTTCGATGACCGGCGGCCTCGCGCCGCTGCTCACTCTGCCCCTGGCCGTTCAGTCCGCCGCAGGCGCCGCGCCGCGCCCCTCCGAGGGGATGCTCACCGGCCGCTACGCCTGCTACAACGTCTACGCCACCCGCGACGGCTACGTTGCCGTGGGCGCTCTCGAAGCCAAGTTCTGGATCGAACTCTGCCGCCGACTGGGTCTGGACGACCTCGCCGCCGCCCAGTACGACGATCGCCGGCAGCCGGAAGCCAAGGCGCGCCTCCAGGCGATCTTTGTTCAAAAAGGCGCCGAGGAATGGTTCGCCGAACTGCGCGGCTCAGACTGCTGTCTGACTCCGGTACGCGGTCTCGCCGAAGCCGCCGCCGATCGCCCACCGCAGGCGCCCCCGCCCCCTCTCGGCCGTCACACCGACGAAGTGCTCCACCGCGCCGGCTACGACGAGGAGCGCATCCGGCATCTCCGCCGAAGCGGCGCCGCCGCCTGAGCGCCTGCTATTCCGCCGGCTCCACGTCATCGGCGCCCGTCGGATTGGCGAATTTCGTGAACTGCTTCAGAAACGCCAGGTTCACCCGCCCGATCGGACCGTTGCGCTGCTTGGCCAGAATCAACTCCGCCCGGTTCTTCAAATCCTCCCGGTCCGGCTTGTACACTTCTTCGCGGAAAATGAACGCCACCAGGTCGGCGTCCTGCTCGATCGATCCCGACTCGCGCAGGTCGCTCATCTGCGGCCGGTGATCCCCCTGCCGCGTCTCCGGCGCGCGGCTCAACTGCGACAGCACCAGCATCGGCACGTCCAGTTCCTTGGCCAACAGCTTCAATCCCCGCGAAATCGCGCTCACTTCCTGATTGCGATTCTCGTATCGCCTTCCCCCGCCGCTCATCAGTTGCAGATAATCCACCACCACCAGGTCCAGCCCGTTCTGGCTCTTCAGCCGCCGCAGCTTGGCGTGGATGTCCATCAGGTTGGTGCCCGCCGTGTCGTCGACAAACAGCGGCGCCCGCATCAGCTTCGACATCGCCGCGCTCAGCCCCATCCGCTCGTCCTGATTCAGGTACCCTGCCCGGAAGCGCTGCTGGTCCACCATCGCCTCGGCGCACACCATGCGCGTCAGCAGCGACTCCTTCGACATTTCCAGCGAAAACACGGCCACCGTCTTCTCGAGTGCCGTCGCCGCATACTGCGCCATATTCAGCGCCAGCGCCGTCTTCCCCATCGACGGCCGCGCCGCCAGGATGAACAGCTCGCCCTTGTGCAGCCCGCCCGTCATCTCGTCGAAGCGCACGAACCCCGTGCTCATCCCCTTGACGCGCTTGCTCGGATCGAGAAAGGTGTTCGCCCCGCCCTCGAAATCGTCCAGGATCTGGCGCGGATTCACCAGGTCGTTCTTGGCGTTGGTGTCACCCAGCCGCAGCAGGCTCTCTTCGGCGCCCGCCAGGATCTCCGCCGGATCCTCGGTCCCCAACATGCACCGGTTGATCGTTTTCTGCGACGCCATGATCAGCTCGCGCAGAATCGCCTTGTCCTTGACGATCCGTACGTAGCTTTCCAGGTTGACGATCCGCGGCAGCCCGTCGTCGAGCGAAACCAGATACCCCAGACCGTCCACCGACTCGAGCTGATTCTGCTTCATCAGCTCGTTGGCGATCGTCACCCGGTCGATCCGCTCGCCCCGCTCGTGCAGATCGACCATCCGCAGAAAGATCCGGCGGTGTTTCTCGAGACTGAAGTCCTCGGCCCGCAGATCGCCGGCAATCTCGACGAACTGGCTGTCGTCGAGCAGAATCGAACCCAGTACGAAGCGTTCCGCTTCGGGGTTCGACGGTAATCCTTGTTCTGCGGCTAGGTCGCGCGTAATCATGACTGACCGTATTACCTTAACGGTATGAGGAGTACCGGAACAAGCACCGCTAGGTCACAGTGTTGTCTTGCATTTAGCCTGTGCCAAATTCTGTGAAAATCCTCTTCCCGCGCCGCGCGTCTTTTCCGCCTTGAAATCAACGCGCTGGAGAAGTCTTTCCACAGCCGTTCCTCCAAACATTACCGCCTGCTTCTGTTTGTACACCAAAAACGAGAGAATGGGAAGAGCAGTCTCCACCCCGGAAAGGATCGAATTCTGCATTGAAGCCCCTTGTCAAGACAACAGGCCCCGTGTGTGCCTGGTTTTTGTTCGCCCTCGGAACGGCGCAAGCCCAGCAGTCTCCGCCGCCCGGCCCGCCACCGGCTACCGTGGTCGTCACCGGCTCCTTCGAGCCGGCGCCACTGGAAGAATCCGACCGCACGGTGCAGGTTTTCGATCTTCGCAAAGACGCCGGGCTTTTGTTTGACTCCTTCACCGACTATCTGAAGCTCGACTCCTCCATCGACCTCCAGGAGCGCGCGCCCAACGGCGTTCAAACCGACCTGTCCATCCGCGGCGGCACTTTCGCCCAGTCCCTGGTGCTGCTGAACGGGCTCCGCCTCAACGACGCCCAGACGGCGCATAACAATATGGATATCCCCGTGCCGCTCGACGCCATCACCCAGATTCAGGTGCTGCACGGTTCCGGGTCCACGCAGTATGGCTCCGATGCCGTCACCGGCGTCGTCAACCTGATCGCAGCCCCGCCGGAGACGCCGGAGTTGACGCTTCGCACCTCCGCCGGCAACTTCGGCCGAAACGAGCAGAGCGGATCCGCCGCCGCCTCCTTCGGACCTCTGTCGGAAGAACTCGCCTTCGCCCGCGATTTTTCCAGCGGCTTCCTCCCCGACCGTGACTACCGGCTCCTCTCGCTCGCCTCCATCAGCCATCTCAAGTCCCTCCTCGGCTCAACCGACGTCATCCTCGCCCTCAGCGACCGCCCGTTCGGCGCCGATCAGTTTTACGGAAATTTCCCCTCCTGGGAGCGCACCAAGGAGTGGCTGGCCGCCGTCCGCCAGGAACTCGGCGCCAACACCGAGGCCGACCTCAGCTTCCGCCGCCAGACCGACCTGTTCGTCCTGTTTCGCGACGATCCGCAGATCTTCACCAACCGCCACATCGTCGAGAGCTGGGAAGGCGACCTGCGCCGCACCGACACTTTACCCGCCGGCGCCCGCCTCAGCTATGGCGCCGAAATGTTCTCCGACTCGATCGACAGCAACAATCTCGGCCAGCACTCCCGTGTCTATGGCGCCGGCTATCTCGATTACGACATCCGTACCCTGCGCCGCTTCTCCTTCAGCGCCGGCCTGCGCACCGATGTTTACAACAATTTTCAGACTCAGGTCGATCCCACCGTCAGCGCGGGCTACTGGCTCTCCTCCGCCTTCAAGCTCCGCGCCTCCATCAGCCGCGCCTTCCGCCTCCCCAGCTACACCGACCTTTATTACCAGGACCCGGCCAACGTCGGCTCGCCCTTTCTGAAACCGGAAACCGCCTGGAACTACGAGGCCGGGCTCGATTGGCAGCCCGGCGCCCGCTGGCGCGCCGGCTTCACCGTCTTCCAGCGCCACGACTCCAACCTCATCGACTTCGTCCGCACCTCGGCCTCCGATATCTTCCGCGCCACCAACTTCGATCATCTGGTCTTCACCGGCGGCGAGGGCCGCGTGGAATGGCAGCCCGTGGCCGGCCAGACCTTCGATTTCGAATACACCGGCCTCCAAGGCGACAAGCGCAACGATCCGCTGGTCGTCTCCAAGTACGCCTTCAACTATCCGGTGCACAGCGGCATCGTCGCCTGGCGCGGCACGCTCGGCAAATGGATCGTCGCCCGCACCAGGGTCGGCGTGATGGAGCGCTTCGACAGCTACGCCTACTGCGTCTGGGACGCCTCCGCCGCCGCCTCGCGCGGACGGGTCCGCCCCTTCCTGCAGCTCACCAATCTCACCGGCACTGTCTACTATGAAGTTCCCGGCGTCGTCATGCCGCAGCGCGGCGTGCTCGGCGGCGTCGAGATCACAACGCTCCGCTAGTCGTAAAAATTCCGCTCCCAGCGGTGCCGCTTCAGCACCGCCAGTGCCGCCGCATCCAGCGGCCCCAGCTCCGGCACTCTCATGCTGCTTTCCACCGTCTTCACCCGCCGCATCCCCGGAATCACCGTCGACACCGCCGGATCGCTGATGCAGAACCGCAGCGCGATCTCGGCCAGCTCGCCGGCCACCACCCCGTCCAGATCCTTCCGCAGCGCCGCGATCCTCTCCACCACCTGCCTTTTCCGGTCACCCTGGAAATACATCGCCCGGAACTCTTCCGGATCAAACTGCGTGTCTTCCGTGATCGCCCCGGTGAGGCTCCCCTCGTCAAGCGGCACCCGCGCCAGCACGCCCACGTTCCGCTCCCGGCACAGCGGAAACAGGTTCGCCTCCGGGCTCTGGTCGAAGACGTTGTAGATCACCTGCACGGTGTCGATCAGTCCCGTGCGAATCAGCTCCAGCGCCGAGTCCGGCTGATGATCGTTGATCGAAACCCCCACCGCCCGCACTTTGCCGGATTTCTTCAACTCCTCGAACGCCCTCCGCCACTCGTCCCGGTTTATCCACTCCGGATTCCACACGTGCAACTGCTGCAGGTCGATCGTCTCCATCCTCAGGTTGCGCAGGCTCGTTTCGGTGCTCCCGATGATGTAGTCGTAGGGGAACACCTTGTCGATGCCGATCCCCGGCAGCGCCGGCCACTGCTGGTTCTTCGGCGGCACCTTCGTCGCCACGTAGATCTGCGTCCCGGCCTGCCGAACGATCTCTCCCACCAGTTTCTCGCTGTGCCCGTCGCCGTAGGCCAGCGCGGTGTCGATGAAATTCAGGCCCAGCTCAATCGCCCGCCGCAGCGCCCGCAGCGACTCCTCGTCCGTTCCTCCCCGCCACTGATTGCCGCCGATGCCCCATGCGCCGTAGCCGATTTCGGATACTTCCCAATTCGTTCTGCCAAGTTTTCGATATTTCATGAGTATGAGTTCGCACTCATCATCATAGGCAACTTCGCCGCCCACTCGCGCGCCGCGCATTCCCGCTACATTCGAAACCTCTTGGGCCCGCTGGCTGTTGTGCTGAACTTCGGCGCCGCCAGCTTCATGACCGGCCTCATCTGGTGCGTCCAGCTCGTACACTATCCGCTCTTTGCGCTCGTCTCCGGCCCGGGGTTCTCGAGGTATGAAGCCTCCCACCAGCGCCGCATCTCGTGGATCGTCGGTCCCGTGATGGTTCTCGAAGCCGCCGCGTCCCTGGTGCTGCTCTGGCGCCGCCCGGCCACCGTGCCTTTGTGGATGCCTATCCTCGGCGCACTCCTGCTGGCGCTCATCGGGGCCTCGACGGCCTTTCTCCCGGTCCCCGCTCACGCCCGTCTCGCCCAGGTCATCGATGTCGCCGCGCACCGGACCCTCGTGTCCAACAACCGGGTCCGCACCGCCGCCTGGACGCTCCGCGCCCTTCTCGCCGCCGCCATGCTTTGGCTTCTGCTCTGCCCCCCGGCCCCTCCCGCCGCCGCTCCACCGGTGACAATGGGAGTAAAGGGGGCTCGATGCAACCCAGACACCGTGTCGTCATTCTCGGCGGCGGTTTCGGCGGCCTCTACGCCGCCAAGGCTCTGGCCCGCGCTCCGGTCGAAGTCACTCTGGTCGACCGCCGCAATTTCCACCTCTTCCAGCCGCTGCTCTACCAGGTGGCTACCGGCGCTCTTTCGCCCGGTGAAATCGCCTCGCCCCTCCGCGCCGTCCTTCGGCGCCAGCGCAACACCCGCGTTCTTCTGGCCGAGGCCGTCGATCTCGACGCGCCCGGCCGCCGCCTGATCCTTTCCGAAGGCGATCTCGCTTACGATACACTGATTGTCGCCACCGGCTCGCGCACTTCCTACTTCGGTCACGATCCCTGGGAGCGCTTCGCTCCCGGTCTCAAGACCATCGAAGAGGCCACGCACATCCGCCGCCGCATTTTCCTCGCCTTTGAGGAAGCCGAGCGCGCCTCCGACCCCGCGCAGCGCGCCGAATGGCTTACTTTTGTGGTCGTCGGCGCCGGGGCAACCGGGGTGGAACTGGCCGGCGCGCTCGGCGAGATCGCCAACGACACTCTGCGCCACGAGTTCCGCTCCATCCGCCCCGAGGAAGCGCGCATCCTGTTGCTGGACGGTTCCGATCGCATCCTGCCGCCGTTCGCGCCCTCGCTTTCCGCCAGCGCCGAGGTCCAGCTCATCCGTCTCGGGGTCCGCCCGCGCACACGAGTTCGAGTGATCGGCATCGATACCCGCGGTGTCGATGTGTTTACGCCGGAGGGCCCCGAGCGTATCCCCGCCCGCACGGTCATCTGGGCCGCCGGCGTCCAATCGTCAAGCTTCGGCGCCGTCCTGGCCCGCCGCGCCGCCGCGCCGGTCCAGCCGAACGGACAGGTCCTCGTCCAGCCCGATCTCTCGCTGCCCTCTCACCCCGATATTTTCGTCATCGGCGATCTGGCTTATTGTGTGGACGCCCGCGGCAAGCCCCTGCCGGGAGTGGCGCAGGTTGCCATGCAGCAGGGCGCATACACC
>DAIDHC010000020.1 GCA_027452065.1 Bryobacterales bacterium
AAGTGGGCGGGCGGAGGGAGATCGCGGGGGTCGCCTTCGGGGGCGCCCGAGTTGACCCAGGCGACGAGGGTGTCGATGGAGGACTGGGGGAGGCTGCGGTCGTTGGAGAAGGAGCCGAAGTGGGGGTCGGCGAACCAGGGAGGCATTTTGCGGGTGAGGACGGCCTGCCGGATGGCCTTGGCCCAGGGGCGGGCCTGCGCGTAGTTGAGCAAGGGGAAGGGAGCGGCTTCGCCGGGGCGGTGGCACTCCTGGCAGTGGTCGCGGAGGATAGGGGCGACGTCGCGGGAGAAGGTGACGGCGGGCGGGGCTTCGGCGGCCGGAAGCGCGGGGACAAGCGTGAGAGCGAACAGCAGCGGGGCGAGTTGGGGGCGCATGAGTTTCCTTCCGCAGCACCGGATTTATCGATTACAGCAGCCGGAGGGCGCGATGACAAGGGCCGCGGCTACTGGACGGCTACGGTGACGCCGGGCTGGCTGCTGGCGGCGCCGATCCGGATGGTGACGGGGACGTCGCCGGAGGGGGCGTTGGCGGGAATCATGGCGTTGACCTGGAGCAGGCCGGCGACCGAGCCGGGCGAGCCGCCGGCGTACACGGCCGGGACGGTGATGCCGCCGATGGTGACCGAGACGGCCTGTGCGGGGGCGGGAGGGGCGGCGGAGGTGAACGAGCCGTCGACGCCGGAGGGGTTGGTTTGACCGGCGCCGGTGGCGAAGATGGAGACGATGGAGCCCTTGGGAGCGGGGTGGGAAGCGGAGTTGGGAGTGACGCCGTCGGAGAGGAGAATGGCGCCCTGGCCGCTGCCGTTGGTGGCGGCGGTGAAGATGCCGGGCGTGGAAAGGGCGACGGGGAGATTGATGGCGGGCGAGGTCTGGCCGAGGTACTCGACCTGGATCGAGACTTGCGACTTGCCGAAGACTTCGTAGGGGACGATGACGCTGACCTGATCGTGGCGGGTGAAGAGTACCGGGGATGGGGTGCCGTCGAACAGGACGCGGGTGCCGGAGGAGTAAGGGGCGATGTTGCCGGTTGCGGATTCGATTTGATAGATGAAGCCGGAGGACGGGCCGATGTTGGAGCCGAAGATGGTGAGGATCTCGCCGGGGGAGACGGAGCCGCCAGTGAAGCTGGCGGCGTTGACGATGCCGTCGGAGATGCCGTTGGAGCTGACGGTGGGCGAGGGGAGGGCGGGGGCGAAGGCGAGGAAGTTGACGGCGCCGGGGCCGGAGGCGGTGTTGGGCAGGAGGGTGTCGATGAACGAGCCGGTGGCCAGAGCATAGCGGAGGACGGAGCCGGCGAAAGTGTTGGCGACGTAGACTTCGTTGTTGGGGCCGAGGAGGAGTTGGCTGGGGCCATCGAGCGGGCCGCCGCTCGAGAAGACTCCGATGTATGAGCCGGAAGAGGAGAAGCTGAGGATCTGGCTTTGAAAGGCGTCGCTGACCAGCAGCGAGCCGTCGGGGGTGAAGAGGAGGCCGGTGGGGCCGAGGAGGCCATTGCCGGAAGCGAAGACGTCGTGGTAGGCGCCGGAGGAGCCGTCGAAGCGGAGGACCTCGCCGCTGACGGTGCTGCTGACGTAGAGGTTGCCGTCGGGGCCGAAGACGGCCATGAAGGGGGAGCTGAGGGAGTTGCCGGAGTTGGTGACGAAGGCGAAGCAGGCGCCGGTTTTGTGATCGCAACGGAGGACGCCGTCGGGGGTGTTGGAGACGACGTAGAGATCGGAGTTGGGGCCGAAGGTGATGCCGACGGGGCTGGGAACGGTGGCGAAGACGCCGAGGAGTTTGCCGGAAGAGGGATCGAAGCGGAGGATCTGGCCGGTTTGCGCGCTGGCGGCGTAGAGCATGCCGTCGGGGCCGAAGGCGATGCCCTGGGTGCGGCTGAGGCCTCCGTCGGAGGCGACAACGCCGAGGAAGCCGCCGCGGATGGGGTCGTAGCTGAGGATTTCGCTGACGGCGCTGGTGCCGTTGCCGAGGTTGCTGCTGGTGAGCAGCGGACCGAAGGCGGCTCCTGCGGCGGAAGGGAGGCTTGTGACGACGCAAAGAATCGGGACAGCCCAGCGGGATACCAGGGACAACATCGATACCTCTAAGCAAGAGTGTGGCGGGACGCGGGGAAGCGGGTGGTTCAGCAATTACAGTAACACAAAGACGCATGAGCGAGACCGAGGAAAACTCCGGCGGGGAGAGTCAGACGGAGGCGCCGGCGGCGCGGCGGAGGAAGGCGAGAACTTCGGCGTTCAATTCAACATGAAAGGCGGGGCGATCGAAACCCTCGGGGTCCTGAGAGGGCGGGAAGGCGGCGTAGATCATGGGCGCGGGGAACGGGCTGAGGAAGGAAAAATGGCCGGCGTTGGCGATGGTTTTGTGTTCGAGGAGCGCGGGATCGGGGACGCCTTGCCTGACGATGGCGGCGTGCCACTGGGGAGTGTGGTCGTCCTTTTCGGCGGTCAGCATGAGGATGGGGACACGGACGGCGCTGAGGGCATCGGCCGCGGTGAACCAGGCCGTTGCGGGGGCGAGGAGGACGAGGGACTTCACGCGGGCGTCGGGTGTGACGTCGACAACGGCGGACTGGCCGTCGGGTGTTTCGTGCGGGTAGGCGGTGGGAATGCCGCCGGCGGCGGCGAGGGCGGTGTAGCCGCCGAGGGAGTGGCCGATGATGGCTGCGGCATCGGGAACCAGATGGGGGCCGAACAGGGGGTGGGCGAAGAGCCAGTCCATCACGCGGCGAATGTGGCGGGGCCGGTTGGCGAGGATGGCTGCGGTGTTGGCGAGCGAATTATTGTTGCGATTGTTGCGCGGGTGCTCGGGCAGGGCGATGAGAAAGCCGTAGCGGGCGAGATGGCGGGCGAGGTCGCGGTAGACGAGAGGGGAACCGCCGGTGCCGTGCGAGATGAGGATCAGGGGAAACGGGCCGGGTGCGATCTCCGCGTTCCGGGCGGCGCTCAGAGTGTAGGGGCCGAGCGATTCGGGCTGCTCGGGCGCATGGGCGGGATAGACGATGAGAGTGGGGATGGGGTCGCCGGCTTGCGGATCGGGCACCTCGAAGCTGGACAGGCCGGCGGTAAATTCGGTCATCGTTTCATGCTAGCGGAGGGGCGGGGAGAGACGGGATGCGGTTGGGCGCGGATTCAGGCGGTGGCGACGGCGGAAGGCGACCGGGGTGAGGAGGAGAACGATTTTGCAGCGCGGAGGGGGCGCTCGACGAGGCGCCAGGAGAGGGCAGCGAAGAGGACGGAGGCGGCGGCCACGGCAAGCGAGGCGGCCCAGGGCATGCGCTGCAGCCAGCCGCGCGAGACGGCGTACTGGATGAGGGGGAAGTGCCAGAGATAGATTCCGTAGGAGAGGTCGCCGGCGAGAGTCCAGTTTCCCAGGTAGGGGAGTTCGAGGGCGGCGGCGAGGACGGCGAAGGCGACGGCGGCGGGCATGAGCGGACCGCGCCAGAGGTGCGAGGCGAAGAGGGGCGAGGCGAAGTCGAAGAGGCGAAGCAGAAACAGGAGAGCGCCGGCCGCGCCGAGGGCGGGGAGCGCTTTGCGGCCGAAGGCGGTGAGGACGACTCCGAGGAAGAAACTTTCGATGGGTTGAACGATGCCGATTTGGGCGATGGCGAGGGCGGGCGAGTGGGCGAAGGAGAGCGCGGAGGCGGCGGCGAGGCAGAGCAGGAGCGCGGCGCGGCGGGCTCGCAGGATGAGGACGAGGGGCAGGAGCGCGTAGCAGAGAATCTCGGTGCGGATGGACCAGAGGGAGCCGTTCACGGCGGCGAGGATCGGGTTATGGGTGAAGACGCCGGGGAGGTTGGGCTGGAGGAACTGGAGGAAGACGAGGTTGGCGGCGAGGTATTTCCAGGCGGCGGGCGCGGTCCAGTAGACGGCCGCGGGCAAGGCGGTGACGAAAGAGCCGGCGAGAAAGCAGAACAGGACGACGGCGAGGTAGCCGGGCAGGAGGCGGCGGGCGCGGCGTTCGGCGTAGACGGCGAGGGTCGCGGAACGTTCGAGGCTGAGCGTGACGACGTAGCCGCTGATGGCGAAGAAGCCGAGCACGGCGGCGCCGCCGTCGGCGAAGCGGAGGGGGCGGAGAGCGGGGCCGGCGGAGAGCGCCAGAAGGTGGAAGGGAACGACGACGGCAGCGAGCAGAAAACGCAACAGGTCGAAATTGTTGCGGAACGGCGGGCTGGGAGGCACCTCCCGATTTTGCCAGTTTCCGCGGCGCCGGGCGCGCGGGCGGGGGAAGACTGGGGTACACTACCGGACATTGTGGAGGCAATCGGAGTGAAAGCGATTCTGGCGGCGGCAATGATGGTGACGGCGGCGGGCCTGGCGTGGGCGCAGGCGGAGCGACCTTTATATCTGAACCCGGACGAGACGCCGGAGAAGCGGGCGGCGGACCTGGTTTCGCGGATGACGCTGGAGGAGAAGGCGGCGCAGATGCAGAACACGGCGCCGGCGCTGCCGCGGCTGGGGATTCCGGCCTACGACTGGTGGAACGAAGGGCTGCACGGCGTGGCGCGGGCCGGGCTGGCGACCGTATTTCCGCAGGCGATCGGGCTGGCGGCGGCCTGGGACACTTCCCTGCTCCATTCGATTGCGGACGTGGTTTCGACCGAGGCGCGGGCCAAGTACAACGACGCGATCCGTCACGGCAATCACGGGCGGTATTACGGGCTGACGTTCTGGTCGCCGAACATCAATATATTTCGCGATCCGCGCTGGGGACGCGGGCAGGAGACTTATGGGGAAGATCCGTATCTGACGGGGCGGCTGGGGGTGGCGTTCATCACCGGACTGCAGGGAGACGATCCGCATTATCTGAAAGTGGTGGCGACGGCGAAGCACTACGCGGTGCACAGCGGGCCGGAGACGACGCGGCATTCCTTCGACGTGCGTCCGAGCGCGACGGACCTGGAGGAGACGTACCTGCCGGCGTTCCGGGCGGCGGTGGTGGAAGGGAAGGCGGCGTCGGTGATGTGCGCCTACAACGCGGTGGACGGGGCGCCGGCATGCGCGAGCACGGAGCTGATCGAGACGAGGCTGAGGAAGGACTGGGGCTTTCGCGGGTACGTGGTGAGCGACTGCGGGGCGGTGGGCGATATTTCCGGAGGGCACAAATACGCGGCGACGCTGGCGGAGGCGGCGGGGATCGCGGTGAAGAGGGGGACGGACCTGGACTGCGGGACCGAGTACAAGACGCTGCCGGAGGCGGTGCAGAAGGGCGTGGTGACGGAGGCCGAGATCGACGGAGCGCTGGAGCGGCTGTTCAGCGCGCGGTTCCGGCTGGGGATGTTCGATCCGCCGGAGCGGGTGCCGTTTTCCAAGATTCCGATGTCCGAGGTCGACTCGGCGGCGCACCGGGCGCTGGCGCTGAGGGCGGCGCGGGAGTCGATCGTGCTGTTGAAGAACGAGGGCGGCGTGCTGCCGCTGAAGGCGGGGACGCGAATTGCGGTGATCGGGCCGGGGGCGAACGATCCGGACACGCTGCTGGGCAACTATAACGGCATTCCGTCGCATATTGTGACGCCGCTGGACGGGTTCCGGAAAGAGTTTGCGGGGAAGGCGCGGGTCCGGTTCGCGCAGGGGGCGATGTACACGGTGGCGTCGAGCGCGCTGGTTCCGGCCGAGGTATTGCATCCGGAGGAAGGGAGCAAGGAAGAAGGGCTGCGGGCGGCGTATTTCCGCACCGAGGAGCCGCTGGGCAAGCCGGCGCTGACGAGAGTGGAGCGGGGATTGTACTTCCGGTGGGACATGCACGACGCGGCGGTGACGGCGGCGATACCGCAGGGGAAATTTTCGGCGCGGTGGACGGGGGTGCTGCGGGTGGCGCGCGCGGGCGAGTACAAGATCGGGTTCACGCGGCTGCGGTGTGGGGATTGCAAGGGATCGGACTCGGCGCGGCTTTACGTGGACGGAAAGCTGACGGCGGAGGATTCGGCGGCGACGCACTGGGACCCGCGGAGCCGGACGGGCGCGGTGCAACTGGAGGCCGGGCGGAATTACGGAGTGAGGGTGGAATACCGGCAGAACGGCGGGGCGGGCGGGCTGGAACTGGTTTGGAATCCGCCGGCCGAGGCGATGCTGGCCGAAGCTGTGGAGGCGGCGAAGGCGAGCGACGTGGCGGTGATCTTCGCCGGGTTGAACGCAAGCCTGGAGGGCGAGGAGATGAGGAACTCGATTCCGGGATTCGCGGGCGGGGACCGGACGACGATTGAGCTGCCGGAGCCGCAGCAGCGGCTGATGGAAGCGGTGATGGCGGCGGGCAAGCCGGTGGCGGTGGTGGTGATGAGCGGGAGCGCGGTGGCGGTGAATTACGCGCAGGAGCACGCGGCGGCGGTGATCAGCGCGTGGTATCCGGGGCAGGATGGGGGGACGGCGATCGCGGAGACATTCGCCGGCAAGAACAATCCGAGCGGTCGGCTGCCGGTGACATTTTATGCATCGACGAGCCAGCTACCGCCGTTTGACGATTACTCGATGCAGGGGCGGACGTACCGGTATTTCCGGGGCGAGCCGCTGTATCCGTTCGGATTTGGGTTGAGCTACTCGACGTTCGCCTACTCGGGGCTGGAGGTGCGGCGGGCGGGCGAGGGGGCGAGGGTGAGCGTGGACGTTAAGAACACTTCGGGGCGGGACGGGGACGAGGTGGCCGAGCTTTACGTCTCGGGGCGGACGGGGGCGGAGGCGCCGGTGCGGGAGCTGAAAGGATGGAAGCGAGTGCACGTGGCGGCGGGGGAAACAAAACGGATTGAATTTGTTTTAGACAAGGCGGCGGAGGGATTGAAGGTGAGCGTGGGCGGAGGGCAGCCGCTGGCGAAGTGGACGGGCGAGGCGTTTGTGGAGGGGACGCTTTAGACGGTGGCGCGGCGGTCGGCGAGAGGCGAAACGAGGAGTCCGGCGGCGACGACGACGACGCAGCCGATGACGTTGTACCAGAGGAAAGAGACCGAGGTGAAGGCGGCGGCGTAGAAGATGGCGGCTTCGCCGGCGAGCACGCCGTAGAAGGCGCCGCGCGCGCCGACGCGCTTGAAGAAGAACGCCAGCACGAAGACGCCGAGCAGGCCGCCGTAGAAGAGCGAGCCGACGAGATTGACGGCCTCGATGAGGGCGCCGAAGTTGCGGCCGAAGCTGGCGAAGCCGATGGCGTAGAGACCCCAGAAAACAGTGGCCAGGCGAGAGGCGTTGAGGTAGTGGAGGTCGGAGGCGTTCTGGCGGACGTGGCGGCGGTAGAGGTCGATGACGGTGACGGTGGCGAGGGAGTTGATTTCGCCGGAGCTGGAGGACATGGCGGCGGAGAAGATGACGGCGACGATCAAGCCGACAAGGCCGGCGGGCAGGTAGCGGGTGACGAAAGAGAGAAAGATGAAGTTGGTGTCGTTGGAAGCGCCGACGAGTTTCAGGCCCTGGCCGCGGGCGGACTCGAAGCTTTGCTCGGCGGCCTGGTAGGACTTGAGGGCGGAGGCCTGGCGGAGAGGATCGGCGGCGCGGGCGGCGGCGAGATAGTCGCGGGCGGCGGCAGAGCGGGCGGCGAAGGCGGCATCGTAGCGCGATTTGACGCCCGCGTAGGTGGGGGCGTGCTGGGCCTCCTGCATCTCGACGGGGTGGAAGATCATGGGTGGCTGGATGAAGTGAAACAGGACGAAGACCATGGAGCCGATGAAGAGGATGAAGAACTGCATGGGGACTTTGGCCGCGGCATTGAACAGGAGGCTGAGGCGACTCTGGCTGAGCGAGCGGCCGGTGAGGTAGCGCTGGACCTGGCTCTGATCGCAGCCGAAGTAGGCCAGGGCGAGGAACATGCCGCCGATGAGGCCGCTCCAGATGTTGTAGCGGTCGTTCCAGTCGAAGTGGAGGGTGACGGAGTTGAGGCGGCCGGCGGCTCCGGCCAGGCGCAGGGCGTCGGGGAAGGAGACGTCGTGGGGAAGGCGGTAGATGGCCATGAAGAGGGCGATGACGAGGGAGCAGAGGATGAGGGTCATCTGGGGGACGTCGGCCCAGGTGACGGCCTTGATGCCGCCGAAGGTGGTGTAGAGAACGACGAGGCCGCCCATGAGGATGGTGGTGACGTGGTCGGACCAGCCGAGGATGACGGAGAGAACGACGGCGGGGGCGTAGAGGGAGAGGCCGGCGGCAAGGCCGCGCTGGATGAGGAAGATGGCGCTGACCAGGGCGCGGGTGCGGGAGTCGAAGCGTTTTTCGAGAAACTCGTAGGCGGTGTAGACGTTGGCGCGGCGGAAGAGGGGGACGGCGGTGGCCGAGAGGATGACCATGGCGATGGGAAGGCCGAAGTAGAACTGGACGAAGCGCATGCCATCGACATAGGACTGGCCTGTTGTGGAGATGAAGGTGATGGCGCTGGCCTGGGTGGCCATGATGGAGAGGCCCATGGCGTACCAGGGCATGGAGCGGCCGGCGAGCATGTACTTGGCGGTGCTGTCGCTGCCGCGGCCGCGGTAGAGGCCGTAGGAGACGATGAAGAGCAGCCAGGCGGCCATGACGGCCCAGTCGAGAGGCCTCATGCGGGCGATCCGGAGCGGGGCGGAATCCAGGAGAGTGCGTGGGGCGGCGCGGGCGGCGGAGCGAACGCGCGGGCGAAGAGATAGAAGAGCACGATGAGGGCGGCGAGGTAGAGCAGCACGGCGGTGTAGACGCGGCGCCAGGAGCGCAGAAAGGGCGGGGGCTCCTCGACGGAGTGCGCGGGGTGCGGAGGCGTGGGCGTCACTCGGATTTGCCCGCGCTCAGGAGGTTGGCGAAAATGCGGTAGGCGCCGGGGACGCCGGCGGGGAGTTCGCGGAACCAGGAGAAGGCGGTGAAGACGAAAGCTCCTTTGCCGTAGCGAGTGACGAGAGTGGCGCCTTTGAGCGGCTTTTCGCCGGGGTCGTGCATTTCAAACAGCGGCTGGTAGTGGGGGTCCCATTCATGGGCGAAGTAGAGGCCGCGCTCCTGAATCCAGCCTTGAAAATCTTTTTCGGTGATGACGTTGGGCTGATGGAGGAGCGGGCTGGAGGGTTCGAGGAAGGCGACGGGGACGTCCTCGACGGTGACGCGGTCGTGATTGAACTTGAGCGGGTAGGGGCCGATGTGGTCGAGGGCCGGGCCGTCGGTGGGATTGAAATTGGCGACGGTGTTGTATTGGGCGACAAGGGTGCCACCCTGATTGACGTAGTCGAGGAGGCGCTGGGTGTTGGCGGCGAGGTCGGGGCGGACGTTGTAGGCGCGGACGCCGGTGACGATGGCGTCGAAGCGGCTGAGGTCGGCCTCGGCGAGGTCGGTGGAGGTGAGGAGGGTGACGTCGCAGCCGATCTGGCGGAGGGCTTCGGGCATCTCGTCGCCGGCGCCCATGACGTAGCCGATGTTGTGCGCGAGGGTGCGGATGTCGGCGCGGGCGAGGCGGGAATCGGCGGGCGGGAAGAGGAACTGGGGCGGGATGTGGGTGTAGGAGACGGGCTCGGTGGCGACGTCGATGTCGCGTCCGTTGACGGTGGCGGTGGCCTGGAGGAGGCCGGCGGAGTCGGCGCCCGGAGGATTGAGGCGGAACTGGAGAGCCGTCTCCTGGCCGGCGTCTTTCATCTGGAAGGAGCGCTCGGCGGGCTCGACGGTCCAGCCGGCGGGAGCGTGGAGGCGGAGGGAGCCGCTGTCGTTGGCGCCGGTGCTTTTGACGCGGACCTCGACGGTGCGCGGGGAAGCGGAGCCGAACACGAGGGCGCGGCCGGGCATGGTGAGAGCGACGGCCGGCACGACGACGACGGGGCGGGACAGTTCGCCGCGCTGGTGATCGACCCAGCGGTATTTGACGGGGCGGGTGATGTCGATGGCGGCGCCGGCGAGTTCGAGATGGAACGTAGCTTGATAGAGCGGGGGATTTTCGGGACGCCCGCGGAGGGTCTGATCGGGGACGGTGTAGCGGTCGCCTTGCTTGGCGTCGACGAGCCAGTAGGGTTGCGAGTAGGGGGCGCCGGCGGCGACGGCTTCGGCGAAGCTGGCGGTTTTGGGTTCATTGGAGGCGAGTGGGGCCGGGGGCGCGGGGGCCGAGCCGTTGACCGAGACTGAGGCGAGGGTAACAGGAAGCGGGCCGCGGTCGATGGCGGTGGTTTTGATGGAAAACTTGAGGCCGGGCTCGAGCTCGGGGCGGTCGGCGGCGGCGTCGAGCCAGAGGCCGCCGCACTGGGCAATGGTTTCGTCGATGTCGCGGAGTTTGCGGACGGCGATGGGATCGGTGAGTCCCTGGAGGACGCGGCGGGCGGCGATGAGGGAGGGAATGGCGGCTTCGGGATGCTCCGGCGTGTAGGCAGCGAGGGCTTGGGCCAGGAGCGCGCCGGCCGAATCGGCGCCGGCGACGCGAGACCAGCCGAGGTCGATGCCGTCGAAGACGTCGTGGTGGGGTGCGTCGCCGGCTACGAGCGTGAGGAATTCCTTCGAGCTGCCGGGGGGTTCCGGCGAGCCCATGCCCTGGCTGCGGTGCATGGTGCGGCTCATGCCAGCGATCTCGCGGTAGGAATAACCGAGGACGGGGTTATAGGCGCCGGGATCAATCTCGACGCGGCCGGGGAGCTTCATGGCTTCCTTGCGCTGCTCGTCGGTGAAGGCGAAGGCGTTCCACATGAGGCGGCGGGCCTGCCAGGGGCGGACGTACTTCAACTGCTCGGGGAAGCGGGCGGGGTCGGCGGCGGCGGAGAAGGCTTCCTTGCCGAGGATGGCGGAGGCCTGGTGCTGGCCGTGGCCGTCGCGGGGAGTGCCGGAGAAGCGGAGCACGATGAGGTCGGGGCGGAAGCTGCGGATGACCCAGACGACGTCGCTGAGGATCTCTTCCCTGCCCCACTTGTCGAAGGCTTCCTGCGGAGTTTTGGTGAAGCCAAAGTCGATGGCGCGAGTAAAGAATTGCTCGGCGCCGTCGACGCGGCGGGCGGCGAGGAGTTCCTGGGTGCGGATGACGCCCATGGCGTCGCCCTGTTCGGTGCCGATAAGATTCTGTCCGCCTTCACCGCGGGTGAGGGAGAGATAAGCGGTACGGACTTTGCGGCCGCGGGCGAGCCAGGCGAGCAGGGCGGTGTTTTCGTCGTCCGGATGGGCGCCGATCATGAGAACCGAGCCGGTGACTTCGAGTTGCTGGAGCTGGAGCTCGGTCCTGGCGGCGCCGGAAAGCTCGCGCTGGGCGCGGGCGGCGGGCGCGGTGCCGATAAGAAGACCAAGCAGAAGCGTTGAGCAGGTAAAAAATTTGACTGAGTGCGTATAGGTTTCGGTCACGGATACATCTATATTAGGTGAGCGGGAGCGGGATTCGGATGCAAGCTTCGTGGTGGCAGACCCTCCGGCGCGGGCGCGGGCGGCTCAGAGCGGCTCCGGAGCAGCCTTCCGCGGCGGCGCCGAGGATCGGGATTGCGCTGGGCGGAGGCTTCGCGCGGGGGATCGCGCACATCGGGGTGCTGAGAGTGATGGAGCGGCACCAGATTCCGATCCACGCGATTTCCGGGGTGAGCGCGGGCTCGATGGTGGCGGCGGCGTACGCGGCGGGCGCCGACACGGCGATGATCGAGAGGGTGGCGCGGGGCATGAAGTTCCGCGACGTGGCGCGATGGACGATCAGCCTGATGGGGCTGGCCGGCAGCGACCGGATGATTCCGTTTCTCGGGCGGATGCTGAAGTGCTCGCGGTTCGAGGAGATGAACATCCGGCTGGCGGTGGTGGCGGCTGACCTGGTGACGGGCAAGCCGGTTGTGTTCAGCGGCGAAGGAGACGTGGTGCTGCCGATCCGGGCGAGCTGCTCCTATCCGGGTCTGTTCCAGCCGGTGCGCTACAACGGCTACTGCCTGGTGGACGGCTACGTGGCGGCGGAGGTTCCGACGGCGGCGCTGGTGGCGCTGGGGGCGACGCGGATCGTCGCGGTGCATCTGCCGGGGCCGTCGGGAGGCGTGGACCCGCACAACGTATTCGGCGTGATTCACCGGTGCCTGCAGGTGATGGGGCACCGGCTGGACCACGAGTGGCGCGCGCAGGCGGACCTGGTGATCTCGCCGGCGGTGGAAGATGTGCCGTGGGACGGATTTCAGAGCACCGGGGAATTGATCGAGCGGGGCGAGCAGGCGGCTATGGAAGCGCTGCCGGCAATTGAGGCGTGGCTGGGCCGGAGGGCCGGGACCGCGCGGCGGGGGACGCACCGGATGAGCGACAGCTTCGACTGAGGCGCCGGGGGAAATCCCTACTCGACCGGCTCCTTTCGTAACAGCTATCCTGATCCTTCCATGACCAATCTCGAATTTTCGGCGCTGGTGGCGACGATAGCCGGGGCGGCGGGTTTTCTGGGGGCGTTGACGGGCCTGGGCGGGGGCGTGGTGATCACGCCGGCGCTGACGCTGCTGCTCGGGGTGGACATACGCTACGCGATCGGGGCCAGCCTGGTGAGCGTGATCGCAACCTCCTCGGGAGCGGCGGCGGCGTATGTGAAGGAGGGGTATTCCAATATCCGGATCGGGATGTTTCTGGAGATCGCGACGACGATTGGGGCGCTGTGCGGCGCGTTTCTGGCGACGCGAATCCCGACTTCGGCGCTGGCGGTGATTTTCGGCCTGATGCTGCTGCACTCGGCCTGGCAGTCCTATCGCGCCGAACCGGATGAGCTCGATGGAGCAAAGCCGGACCCGCTGGCGGCGCGGCTGAAGCTGGACGGGACCTACCCGACGGCTGAGGGGCCGAAGAAGTATCATGTGCGGGGAGTGAAGGCGGGCTTCGGGTTGATGTTCGCGGCGGGCACGGTGTCGGGGCTGCTGGGGATCGGCTCGGGAGCGCTGAAGGTAATTGCGATGGACAGGGCAATGCGGATTCCGTTCAAGGTATCGACGACGACGAGCAATTTCATGATTGGAGTGACGGCGGCGGCGAGCGCCGGCGTATACCTGGGGCGGGGCTACATCGATCCGGCGGTGGCGATGCCGGTAGTGCTGGGCGTGCTGGCGGGTTCGATGCTCGGGGCGCGGCACCTGATCTCCGCGCATCCGAAAGTGCTGCGGCTGGTGTTCGGGATTGTGGTTGGGGTAATGGCGCTGGAAATGATCTTCAACGGATTCGCGGGGAAAATCTGAAATGAAGGCGTGGAACGACTTTCGAGTGGAGCAGATCATCGGCAACCTGCTGCGGGCGGGGGTGCTGCTGTCGGCGGTGGTGGTGCTGACGGGAGGCGTGGGATATTTAATCGGCTCGGGCGGCAAGCCGGCGGCGCACGCGGCGTTTCACGGCGAGCCGCGGAATTATACGGGGCTGGGGGCGGTGCTTGGTGCGGCGGCGGGAGGCGACTGGCTGGCCGTGGTGCAGGTGGGCCTGCTTTTGCTGATCGCGACGCCGGTGGCGAGGGTTGCGTTCTCGCTGGTCGCTTTCGGACTGGAGCGTGACCGCACGTACATGGTGGTGACGGTGCTGGTGCTTGCGATTTTGTTGTACAGCGTGATCGGGCAGCACTGAGGAGAGGGGCGATGACCGGGAAGCTCAACGCGTATCTGATTCGCAGCACCATCGTGGCCGCGCTCGGCGGTCTTCTCTTCGGCTTCGACACGGCGGTCATCGCCGGGGCGACCGAGGCGCTGACGCAGGTGTTCCGCCTGTCGCCGGGCTCGCTCGGGGTGACGGTGGCGAGCGCGCTCTGGGGGACGATTCTGGGGGCGATGCTGGCGGCGATCCCGGGGGACCGGTACGGGAGGCGCGACAGCCTGCGGGTGATGGCGGTGTTTTACATCGTCTCGTCGCTGGGCTGCGCTTTCGCCTGGAGCTGGGGGTCGCTGATTGTGTTTCGATTCGTGGGCGGGCTGGGCATCGGAGGCTCGTCAGTGCTGGGGCCGATGTACATCGCCGAGATCGCGCCGGCGAAGTGGCGGGGGCGGCTGGTTGGTTTCTTTCAGTTCAACGTGGTGTTCGGGATTCTGCTGGCGTACATGTCGAACTGGCTGATCGGGCTGGCGGCATTCGGCGCGGCGGAGTGGCGGTGGATGCTGGGCGTGGCGGCGCTGCCGGCGATTCTGTTTTTTGTGATGCTGTTCGGCATCCAGCGCAGTCCGCGGTGGCTGGTGAAGAAGGGGCGGATCGAGGAGGCGCGGCGGGTGCTCGAGCTGAGCGAGGAGGAGGACTACGAAAAAGAGCTGGCCGACATCGTGGCCTCGATCGACGCCGAGCACGGGCACGCCAGCGAGCCGCTGTTTTCGTGGAAATATCGGATTCCGATATTTCTGGCGGTGACGATCGGGATGTTCAACCAGCTTTCCGGGATCAACGCGATTCTGTATTACCTGAACGACATTTTCGCGCGGGCCGGTTTTGGAAAAGTCTCCGGGGAACTTCAGGCGGTGGCGGTGGGGGCGACGAACCTGCTGTTCACGATGGTGGGGATGTCGCTGATCGACCGGCTGGGGCGGCGGGCGCTGTTGCTGGCGGGTTCGGTGGGGACGGCATTGTGCCTGGCGGGCGTGGCTTTTGTGTTTTTCACGGGCCGGCACGGGGGGTCGCTGGTGTGGCTGCTGGCGGGCTACATCGCCTCCTTCGCGCTGTCGCAGGGGGCGGTGATCTGGGTTTACATCAGCGAGGTGTTTCCGAACCGGGTGCGGGCGCAGGGGCAGAGCCTGGGGAGTTTTTCGCACTGGTTCATGAATGCCGTGATTTCGAGCCTGTTTCCG
>DAIDHC010000021.1 GCA_027452065.1 Bryobacterales bacterium
CGAACTGTGGCAAAAAAGGGCCATTTCTATTGAGGCGAAACGGGGGACATTTCTAACGAGGCTGTGGCGGCAAAGTGATAATGTCCCCTATGGGCAAAGTAGAAATGTCCCCTTGACAACCCCAGGCTTGGGGGATGCAAGAAGGACAGCTACTGATGACACAGGCCGAGAGAGACCGACTGATAACGTTGCGCAAAGCGAAGAAGCGCCTGATCAGGCAGAAGGAGGCAGCCGAGGAACTGGGGGTGAGCGTCCGTCACTTGAAGCGACTGCTATACGCACTGAAGAAGCGTGGCGACAAGGCCGTGATTCATGGACTGCGTGGAAAACCATCGAACCAGCGGATCGCGCAGTCCGTCGAGGAGGAGGCGATTCAGATCCTGTCGGCGGATATGTACAAGGGATTTGGGCCGACGCTGGCGGCGGAATATTTGGCGGACAAGCACGACATCGAGGTGAGCAAAGAGACCTTGCGCCAGTGGATGATCCGGGCAAAGCTGTGGCGTGGGAAGGAACAGAAAACGAAGACGGTACATGTCTGGCGGCCGCGGCGGAGTCGCTTTGGAGAGCTGGTGCAGTGGGACACCTCAGCGCATGACTGGCTGGAAGGGCGCGGAGAGAAGCTGTACCTGATCGCCATGATCGACGACGCGACGAGCCGGTTGTTCGCGCGGTTTGTTCGGCACGATTCGACCGAAGAGAACATGAAACTGCTGTGGCGTTACGTGGAGAAGTTCGGGCGGCCGCTGGCGTTCTATACGGACAAGGCCAGTATCTTCCGAACGGGGGAGAAGCGCAGGCGGGATGAGCCGGGAGTAGACAAAGACGCTGTGGAGATGCCGCCGACACAGATCGGACGCGCGTTGCAGGAACTGGGAATCGCCTGGATAGCGGCGCACAGCCCGCAAGCCAAGGGACGAGTGGAGAGGAACTTCGGGACGGCACAGGATCGATTGGTGAAGGGCATGCGAGTGGCGGGAGTGAAGACCCTCGATCAGGCTAACCAATACCTTGAGGAGAGCTATCTGGTTTGGTGGGAACGGGAGTTGACGGTGGAGCCGGCCCACCCGGACGACGCGCATCGGCCGCTGGACAAGAGCCACAGTCTGGAGTCTTCCTTAAGCCACGTGGAAACGCGGCAAGTGCGGAACGATTACACAATTCCCCTGAATGCTGAACTCTATCAGATCGAACGCCAGGCAGTCGTCGGCGGATTGCGTAAGGCCAGCGTGCGGGTGGAAAAGAGGCTCGACGGCTCCATCGCGGTCCGATTTGGGGATCGATACCTGGCTGTCAGCCGGTGCACCGCAGTCCGGAAGACCGCCGCGCCGCCGGTGAAGCGATCCAACCCTCGCCGCCCGCCCCGTGATCCTCAGGGTCGTGAATGGGGCAGGACTTTCGATTTGAAGAAGGGGCCTAAGATATGGCAAGTGGCGTAGGGACCGGGTTCTCGATGTTGCGTTTACAAGGCATGACGGAATCTATCGCTCCGATGTGTTTAACGCTTCTTACAAACCTGGCCCGGATTTGCCGCATTCCGGTCGGGTCCGGGCCAGGTCCTAAAGCGCGCCGGAAGGAAACACGCTTACTCATCGTCGCGACGAGTTCCGACCGGCTATTCCTCAACGGGTTGCTCGCCAGCATTGCCCGTCTCCGCTTCACCGGCATACGCAATTTAACATGCAATTTCACAAGCCCCAGCAAAAGGGGACATTTCTACTTTGCCAGCATGGGGACATTTCTACTTTGCCTTGACAGAGGGCCTGAGGGCCTGGAGCAGGTCCAGTTTTTCTGATATACTCCCTCGCGGAGATTCGAAGCTTGGACGTTCCATCTCAGGTGGAAAACGGGGCTCATTCTCGCCGCAAGACGGTAAACGCTGTCCTCTGCTCATTGGCCATGTTCCTGCCGGCAGCCGAGGGCGCTCGTGCATTTGCCGCCGATCTGACCGGTCTCTGGGCGTCCGACGACGGCGCCATATACTATGTACGCCAGATTGGCAACACAGTATGGTGGGCTGGATTCGATCCCGATCCATTTAGCCCGGTCAGGAGCAAGTCGAATTCGTTTCACCGCGGCCTGACGTCCACGCAGGTATTTCAGGGCACTTTGTCCGGCAATACAGTCAGGGGAGAATGGACAGAGGTGCCGAGGCAGAGCGCCTTCAACCTGAATCAGGGGACACTCACGATTGCCGTGAACCTTGACCCGGCCGGCAACGCATTGAGCATGCAATTGCAGAGTCAGGCCGGCGGCCTGACTGCGAAAAGCTGGACCAAAGCCTCTATCCCTAAGCTACCGTGCGCCGACAATGCCGGACAGCGCGACCCATATTGTCTGTTCGCCAAAGTATTAAAGAACCAGACTGAATCCGTCTGGGGCAGCCATGAAAGTTTGCTCGACAATTTGAAACCGTACAAAGATAATGCCGTCGTTTTCGGCACCGTTGTCAGCCCCTACGCGGCGGGTACGTATCCGGCAAATTGCGCGGACTTCTTCGCAAACAATGCCGGTGACGATGACCTGAACTTCGACATGGTCGCGGACCGGGCGAACCTGGATGCGCAACCGGGCTTTTGGACGGATGGGTGGCGAAACCCGGCGGCCAATGTTCAAGCGAAACTGAACGCCTGGCAGAACGCCATCCATTCCGAAGCCATCGCTTACGGACGTCAGGACAGTCAGTGTCAGGCTTCCGGTCCGGTGTTCCTGCCCGGCTGGGGAGAAGCGGGAGCGAACAGCTCGTTATCGCAGGGCGTTCCGATTGCGGGTTCGCTCTCCGATGTCGGCAACACCGTGGCTATCAACGAGAGCCCGCAGATGAAACAGGGAAGCCGCGTGCGCGTCACGGGGGCAATTGTTCTGGACTGCGGGCACGGGCTGACGAGCCCTTGCTATGACACCGAGAACGATCCGAACAACCCGGAATCGAGAAATCTCGAAATACACCCGGTCTATTCGGTAGAGATTCTCCAGGACTTCGCGATTCAACGGCCGCCGAACATCGATCTCACGGGCTCCTGGGCCGCCTCGGATGTGGGCACCTATTACGTGCGTCAAATCGGCGACGCGATCTGGTGGCTCGGCCTGAGCAGCGATCAAGGGCTCACGTTTGCGAACGTCTTTCACGGCACTCTCCAGAGCGGCGTCCCCACAACAGGCCCCCGGGTAGGCACAACGGGGACTGCCGGCACGCAGTCGCCAGCGGGACTGCGGCAACCGCCCGGCTCGATCCCGGTCATTCGCGGACAATGGACGTCGCTGCCGCTCGGGAGGACGCAAGGCGATGGGAGTCTTACGCTCTCCGGCAACTTTTGCAAGGACCTGACGGATCCCAGCGTTCCCTGCGATGCCGGCGGGCTGGCCCCATCGTGGAATGTGCTGGCCACGCAGACTTGCAGCAGCCCGCTTTTCGCCAATCCGTCCAACGGCCGTTTTCAGTGGCAGAAGCTTTACGATTTGTACGCGGCTGCGACGCCGCACATCGTCGTTCCCCAGACGGTGGACATGGGCCGGATCGCAAATGGAATGGAGGCAAACGGCTCGGTGCCGGTCAGCAATACCGGCACGGCCCCGTTAATTGTTCAGTCGATTTCGGGGTCGCTTCTTACGCTGACGTTCAACCCCAGGACCATGACTGTCGCACCCGGCGCGACGGCCGATGTGTCCGTGAGGTGGTTAGTCGCAAACGCTACCCGGCCGGGCATGCAGACTTTCAATGCTTACCTGAAATTTACAAGCAATGACCCTTCGACGCCGGTCACCTCTGTCACGCTGCAACTGACGGTGCGCGGCGGTCCTGCTCAGTAGTCGTGGTCCAGGATGCGCCTTCAGCGGGAGCCATCTCCCAACAAGTGCCCGCGAAATCGCCGGCCGGTCCCGAACTTCACGCGTTGTTTTTGATTTGCCCCTCTTCGGCCCAACCCACCATGAGTGGATACGGCCCATGCGGTGCGTGTGGTTTTCCTCTTGCGGCGTTCCGGCCGCTCCGGATACTCCCTGAACGCTCTCACCTGAGCGCAAGGAAAGCCTGAGGCGCGCGCTGGCGGAACCGGGTGCGCGGTCATCCGGCGGCTATCCGGCGAAAAGACCGAAACATCGGCTGTGTTCCACCGGACCACCCGGTTCGGTGGCGACGGGACGCATGCGCTGGCGCTCCTTCACCAATTGGCAAAGAAGGGTCCGCAATCGTAAGGCTGGGCCGGCATCCGCGGCATGCCGGATCAGGCGCGCGCGCCGCCGCAGTATCGGAAGCGGCGGCCGCCGGATTCGCCGGCACGGGATTCGACTCGATCACCGGTTGTGGAGGGAAGAACGGCATACGGCTCCGAAAGGGCCGCTGGGGAGAGCTAGCCTGGCAATTGGGCGGCGAAGCGGGGTTCGCGGTGGTGGCCGAGCGTTACCGCCAGTTTCTCGAGGCCAGGGGCGATGTCATTCGGGCGTTCCGGCCCAAGGACAAGCCCGCCCGTACCTTGCCGGCTGAAATCATCAACACCACGTTCACTTATCGCCGGAGCGGCTATCGCCGCGCTGTTTATAACTTCATCCAGCATTATTTCGGAGCAGGCGCGAGGTTCCGGCCACGCCATCCCGCCGGTGCCCATACCCGCTTCCGAACCGGCGCACGGTTCCGGCGATGAAGCCGGCGGGCAGTGGTTCAAGAAGAAGCCGGACCAGGTGGGCAAACCGGTAATGATGGCTGCGGAGACGGAAACCGCTGAGATTGTCCGGCGCCTGGTGTTCGAATGGCCGGGGCGGAGGGACGATGCACGGCGAACACGCGGTGGCCGGCCCGATGCGGCCGGCAGGAATTGCCGCCCGGGGCGCCGCGCCGCGCACCGGCGCAGTTGGCAAAGCGGCATGAAGGAGCGGCAACAGGCATCCCCTGAGCCGGCGGCTCTGCCTCCAGACCTCCGGGATTTAACGCTTTGGGCCTGGATTGTGGATCGGGAGACGGGACAGACTCCGCTCCCTCAAACCCGGCCCGGGACGGCGCTCAGGTTGCGTACCCGCAGAGCTCTACCCTACGTCTTGAGATGCTCCGGACGCGGAGGGGTTGGACGAGGAGCCGCGGAGGGCGGGAAGGCGGCGGGGGATGGCGGGCTCGGGATGCGGGTTGGAGGGAGCGTGGCGGCGGTAGAATCGCGGGCATGGATGCACGGGAGTTGGAGAAGCTTTGGGAAGAGCACACGGGGCATGAGTTTGCCACGCGGGATGTGGAGGCGACGCTCGAGACGATGGTGGAGGACGCATATGTGAATCACGTGCCGGTGCTGACGGGAGGGGTGGGGAAGGCGGAGCTGCGGGAGTTTTACTCGAAGCGGTTCATACCGGCGATGCCGCCGGACACCACGCTCGAGCCGGTTTCGCGGACTGTTGGCGCCGATCAACTGGTGGACGAGATGATCTTTTCCTTCACGCACACCTGCGAGATGCCGTGGATGCTGCCGGGGGTTGCGCCGACGAACCGGAGGGTGGAGGTGCCGCTGGTGGCGATTGTGAAGTTCCGGGACGGGAAGCTGGCGCACGAGCATATTTACTGGGACCAGGCGTCGGTGCTGAAGCAGATCGGGCTGTTGGAGGGAGTGGGGCTGCCGGTTCACGGGGTGGAGACGGCGCGGAAGGTGCGGGAGGGTTGACACCCTTCGTGGCGCAACTTATGAGCGTGTCCGTTTCGGCGAACTCCCCGGAGGAGATCCAGCAGGCCATCGATACACTCAGTGCCCTGGATCTCTCCAATGCGTCCATCGAGGAGATAAAAGGGCAGATTACGATTCTGCTGAAAGATGGATGAGCCGCCCAGATTACTTGCCGATATCAGCGCTCCGCCGCCCGGCAGGATTGCGAAGGACCAGCGGTGTAATCGTGCCGGGCAGTCGCTGTTTTATTGTTCGTCCGCCCGGAACGCCCCGTTTTTTGAAGTGCACGCCGGGGTTGGCGACCGGCTTGTGCTTTCGGAGTGGCGCACCGAGGTCCGGTTGATGGTGAACCACGTCGGCTACGCCGGCTCGAGTTTCACGCAATTACAATCTACTCGCGATTGTCCGGATTGGGTGGGAGGCGATTCCACGTCTCGTCCTACGGACAAGCCGCGCCGGGTGGACGAGTTCTTGTCGTCGTTCTTCAGCGTTGACGTTCCGGATGGGCGTGAGGAGCTGTACAAGAGGACCATCGCGGTGGCCGAAAAATTGATGCCCGAGCCAACCGTGGAAGGGGCGTACCGATTTGACGGTCTGATGTATCCGACGATTCCAATGAGCGGGAACTGCGAGAATTTCGCCCTCAAGCCGGACTTTGTCGACCGTGGCATTGAGTTTGTAAGAGCCGAATTCCTCGAAATTCGGTCAATCGATGGAATGAGGATCGAATTTGACATTCTCGAGTTTGCTAATTCTGCGCGCTCTGATGGGGTGCTTGAGTGGAAGCGGAGGCCCGGGCAGTGGGTCCTTCCCGGCCCGGGCGATATTCTGCGGCTCCGGGCGGATGAGCAGGGCGCATGGGTGGCTGTGAACGAGAAGGGCGAAGAAGTGCCCAGGGAGTAGCGTTGCGGGGCAAACGGCGTTGGCGGACTTCCCGCCAAAGTTGGCGGCGGGGCGACAAGGCCGAAGCCGGAGGGACTGGGCGCGGGCGCTCGAGACCGGTCTGCGATGAGCGTTGGCTGCCGAGGGAGCGGCAGGTGGGCGACAGCCGGATCATACTTCCGGCAGGCCGTACTCCACGCACTCCACTACTTTGCCTTTGAGGCTTACTTCAATTGCCGCATTGACGGGCTCCCTGCCCGCCAGGTACAGAATGGCGGCCTCGAACAGGGCGCGCTGCAGGGATGGGACGACGTTGGGGACGATGACGATCAGGCCGGCGTGCAATTCCATTTTGGCGAAAAGCCGAACAAAATCGACGCGATTGTTCGTGACGAACGTGAACTCATCTTCGACGATGCGGCCGGCGAGTTCCCAGTCCGGCTTGCCGCCCAGACCAAGATGATTGACGTGGACCGCATCAAGACCGGCGCCATGAGAGACTTCGACCAGCGACTCATGCAAGCATTCGTCGATGAGAAACCTCATGCGTTCCCGGGCAGAGCGCTCAGCGGAAGAGATCTTCGGCCGCGCGCCTTTTCCCCCTGCCAGGGACGGCGGCTGGGGCGTCCGCGCCTTGGGAATGCACGCATGTACAGCGGCGCGATAGCGATCTTTTTCCTGGTCAGGGCCGGATAGCCTTCAAGAATCTCCTCCGCGGTTGCGCCCTTGGCCAACATTTCGGCCACCAGGTCCACCGGAATCCGAGTGCCCTTGAAGACCGGGGTTCCGCGCATGATCTCCGGATCGCTGGCCACCATCTCTTCCATGTGGGCGAGTTGTTTCAGCCGGCCCTCGACCTTGCGGCGCGCGGCCTTGAATTCAACAAAAAGCGCCGTCCCGTTTCCAATTGCCATCAGGTCGGCCTCCGGCGACCGCCGGATCGATTCCGCGATTTCGCGCCGGGTTCCAACAGGCAACAAACGCAGACCCTCCGCCTCGAGCTGGAGGTAGATCAACTGTTCCTTCGTCAGCAGCCGGCGAACGGTTGCGCCGGCCCGAGCGGGCCGGGGACGGATCAGGCGGCTGTCGATTGCTTTGTGAACCGCAGCCAGGGGCAGACCTGTTATCGCGGCGGCTTGGGCAGGCGTGTAGCCGTTCATGCTCTAATTCTACTCCAAAAGGAGAAGAATTATAGGGCCGGCGCCGGCTCCCATTTGAACTGCCGCCCTCGCAGTTATTGACCCGCCGCACGGTGTTGCGCGCGTTAGAACCGGCCGGCTTTGCGCGCCCGTCTAAGGCCCGGCGGTGTCCAATTCGAGGGCCTGGGAAACCGGTCAGCCGCTGGATTACCGGTGCGCCTCAGGTTGCTCAATCTGAGACCGGAACTGAAAACGCGCCTCACGGTTCGAAATAGCGGCGTTCGAGGAAATCCGTGCCTGGCGAACACTGGCCGCCTCCATCGCCCACCAGCGCCTGGAAGCCATGACTTGCACGGCCTGGAAGCACCGCCAACGCAAATCGGTCCTCCCTAACCTGGCGCGCAGACCAGGAAAGGCTCCCGCCAGGGACCCGCGCCAGGACCTGCCGTCTGTCACGTCTCCCGCCGTGGGAGAACGGGCGGGCGGGAGCAGACACGCCGAGAGATCTTACGTCTTCGAGGAACTCGCGCGCCTTATCGGCGGTGATCGCCGAACTCCGCTGCGCCTTTGCCAAAACCGAAACGCCCTCGTAGAGCCACAGAGCCGGCACGTGAGCCTGGTGACCGGCCAGTAGCCGCTCCACTATTTTCGCCGACAGAGTTGTCGAGGACAAACGCTATCAAGCCCGGCCTTCGTTGCGGTTTCCGCGGCGGAGCTGGCGAATGTGAGCGACCGCTTCAGCGGGCGTCCGGCGCCTCGTCTGGGGCATCGGGGTCTTGCCCTCGCGCCTGGCGTGAACGCCCTCGACGATCATTTCGTCCACAGAATCGAATCGGCCGATCTGCAGCTCTTCCCGCACCAGCCGCTCTGTCTCCGGTTTGAGGTTGTTCATCATGACTACCTCCGGGCGTGTACAAGCCTCAGGTCCCGTGATCCCACGTTTATTGGCCGGTACCTCCGGGGCACGCTTGCCGACGATGCCGTCTTCGGCGGCGCGGGCTCGGTAGGGGAAATTCCGAGGCGAATGAGGAGGCCGGTGCGAAGGATCTCCGTCGCTCGGCTGGGTTCCTTGTTCGGGTGCTCGAGATCGGCGAGGACGGTCTGAAGATGATAAGCGAGGCGGGCGGCGGGCTGTTGGAAGTCTTTCGGTGCCGGTTTACGGGGTGGAGACGGCGCGGAAGGTGCGGGAGGCGGGGTTCCAGGCGTAGTGGAGGCCGGGGGCGGCGGGTTGGCCGGGCGGTAGGACGAGGATGCGGGAGGCGGGGAGGCCGGTGTAGAGGGCGACGCATTGGGGGAAGCCGTTGGCGAGGAAGTAGACGCCGTGGCGGGTGGCGGGGAGGTTGGAGACGGAGACGGGCTGAGCGGTGTTGGGGACGTCGCGGGCGAACTCGAGGCAGGCGGCGCGGGCGGCGTAGGCGGTGCGGGTCCAGGGGATGAGGTTGTGGTGGAGGCTGGCGAGAGAGAACGCGGCAAGAGTTGCGAGGAAGAGGCGGCGGGGCACGGGAGCGCCGAGGGAGGCGGCGAGGGCGCCGGCGAGGAGGGCCCAGCCGAGGACGGGGAGATAGAGGAGGCGGGCGCCGGCGAAGGAGGGGTTGAGCAGGAGGAGGTGTTCGACGGGGAGCGAGGCGGCGAGGGTGAACAGAAGCGGGGGCGCGAAGCGGCGGAGGCCGGAGAAGGTTGAGCGGGCGGCGATGAGAAGCGCGGCGAGGAAGGCGGCGAGGGAGAGCGAGAGCCACCATTCGGGAGGGCGGGACCAGTTCCAGGGGACGAGGAGGAAGGCCCAGAGGCGGTAGAGGAGGGCCTTGGCGGCGTGGAAGAGAGCTGCGTGGAAGAGGGCGGCCGGAAGGGCGTGGGACGGGGCGGAGGGATAGCCGCCGAGGCCGGAGAGCATGTGCCAGCGGTAGAGGAAAGCGAGGGCGGTGAGAAGAGCGACGAGGGCGGCGGCGCGGAGCAGGCGGGGGCGTGTGGAGCGATCGGAAAACGGGATCAGAGCGAGAACGAGGAAAGGGAGGCAGAAGGCGGACTCTTTGGACAGAAGCGCGGCGGCGGCGAGCGGGGCGGCGGCGGCGAGCCAGAGGGGGTGGGCGGAGCGGCGGTAGGCAAGGACGGCGAGCAGAGTGAGGAGGGTGAAGAAGGCGGCCCAGAGATCGAAGGAGGCGTCGGCCCAGGCAACGGATTCGAAGCGGGAGCCGTGGAGGGCGAAGACGAGGGCGGCGGGGAGAGCGGCGCGGCGGCTGAGCAGCAGGAGACGGGCGGCGAGGAAGACGAGGACGGTGTTGGCGGCGTGGAGGGTGAGGTTGAACAGATGCCAGCGGAGGGGATCGAGGCCGGCGCAGTGGAATTCGAGCCAGGAGAAGAGAAAAGAAGCGGGGCGGAAGAAGGCGCCGGGCGAGGGATGGACGAAGGGGGCCAGAGCGCCGGACAGGGACCAGGAGGAGAGTTGAGCGAGGTGGGTGTAGTCGTCGAAGAGGAAGGGCGCGGGGATTGAAATTGAGAAAGAGGCGAAGGCGGCGAGGATGAGTGCGGCGAGGGCGAGGGCGTCGAGGCGGGCGAGAGGGAAGGGAGAAACGGGTAGGGTTTCGGCGGGCGGGGGGCGGGTGGTGAGAAGCAGGAGGAGGAGCGAGAGGGAGGCGAGGGAGGCGGCGTTGAGGCGGGAGTGGACGGGGAGGAGGAAGAAGAAGGGACCGAGGAAGGCGCGGAGGAGGAGAGCGAGGGAGGCGAGGGAGAAGAGGGCGTAGAGGGCGAGGCGGAGGGGTTTCACGGCTAGGGGATGGTTTTCAGGAAATTGGCGGCGACGTCGCGGACGGGGCGGTGTTTGATGTCGATTTCGGTGTTGAGGGAGCGCATGGCGGCGTCGGAGATTTTGCCGGAGAGCTCGGCGAGGGCGCGATCGAGGCCGGGGATACGGGCGAGGGTGTCGTAGCGGACGACGTAGGAGGCCTGGTAGGGAGGGAAGGCGTGGAGGTCGTCGGTGAGGACCTGGAAGCGGGGCGAGGAGAGGCTGGCGTCGGTGGAGTTGGCGGCGGCGAGGTCGATTTTGCGCTGGTCCAGGGCCGGGTAGAGGAGGCCGAGGTCCATGGTTTTGGGGGCGCCGGAGAGGGTGAGCTTGGGGTAGGCGGCGAGGAGGGCGCGGAAGCCGTCGGGGCGTTCGAGGAACTCATAGCCGGCGCCGATGGTCCAGGCGCCGGGGCTGGCCATGGCGCCGGAGAGCGAGGAGACGCGGCGGGCCTGGGCGGTGGCGGTGGTGACGACCATGGCGAAGGTGTTGTTGAAGCCGAGAGGATCGAGCCATTTGAGCTGGAGCGAGGCGGCGAATTCGGAGCGGACCTGATCGAGGACCTCGGCGGAGTTGGAAGAGGCGGGGTGGTGGAGGATGGACATGAAGGCGGTGCCGGAGTATTCGGGGTAGAGGTCGATCTGGCCGGCGGTAAGAGCCTGGAAGGCGAGGAGAGTGCCGCCGAGGTTGAGCTGGCGCTGGACGCGGAGGTGGAGGCGGCGCTCGATCTGCTGGGCGGCGATTTCGCCGAGCAGGACCTGTTCGGTGAAATTTTTGGAGCCGACGGCGACGGAGGGGGAATGGGAGCAGGCGGCGGCCAGAAGGGCGGCGATCAGACAGGCGCAAAGCGGTTTTCGATCCAACCGAGACCTCCGTCAGCGATGAGGGCGAGCAGGGCGGCGGGGATGGCGCCGGCGAGGATGAGAGTGGTGTCGACGCTGGCGATGCCGCGGAAGATGAATTCGCCGAGGCCGCCTCCGCCGATGGCGGCGGCGATGGTGGCGGAGCCGACGGTGGAGACGGTGGCGATGCGGAGGCCGGCGAGGATGGTGCGGGCGGCCAGGGGGAGCTCGACGCGGAACAGGATCTGGCGGGGGGTCATGCCCATGGCGGCGGCGGATTCGCGGACGGCGGGGTCGACCGAGGAGATGCCGGTGGCGGTATTGCGGAGGATGGGGAGCAGGGCGTAGAGGACGAGGGCGACGACGGCGGTGCGGCGGCCGATGCCTCCGATGAAGGGGACGGGGATGAGGAAGCCGAACAGGGCGAGGCTGGGGATGGTTTGAAAGACGCCGGCGGCGCCGAGGAGCCAGCGGCGGGGACCGGGGCGGTGGGCGGCCCAGACGCCGAGCGGGAGGGCGAGAGCGGCGGCGAGGGCGATGGCGGAGGCGACCAGGAGGGCGTGGACGGCGGCGAGGTCGAGGATGTCGCGGGCGAGGCCGTTGCGCACTCAGCAATCTTATCGCGCGGGGGTGAGAGCGCGGGCGGAGGGCGGGGGCGGGGCGCGATGGGCGGCGCAATTTCGGGAAAGCGCGGCGGGGGGCATGGAGTATGCTGGAACAAAGTGTCGGCCATGGCAGCGGGCGAGCGCATACAGGATTCGTTGAAGCGGCAGGGCGTCCGGTTGACGCGGCAGAGGAGGATCCTGCTAGATCTGATCGACGAATCGGGGGAGCATCTGGACGCCGAGCGGCTGTACTTGCTGGCGCGGGGCAAGGATCCGAAGCTGAACCGGGTGACGGTGTACCGGACATTGAAGATGCTGAAGGCCGGGGGGCTGGTGGATGAGCTGGACCTGATGCATCATGCGGGGGACCAGCATTATTACGAGACGCGGCGGAAGCAGGAGCATGCGCACGTGGTTTGCCTGAGGTGCGGCGCGGTGGAGGAGTATTTCGGGCCGGCGCTGGCCGAGATGCGAAGGCAGATCGAGGTAGCGTTCGGATTCGAAATCGTGATGGCGCGGACGGAGGTGGGAGGGTATTGCGGGCGGTGCCAGACGGAGATGGCGCAGGAGAAGGGGAAAGGGACGAAGCAATGACGGCGACCGAGCTGCCGGAGGGGCTGCGGGGGGCGGGGCTGGTGGTGGTGAATCCGTCGGGGAACCGGAGCCGGGTGCGGCTGGAGACGGTGCCGTTTGTGATCGGGCGGCAGGCGGGCAATCAACTGGTGCTGCGGGACAACCGGGTGTCGCGGACGCACGCGCAGATCGTGCTGGAGGACGGGGCGCTGGTGATTGAGGACCTGAACAGCCGGCACGGGGTGATAGTGAACGGGGAGCGGGTGCGGCGGCGAAAGCTGGCCAACAGCGACCGGATTGAGTTTGGGATTGTGGACTCCTACAAGCTGATCTTCATGCTGCGGGAGGACGAGATCCACCGGATTCTGGGGCAGCTCGGGACGACGCCGCAGGCAGCGGGGCCGGGCGCGGGGAACCTGGTAAAGCTGCGGGCGCTGCTGGAGGTGGCGCGGACGCTGCAGGCGTCGCTGACGATTGACGATGTCCTGGCGGCGGTGATTGACGCGGCGCTGGCGGTGACGGGATCGGAGCGGGGGTTTTTGTATTTGAAAGAGGGCGAGGAGCTGGCGGTGCGGGTGGCGCGGGACCGGAACGGGCGGGAGCTGGAGGCGGGGGACCTGCGGGTGCCGGCGGCGATGCTGAAGCGGGCGCTGCAGGGGCGGCGGGAGCTGCTGTCGATGAGCTTCGATCCGGCGGAGATGGCGGGGCTGGAGGCGGGGAATTCGCTGGCCGGGCTGGAGCTGCGGAGCGTGGTGTGCGTGCCGCTGGTAAAGTTGCGCACGGCTTCGGCCGATGAAACGGTCATGGCGCCGGTGAACGAGACGGTGGGGCTGATCTACATGGATTCGCGGCTGGCGCCGGCGGATCTGTCCTCGGGGAACCGGGAACTGCTGCAGACGCTGGCGCTGGAGGCGTCGACGATTCTGGAGAACGCGCGGCTGCTGGAGGAGGAGCGGACCAAGCAGCGGATGGAGGAGGAGCTGAACGTGGCGCGGAAGATCCAGCGGGATCTGCTGCCATGGACCCTGCCTGAGGAAGGGTGGTTCCGGGCGGCGGGATCGAGCGCGGCCTCGCACGAGGTGGGGGGCGATTATTTCGACGTGCGGCCGACCGGAGACGGGGCGTGGATGGTGGTGGTGGCCGACGTTTCGGGCAAGGGGGTGAGCTCGGCGCTGCTGGCGGCGCTGCTGCAGGGGGCGTTTTTATTGGGCTCGGAGTCGTCGCTGCCGATTCCGGACATGCTGGCACGGATCAGCCATTTTCTGAATTCGAGGACGCAGGGGGAGAAGTACGCGACGATTTTTTACGGGGTGTTCGAGAAGGACGGGTGGCTGACGTGGGCGAATGCGGGGCATCCGGCGGGGCTGCTGGTGCGGCCGGACGGGAGTCTGCGGGAGCTGGCTTCGACGGGGCTGCCGGTGGGGTTGTTGGAGGAGACCGCGTACGCGGCCGAGGACGTGGTGTTGAAGCCGGGGGACAAGCTGGTGCTCTACAGCGACGGCGTGACGGAGGCGCAGAACGAGGAAGGGCAGTATCTGGGCACGGCGGCGGTGCGGCGGCTGGTGAAGGCGCACGCGGGCAAGGGGTGCCGCGAGATGGAGCAGGCGTTGCGGGCGGCAGTGGAAGAGTTTACGGGCGGAGCGGCGCCGGCCGACGATGTGACGGTGGTGGTGACGGAGTACGCCGGCTGAAGCGAAAGACGGCCGGGGGCTAGAGGGTTCGCAGATACGCGATGACGTCCTGCTTGTCCTGCGGGGAGAGGATGTCGGCGTAGGAGGGCATGCCGTTGCCGCCGGTGTCGATCATCTTGAGGACGTTGGGGACGCTCACGCTTCTGCCGTTTTTGAGCTTGGCGTGCTTGAACAGGCCCTTGAGGGAGGGGCCGACTTTCTTTTCCGGAGTTGCGGTGGCGTGGCAGACCTGGCACTGGCTGAAGAGCGCTTTGCCGTTGGAGGCGTTGGGCGCGGCCAGAGCGTTGGCTGCGAGCGAGGAGGCAAGAAGCCACCGGAGGGGACGCAAAGGGCGAGGGGATGCGAGTTGCGTGGTCATTGTCGGGATTTGAAATGAACTCCTAGAGGGTTTTGAGGTAGGCGATGACGTTGTCCTTTTCCTCGTCGGAGAGGATTTCCTGGTAAGAGGGCATGCCGTTGCCGCCGGCGTTGATGACGGCGCGAACATTGGCGTCGTTGACCGGCTTGCCGCTCTTGAGTTTTTCGTGCTTGAAGAGGCCCTTCAGAGAAGGCCCGACCTTTTTCTCGTCGGTATCGGTGTTATGGCAGACACCGCACTGTTCGAAGGTCTCCTTGCCTTTGGCGGCGTCGCCGGCGGCTTTGGCGGAAGCGGTGAAACCGGCAGCCGCGATGAGGCCGAGCAGGGAGGTGGAAACCATGAACTTTCGCATGACGAAAATCTCCTGTGAAGGGTGTAGCTCCCAGTTTACAATCACCGGGCGGGTTTCGTCATCTGGGTAGTGGAGATTGGGGGGGCGGAGGCTGACGGGCCCACGCGGAGCGCCACCCGAATTGCCAGCACGAAGCCGGGCGGAACATACCGGTGCCGCGGTTGGGCCAATCGGGTCATGGTTCGGCCTGGACTGGGAGTCCTCCCAAACGCATGCCGTTGAAGCCGGACGTCTCTATCGGCGGGCGCGGCAGGCGTTGCCGCGGGTGAGTGCAGACGGCGGAGCCACTTGGGCGCCGTTCAACGACGGCCTGACGTTTCTCGAAGTACGCAGCCTGGCTCCCGGTGCGGCCTGGCATGGGAGTGCGTCGCAGCGGCTGCGCGCGCACACTCGGTCCAGGCACTCACTATGCCGGCACTCCGGGCGTTGTATTCGAGATTCGGTTGAATGGTGAAAGGTGATCAGGCTCTGAATGGTGATCTTTTGGCTACCAGGTCAGGTACCCGTGAGGGCTTGGCCTGTGTCCCGCATCAATGATACAGTGTGAACCATTCACTGCCAGAGGTGGAACATGCGAAGGCTGGAAGAAGGAACGTTTTCTTGTTGGGTCCTTCAGTTTTACGCTGGAGCTTGTGGCCGAAAGCGATGGGGCGGCACGGCAATCGCGGGGCTCGCGGAGAACCTCTTTATCGCCGCCCGGTCCGCCTCACTCCGGGCGCCGTTGTCGAAAAACGCGATCGACATCACCGTTTCGGTCACCTTGGCCGTGACCATTCTGTGTGTTCCTGCGATGCCTCAGAGTGGGCCGACGCCGGCGCCACGCGGCGGCACCCAAATACTTCTCCTCGGAACCCATGGCGGGCCCCCTTTAAGCAGGGAGCGCTCGGAGCCGTCCAGTTTGCTGATAGTCGATAGCCGTTTGTATCTGATCGATTGCGGCATCGGTACGATGCGCCAAATGGTCGTGGCCGGAGTCCGGTCCGAAGATGTAGGAACGATCTTCATCACACACCATCATCCCGACCACGATCTTGGTCTCGCCGAAGTAATCGGCAACGATTTCTTTAATTTGGATATAGCCGGCGCGACGCGCCAAATCCAGATTTATGGCCCACCCCAAACAGAAGAACTGGTCAAGGCCGCCTTTGATTACGTTAGTATCCCTTTTGGCGTCTTTGCGGCCGAGGGACTTCCCGGCGCCTCCAACCTGCGATCGGCGAACGGCACACTCGCAAGCCCATTCGTGGCGCATGACATTCAGCACGATGGGGTGGTCTATGAAGATGACAAGCTTCGGGTCATCGCAGCGGAGAACTCGCACTTTGCCACGATGCCAGAGCAATTCCGTGCTCGCATGCGGTCGTATTCGTATCGTTTTGAAACACCGCACGGCGTGATCGTGTTTACGGGCGATACGGGTCAGAGTGATGCGGTAGTTAGTCTGGCCCACGGAGCCGAGGTTCTGGTAACGGAAGGGGGCGTCCGAGCGAGCGGGCACGCTGTAATCGACTTCAGTCACCTCTCGCCAGAAGTTCTGAAACGTTTCCAGGTGCATCAGCGTTCGGAGCATCTGAGCGTGAGTGAAGTGGGAATGCTTGCATCAGAGGCGCGGGTCAAATCGGTGTTGCTATACCACCAGAATTCGGCTGCAGACAACGTGCCACCAGCGACCAAGATTTCCGAAGTAAAGCAGCATTTCCCCGGCCCGGTGTTCGTCGGTGCGGATCTTGACCGGTACTGCCTTGGCCAAGCCGGGAAATCCCCAAGCTCGCCGACCCTCAGCTTGTGCCAGTGATGCGCTTCGATTCGCTGTTGTCCTTCGCTGCTTCTTCCGCCCACAACGAGCATCGCGCGGGCCAGGCGCCGATGATCGACTACAGGCCCTGACGCCCGCAACGGCTTCGTGGAGCAGGCCTGCCGCCACGCGTTAATTTCGAGCCTTCTTCAGATCCCCCACGTGATTATTGGAGCCGGCGACAGGAATCGAACCTGCGACCCTCTGATTACAAATCAGATGCTCTACCTGCTGAGCTACACCGGCTTTTAACCGAAAGTATAGCGCGAGCTCCCCACCCGGGTCGGGCGCGGCGCTCGACCCGGGTGGGGAGCCTGCCGATATTCGTTTCCCGGGTGAAATTCGGGGAGGCGGCGGCATCTTGTCCGGCGAATGCCTGTTGCAGCCAAATAGAAAGTTCCTACTCCCAGCCAAGTAGGAAGTTCCTCTTTTGAGGGTCGGTCGTCGGCCCTCATGGTATGTTCGCACAGCCGTGCCGGGGTCGCGCCTGGCGCGGTTGCCCAAGGCCGAGGCGACGGGGTTGGCTCCGAAGCAAATCGGCGGGAGCCCTCCAGTGACGC